>NZ_NBCN01000056.1:0-3406 GCF_002099185.1 Streptomyces sp. CB03238 | reverse complement strand
AACCCATTCGACGCACCATCGGAGTTGATCGCGCTGCCGCGCACCACGGCCATGATCGGGCGGCCGTTGCGGACCGCGTCCGAGAGCCGCTCCAGCAGGACCATGCCGGCGCCCTCGGACCAGCCGACACCATTGGCGCCCGCGGCAAAGGCGCGGCAGCGGCCGTCCGGGGAGAGGCCGCGCTGGCGGGAGAACTCGACGAACGTCTCGGGTGACGCGAGCACGGTCACACCGCCGGCCAGGGCGAGGTCGCACTCGCCCTGCCGCAGCGCCTGCGCCGCCAGGTGCAGCGCGACCAGCGACGACGAGCACGCCGTGTCCACGGTCACGGCGGGGCCCTCCAGCCCTAGGGTGTAGGACACCCGGCCGGAGGCGACACTGCCCGCGGTCCCCGTGCTCACATAGCCCTCCAGTTCCTCGGGGACGCCGCCGAGCCGCGACACGTAGTCGTGGTGCATCACACCGGCGAACACGCCGGTGCGGCTGCCGCGAAGCGAGACCGGGTCGATCCCGGCCCGCTCGAACGCCTCCCACGACACCTCCAGCAGCAACCGCTGCTGCGGGTCGGTGGCCAGCGCCTCCCTCGGGCTCATGCCGAAGAACGCCGGATCGAAGTCGCCCGGGCCCGTGAGGAAGCCACCGTGCCGCGCATAGGAGGTACCGGGCGTGTCCGGGTCGTCGTCAAAGAGACCGGCGAGGTCCCAGCCACGGTCCGTGGGGAACTCACCGATCGCGTCGATGCCCTCTTGGACCAGGCTCCACAGGTCCTCCGGGGAGGCGACGCCGCCCGGGTAGCGACAGCTCATCGCCACGATCGCGATCGGCTCGTCGTCGGCGGCGGCCCGGGCCGCGCGCGGGGCACGCGCGGCAATGGGGAGGGCCGTTCCGAGCAATTCGTCGCGGATGTGGGTGGCCAGCGCGGGGACGGTCGGGTAGTCGAAGGCCACGGCCGCGGGCAGCCGCAGCCCGGTGGCGGCGGCGAGCCGGTGGCGCAGCTCGACCACGGTGAGCGAGTCGAACCCGAGGTCACCGAAGGACTGGTCGGCGTCCGCCGTGGTGAGCGCAGTTCGGCCGAGTACGGCCGCGACCTCCGTGGCGACGAGTTCCCGAACCGTCTCGACCTGCGCGCTCTTGGGCAGTGCGAGCAGGCGTTGGGTCAGCGTGGTGTCGCCGACGCTCGCGGTGCGGCGGGCGGGGGTGCGCACCAGCCCGCGCAGAACGGCGGGCACGGGACCGGAGCCGTGGGCCCGCAAGGCCGCGGTGTCGATGCGCGCCGCGACCACCGCGGTCCTGTCGCCGGCGAGCGCCGCGTCGAAGAGCGCCAGTCCGTCCTGTGTGGTCAGCGGGGCGACACCGGAACGGTTCAGCCGCTTGACGTCCGCCTCGCCGAGGGCGGCGGCCATGCCGCCGTGCTCGGCCCACAGGCCCCAGGCGATCGAGGTCGCGGGCAGGCCGAGGGCGTGCCGGTACTCCGCCAGGGCGTCGAGGAAGACATTGGCAGCGGCGTAGTTGGCCTGGCCTGCCCCGCCGAGGGCACCCGAGACGGAGGAGAAGACGACGAACGCGTCGAGGGGCGTGCCGCTGGTCAGTTCGTGCAGATGGACCGCGGCGTCCACCTTGGGCCGCAGAACGGCGTCGATACGCTCGGGGGTCAGGGCGTCGAGGACGCCGTCGTCGATGACGCCCGCGCTGTGCACGACGGCGGTCAGCCGGTGATCCTCGGGTATGCCGGCCAGGAGGGCGGCGAGTGCGTCCCGGTCGCCGGTGTCGCAGGCCGCCAGGGTGACGCGGGCGCCCAACTCCTGCAGTTCGGCGAGGAGACCGGCCGCGCCGGGGGCGTCCGGGCCCCGGCGCCCGGCCAGCAGCAGATGCCGGGCACCGTACGCGGTCACCAGGTGACGGGCGACGACCCGGCCGAGCGCACCGGTCGCCCCGGTGATCAGGACGGTGCCTTCGGGGTCGAGGTGGGCGCGCTGGGTCCGCGGGTGCGGCGTCCGCGCCAGACGGGGTACCCGTACGGCGGTGCCACGCAGGGCCAGCTGCGGCTCACCGGTGGCGAGCGCGGCTGCCAGGAGCGGGTGTCCGGGCTCCATACCGGCTTCGGCGTCGATCAGGACGAAGCGGTCCGGGTGCTCGGTCTGGGCGGAGCGCACCAGACCCCAGAGCGCGGCGTGGGGCGGGTCCCCCGCCTCTTCACCGGGCGCGGTGGTCATGGCCCCTTGGGTCACGAACACCAGGCGGGACGCCGCGAACCGGTCGTCGGCCAGCCAGCGCCGCATCAGCGCCAGCGCGCGGTGGGTGACCGTGCGGGCGGCCTCGGCGAGGGGGCCGCCGAGGGGCGGGCACGGCACCAGGACGGCGTCCGGGACGGCTCCGGCCGCGGCGAGCGCGTCGAGCCCCGCCGCGTCGGTGGCCTCGCCCCATGTAACGGGTGCGCCGTCCATGCCCGGTGTCGGCGCGGACATCCACTCGATCTCGTACAGGGGCGCGGTGGTGGTCCTCGCGCTGCTCCCCGGTTCCCGCGTGGCGTCGGCGCGCAGGAGCAGTGACGCCACGGAGGCGACGGGCGCACCGGTGGGGTCGGCGAGCCGGAGTGACACGGTGTCGTCGCCGAGCCTGGTGAGGGCGACCCTCAGGCGGGACGCGCCCTCGGCGGTGAGGCTGATCCCGGTCCAGGAGAACGGGAGGCGGAGCCCCGCTCCCTGCTCTCTGGTGTGGGTGGTGTGCAGGGCGGCGTCGAGCAGCGCCGGGTGGATGCCGTACGGGGTCGCGTCCACACCCTCGGGCAGGGCGACCTCGGCGAACACCTCGCCGTCCCGCCCGTGCCAGGCGGCCTTGAGCCCCTGGAACAGCGGTCCGTAGCCGTGTCCCTGCTCGTCGAGGCGTTCGTACAGTCCCGTCAGCTCGACCGGGTCGGCGTCCCGTGGGGGCCACTGGCTCAGTGTGAACGCGTCGTCGGCGGGCTCCGGGGTGAGGACGCCCTCGGCGTGGCGCGTCCAGGTGCCGTCGCGGTCCTCCTCCTGTGCGAACACGCCGAACCGTCGATGGCCGGCGCCGTCCGCCGCGTCGACCGTCAGCTGGACCCGCACGGCGCCGGTCTCGGGGAGCACCAGCGGTGAGCTGAGGGTCAGCTCCGCCACGGTGGCGCAGTCGACCTCGTCGCCCGCCCGTACCGCCAACTCGACGAAGGCGGCTCCCGGCACGACCGCACGGCCACGGACCGAGTGCTCGGCCAGCCAGGGGTGGGTGGCGAGGGACAGGCGGGAGGTGAACAGCACGCGCCCGTCGTCGGCCAGTTCGACGGTGGCCGCCAGCAGCGGGTGCCCGGCGGACGAGAGGCCCGTCGAGCGCATGTCGCCCGCTCGGGACCGGGATGCCTCCAGCCAGTAGCGTTCGCGTTGGAAGG
>NZ_NBCN01000055.1:0-4474 GCF_002099185.1 Streptomyces sp. CB03238 | reverse complement strand
TCCCCGCGACGGGCGTGGGCCCCAGCACGGACGCAAGCCCCGCCGAGGGCACCGCCCGCGCGACGGGCACCGCCCGCGCGACGGGCGCCGCCCGCGCGACGGGCACCGCCCCCGCCACCGGCACCGCCCCCGCCGCGGGCGCGGCGTCTGCCATGGGCATCGCCCCGGCCGGGACGGCAGCCGTGCCGCGGGGTTCGGCGGCTGTTCCGGTCGGGGACCCGGCCCGGGGGGGCGCCGCCGCCCAGGGGCCGGCGCCCCGCGATGTCCGTACCGCCCCGAACGGCCCGGACGCCCGCCCCGGCGGAGGCGCAAACACGCCACCCGACGCCCCGAAAGGCCCCGCCCCCGCCCCCGGTGCCCCCGCAGGCGCCGGCACCCCACCACCCCCCATGTCCGTACCCGGCGACCTGGACCACGCCGCGTGGGGGCCCGGGGGCGACGCGCTGCCACTGTTCCCGTTGCAGCCGCCCCGCAGCGGGCGGGAGTTGCTGGCCGATCACGTGACCGCCATGGTGTGCTGCGCCGCCGTCGACACCGCCGGCGCCGCCCCCGGGCTGGACTGGCTCGACGGGCCGACCCTCCTCGTGGGCGGCAAGCGGCACCCGGACCTCGCCGCCCGCGTCATGACGCTCATAGAGGATGCCGACCCCGAGCCGCTCCGCTCCTGGCTGGCGACCGTCGGCGTACGTCCCGAGAAGCCCGTCCGTCTCGTCTGACCGACGCGCGGGACACGGAGCCGACGCGCGACCGGCGCGCCACGAACGGAATGCCACGTTCCGTTCTCGCCAATTAACGACGAACGGTGACGGAGTGCGTGCGTTATGTGATGTGCTGGGATCGGCACTGACAGTCGCGGGGGAGTCGAGGGAGGGGCGCACATGGGGGCGGAACAGATTCGGCGGTGGGAATCGGGAGCCCTCGCCCATGCCGTGACGGACCCGTTCGGCCAGGGCCCGCTGCCGTGGCTGCGCGGCAGCGAGCAGTACTTCGGCGACACCGGCCAGGTCGTCCCCTGGTACGCCGACCCCGCCCTCGCGCGCGGCGGCCACGGCGGGCCGCGCTCCGCCGACGACGTACGCCGCCAGATCAAGGGCTTCTCCTCCACCGGCGCGGTCGCCCCCGGCGAGGCGATCGACTTCCACATCACCGTGGACCCACCCCAGCAGTTCTCGGTCGACATCTATCGGATCGGTCACTACGCGGGCGACGGTGCCGCCAAGATCACCACCAGCCCGCGCCTGGCCGGCATCGTCCAGCCACCCCCGCTCACCGCCGACCGGACCGTCTCCTGCCACCACTGGTGGCTCTCCTGGCGGCTCCAGGTCCCCTCCTACTGGTCGATCGGCGCGTACGTGGCCGTCCTGACCACCGCCGACGGCTACCGCTCCCACATCCCCTTCACCGTCCGCGACAGCCATCCCGCCGACCTGCTCCTGCTGCTCCCGGACGTCACCTGGCAGGCCTACAACCTCTACCCGGAGGACGGCCGCACCGGCGCCAGCCTCTACCACGCCTGGGACGAGGACGGCCGCCTCCTCGGCGAGGAGGACGCGGCGACGACCGTCTCCTTCGACCGCCCGTACGCCGGGGCCGGGCTGCCGCTCCACGTCGGGCACGCCTACGACTTCATCCGCTGGGCCGAGCGGTACGGCTACGACCTCGCGTACGCCGACGCCCGCGACCTGCACGCCGGCCGCATCGACCCGACCCGCTACCGGGGCCTGGTCTTCCCCGGCCACGACGAGTACTGGTCCGCCCCCATGCGCCGTACCGTCGAGCAGGCCCGCGATCAGGGCACCTCGCTGGTGTTCCTCTCCGCCAACACCATGTACTGGCAGGTCGAGCTGGCGCCCTCCCCCTCCGGCGTCCCCGACCGCCTCCTCACCTGCCGAAAACGCCGGGGCCCGGGCAAACCGGCCCTGTGGCGCGAGATCGACCGCCCCGAGCAGCAGCTGCTCGGCATCCAGTACGCGGGCCGGGTCCCCGAGCCGCACCCGATGGTCGTCCGCAACGCCGAGCACTGGCTCTGGGACGCCACCGGCGCCGGCGAGGGCGACGAACTGCCCGGCCTGGTCGCCGGCGAGGCCGACCGGTACTTCCCGCGCACCGCCCTCCCCGAGCACCGGCGCCGCATCCTGCTCGCCCACTCCCCCTACCGGGACGGCGAGAACAACGTGCGCCACCAGGAGACCTCCCTCTACCGCGCGCCCTCCGGCGCCCTGGTGTTCGCCTCGGGCACCTTCGCCTGGTCGCCCGCCCTGGACCGGCCGGGTCATGTCGACCTCCGTATCCAGCGCGCCACAGCCAACCTCCTGGACCGCATCTGCAAACGGGACTAGAACGCACCTGGTGAGAGTCTCGCTCCGGCACCGGCGCCGACACCCACGCGAGCCTCGTCCCGAAGATCCTTCCCGACCATCCCGTGCGATCCGCGAGACCCCTGGCCAAAGCCCGGCCCCGCATGCGGGAGAATCGGAGCTGATTGGACAGAACCACGGGGAGGAACCGTGTCCGGATTCGTCGAAAAGCCCGAGCCGCTCCAGGTCCCGGGCCTGGTGCATCTGCACACCGGCAAGGTGCGCGACCTGTACCAGAACGAGGCGGGCGACCTCGTCATGGTCGCCAGTGACCGCATGTCCGCCTACGACTGGGTGCTGCCCACCGAGATCCCGGACAAGGGCCGTGTCCTCACGCAGCTCTCGCTCTGGTGGTTCGACCGGCTCGCCGATCTCATCCCCAACCACGTCATCTCCACCGAGCTGCCCGCCGGCGCCCCCGCCGACTGGGCGGGCCGCACCCTGATCTGCCGGTCGCTGCGCATGGTCCCGGTCGAGTGCGTGGCGCGCGGCTACCTCACCGGCTCCGGCCTCGCCGAGTACAAGGAGTCCCGTACGGTCTGCGGCCTCGCCCTCCCCGAAGGCCTCACCGACGGCTCCGAGCTCCCCGCGCCGATCTTCACGCCCGCCACCAAGGCGGCCGTCGGCGACCACGACGAGAACGTGTCGTACGAGGAGGTCGCCCGCCAGGTCGGCGCGGAGACCGCCGCCCAGCTGCGCCAGTCGACCCTCGCGATCTACTCCCGCGCTCGCGACATCGCCCGGGACCGGGGGATCATCCTCGCGGACACCAAGTTCGAGTTCGGGCACGACGGCGACGGCCTGGTCCTCGCCGACGAGGTGCTGACCCCGGACTCCTCCCGGTTCTGGCCGGCCGACACCTGGGAGCCGGGCCACGCCCAGCCCTCGTACGACAAGCAGTACGTACGCGACTGGCTGACCTCGCCGGCCTCCGGCTGGGACCGCACGAGCGAGCAGCCCCCGCCGCCCCTCCCGCAGCAGGTGGTGGAGGCGACCCGCGCGAAGTACCTGGAGGCGTACGAGCTGCTCACCGGCACCAGCTGGACCTGAGACACGACGAAGCCCCCCGGCCGACCGGCCGGGGGGCTTCCATCTGAGCGGACGACGAGGCTCGAACTCGCGACCTCAACCTTGGCAAGGTTGCGCTCTACCAACTGAGCTACGTCCGCATGCGCCGTAGCGCGAAACCACTATACCCAACCTCGCTCGCGGGCGAGCCGCGCCGCCGCATGACGGTTCTCGGCGCCCAGCTTCGAGGCGGCCGACGACAGGTAGTTCCGTACGGTCCCGGGCGACAGGGAGGCGCGCTGCGCGATCTCCGCGATCGGTGCCCCGTCCCCCGCCAGCTCCAGCACCTCCGCCTCCCGCGCGGTCAGCGGCGAGTCGCCGGCGGAGATCGCGTCGGCGGCCAACTCGGGGTCGACGTAACGGTTTCCGGCATGGACGGTACGGATGATCTCGGCGAGCCGCTGGGCGCTGACCGTCTTCGGTACGAAGCCCCGCACCCCCGCCGCGAGGGCCCGCTTCAGGTGCCCGGGACGGCCGTGACCGGTCACGATCATGGTCCGGCACCCGGGCAGCTCGGCCCGCAGCGATGTGGCGACCTTCACACCGTCGGCGCCCGGCATCTGCAGGTCCAGCACCGCGACGTCCGGCCGGTGCGCCCGCGCCATGGCGAGCGCCTCGGGCCCGGACGCCGCCTCGGCGACCACCACGAGATCGTCCTCCAGGCCGAGCAGGGCGGCCAGCGCCCCCCGTATCAGGTGCTCGTCATCGGCCAGCAGTACGCGTACGGGAGTGATCACCACGCCGCCTCCGCAACGGCCGCCCCGGCCGACCCCGTCCCCGACGCCCCGACCGGCACCCGCGCCGTCACCCGGAACCGCCCGCCGCTCACCCACCCGGCCTCCAGCGTCCCGTCCAGCGCCGCCAGCCGCTCCCGCAGCCCGGCCAGCCCCGACCCGGCACCCGCACCCGACCCCCCACCCGCCCCCGACCCAAAACCCCCACCAGCACCCGCCTCCGCCCCAACACCCGCACCGCCATCCACCCCGTCGTTCTCCACCACCAGCACCGCGCACCCCCCCTCCGCGCCCGCCGGCACGGACACCGTCACC
>NZ_NBCN01000054.1:0-8512 GCF_002099185.1 Streptomyces sp. CB03238 | reverse complement strand
TCGGCGGCCAAACACCTGCCAGCCGCGGCACCAACCTCTCCAGACAGCACACCTAGGGTGGCGGCGTGGGCAGAGTGCGGTTGAGCGTGGCGGAGCGGCGGGAGGAGCTGCTGCGGGCCGCCGTCGCGCAGATCGAGGCGCGCGGTGTGGCGGCCGTGCGGATCGCCGACGTGGCGTCGGCGCTGGGCGTGAGCAACGCACTCGTCCTGTACCACTTCTCGACCAAGGAGAAGCTGGTGGCGGCGGCCTTCGCGTACGCCGCCGAGGGCGACCTCGCGCACCTCCGCCGCCTGCTGGGCCGCCGGACGACGGCGGCCCGCCGGCTGCGGGCGGCCGTCCACTGGTACGCGCCGACCGGCCGGGCCAAGGGATGGCGCCTGTGGATCGAGGGCTGGGCCGCGGCTCTGCGCGAACCCGCGCTGCGGGATGTGGCCCAGGACCTCGACCGGCAGTGGAAGGCGGCGTTGACCGAGGTGCTCGCGGAAGGCGCGGCGGCGGGCGAGTTCCGCTGCGAGGACCCCGAGGCGGCGGCCTGGCGGCTGACCGCGTTCCTGGACGGCCTGGCCGTGCAGATGACCGCGTACGCGGCGGCCTTCTCCCGCGCCGCCATGCTGGCCTGGGCGGACGAAGCCCTCACTCGCGAACTCGGCCACCCGGCGGTCCCGCCCGTCGCCCCCGGCACGTCGAACGCGCGCGACACGCCCAGCGCACCGGGCGCGTCCGGCACGTCTGGTCCGCCCGGCGCCTGATGGCCCGGCGCCCGTGCCAGGGCGCGGGTCCGGAAGGCCCGCCCAGGAGCCCGGCGCCGGAAGGCCCGCCCCAGGGAGCCCCCGTTCAAGGAGGCGCCCAAGTCCCCCGTTACCTACAGCGGGAGCAGGTCCGGGCGCTTGGCCGAGACGTGGTCGCCGGAGGATTCGCCGCGCAGGCGGCGGCCGATCCACGGGACCAGGTACTCGCGCGCCCACTGGATGTCGTCGCGGCGGAGTTCGAGGGGGCCGCGCGGCGGAAGGGGCGGCCAGGGCTGGTCCGGGTCGGCGGGGACGTCGACGCCCAGGACCTGACCGGCCCGGAGGGCGACGCGGGTGTGACCCTCGGGCGACAGGTGCAGCCGGTCGGCGTCCCAGGCCCGCCTGTCCTGGACGGTCTTGAGGGACCACAGGTCCAGGACGGGGCAGCCGTAGCGGTCCGCGACGGCGCGGACGTGCCCGTTGTACGTGGCGATCTTGCCGCGCAGCCGGCGCAGCACCGGCACGGTGCGGGTGTCGAACCCGGTCGTCACCAGGACCGTGCCGACCGCGGACGTCAGGTCGGCGACCGCTCGTTCGAAGCGCTCGGCGACGTCGTCCGGGTCGCTGCCCGGCCGGATGATGTCATTGCCGCCCGCGCAGAAGGTCACCAGGTCGGGGGCGAGTTCCTTGGCCCGCGGCACCTGCTCCTCCACGATCTGGTCGAGGAGCCGCCCGCGCACGGCGAGGTTGGCGTACCGGAACTCCTCGGGTTCCGGGAGCCGGTCGGCGAGCAGCACCGCGAGGCGGTCCGCCCAGCCGGCGAACGTTCCGTCGGGCCCAGGGTCTCCGACGCCCTCGGTGAAGCTGTCACCGATCGCCGCGTACGACCCGAATACGTCACTGTCTCTGAATCTCGAATCGTCTGCCACGGGAGCACATCATTCACCCGGTGATGTGACCTACGCGACCGTAAGGAGGGGTTGACGGGGAGTGATTTTTACCACCGGTCAAGATTCACCCAAGCCCGGAATACGGCTCCGCCCGGCACCGGGAGGCGGTGCCGGGCGGAGTGCTCTCGCTCAGAGCCGTCGTCAGATGGAGACGCCGTGCTGGCGGAGGTACGCCAGCGGGTCGATGTCCGAGCCGTAGCTGGGGCTGGTGCGGATCTCGAAGTGGAGGTGCGGGCCACTGGAGTTGCCGGTGGAGCCGGACAGGCCGATCTCCTGGCCGCCGCTCACGGTCTGACCGGAGGAGACGGTCAGCGAGGAGAGGTGGGCGTACTGCGAGTAGGTGCCGTCGGCGTGCTGGATGACGACCTCGTTGCCGTACGCGCCGCTCCAGCCGGCCGACACGACGGTGCCCGCGCCGACGGCCTTGACGCTGGTGCCGGAGGAGGCGGCGAAGTCGACACCGGTGTGGTAGCCGGAGGACCACATCGAGCCGGAGGCACGGTAGGGGGTGGTGACACCGGCGGAGACCGGGGCGGTGAAGCCCGAGGCCGCCGGGGCCTCGGCCTTGGCGGCGGAGCGCGAGGCGCGGCTCTCGGTGCGGGTCTCGTCGGCCTTCGGCTTGGCCGGGGCGGCCTTCGCCGGAGCCGCCGTGGACTTGACGCCGAGCGTGAGCTTCATGCCCGGGAGGATCAGCGACGGGTCCTCGCCGATGACCTGGCGGTTGTCCTGGTACAGCTTCTGCCAGCCGCCCTTGACGTTCTTGTTGCGGGCGATCTTGGAGAGGTAGTCGCCGGCGACCACGGTGTACGTGCGCGGCGCGGCCTTCTTCGCCGGGGCTGCGGGGGCGGCCTTGGCGGCGGTGGCCGCGGCGGCGACGGCCTGCTGCGGAGCGGCGGCCGGGGCGGCCTTCTCCGCGGCGTGCGCGCCGGTGGCGCCGAGCAGCGGGAGGGCGATGGCTGCGCCACCGGTACCGGCGGCGACGAAACCACGCGTAATGGAGCTGGACTTGGGACGGCGGTGCTTACCCTTCGCGGGCATGGCGAATTCCTCTCCGGCGCCTGCGAGGTGAGCTGTCGGGTTCGGACTGGAGTTGTCCGGCCGCGCCGTGGACGCGACTTCACCCCGAGCCGGTCCCGGAATTCCGGGGTCGGCGTACTACCTGGGTCCCCCGCTCCTGCCACGCGTGGGTGGGTGGGAATTCCGACCGGCGGCAGGATTCGGCGGTCCGGCCGGATTGCCGTGACCGTAAGCGAGGCGGCTCGACGTGAACAAGCCGCTGCTTTCTCCCCGGCATTCCGAGCGATGCGGCCGCGCCGGAATTCCGGTCACCCTCCGTGGATTACGGATCATGTATTCCCTTTGTGTGCACGGAATTCATGAAGGGCGCCCCGCCACGGACGGTCACGGTTATGACGCTGCTCACGTGGTCCTGCCCATCTCCCTTGCGACCAGGGCACGTTATATCTAATGCCCTAATACGGACAGAAGTGTCATTCCTTGACGAGACTTCTCAATCCCACCGCCTTCACAGCCGGGCAGCCAAACCATGGCGTAGTAGGACAGATCCCCCCGTCGTGCCCGACGAACCCATGTCGTATCGTCGGAACGCGACAATCGTCGGCCGCCGGCGCCGACCACACACACGTCAGGAGCCCCCGTGACGCAGCAGCTGCCGCAGGTCCCGTCGATCGAGCCCGAGCTGACCGGAGTGCGCAACTTCCGTGACGTCGGCGGGCTTCCGACCGTGGACGGCCGGCGCGTGCGCCAGGGCAGGCTCTACCGCAGCGGCCACCTCGCGCACGCCACCGGCGAGGACGCGGCCTTCCTCGCGGGTCTCGGGCTGCACACGATCTTCGACTTCCGCAACGCCGCCGACCAGAAGCTCGAAGGCCCGGACGTCGACCTGCCCGGCGTACGGAACGTGAACATCCCGCTCTCCGACCCGGCCGACGGCGCCGAGTTCTGGATCATGGTCCGCGACGGCGACATCGACCAGCTGCGCTCGATCCTGGCGGACGGCCAGGCGGCGGCCCGGATGACGGCCTCGTACCGCATGATCATCAAGGAGCGCACCGCCGAGCACAGCCGGGTCCTCCACGCGCTCGCCGAGGACAGCGTCCCGGCCCTGATGCACTGCGCGGCCGGCAAGGACCGGGCCGGGCTGTCCATAGCGGTGTCCCTGCTGGCCGTCGGCGTCGAGCGCGAGGCGATCGAGGAGGACTACCTCAAGTCCAACGACCCGCGCCGCCGCTACAAGGTACGCCGCAGCGACAGCTCCCCGGCCGGTATGTCGCCGGAGGTCATGGAGCTGCTCAGCCCGCTGTTCGACGCCCGCATCGAGTACCTGGCGGCGGCGTTCTCGACCATCGAGGAGACCTGGGGCTCGACCGACCGCTACCTGACCGAGGGGCTGAAGCTCAGCCCCGAGACCCGGGAGCGGCTGCGCGAGCGCCTTCTCGACGAGGGCTGAGACGAGCGCGCTGATCGCCTGTCCGGCGCCGCGCTCGAAGAGCGGAAGCGGCCGTACCGTAGACGCGGGCGAACCCGAGCAGCATCGTGCAGCGACGGATCCGGCGGCCGGTCTCCAGCCGTGACAGGTGCGCCGGGGACAGCCCGGCGCGCTGTGCGGCGGCCCCAGGGTGCGGCCCCCGCCGCAGCGCCCGCCGCTGGGGCGTGACGTCCGGCAGCGCGGCGGACGACGCGTGGGACGGCCCGGCCGCGCGACGGCCCGGCCGCGGACCGCCCGGCCGCGGAGGAAGTGGTCATGCCTCCCTTCCGCCAGAAGTCAGCGGTTGGCGATGGCCTGCTTCACCAGCGTCCTGCCGAAGTCCCAGATCAGGCCGCCACCGCTGTGCGCCTCGTCCATGACGGTGGTGAACGCCTCGACGAACCGATCGACCTCCCGCTCGCCGATGATCAGTGGCGGGATCAGCTTGATCACCTCGAGCCGGTCGCCGGAGACCTGGGTGAGGATCCGGTGCCGCTGCAGCAGCGGGACCACGACCATCTGGGCGAACAGGCCCTTGCGGGCCGCCTGAAGCATGGTCCAGCGGCTGCGCAGCCCGAGCGAGGACGGGCGGCCGAACTCGATCCCGATCATCAGGCCGCGGCCGCGCACCTCGTACAGCATCTCGTAGCGGTCGACGAGCGCGGCGAGCCGTGACTTCAGCAGCTCTCCGGTCCGCCGGGCGTTCGCCACGATCTCCTCGTCCTCGAGGACGGACAGCACCGCCAGCCCCGCCGCCATCGCCTGGGCATTCGCCCCGAAGCTGGCCGAGTGGACGAGCACCCGGTCCATCGACGAGTACACCTTCTTGAAGATCTCGTCCGTGCCGAGGGTGGCGCCGACCGGCACATAGCCCCCGGACAGCGCCTTGGCGACGCACACCAGGTCCGGCTCGACACCGTCCTCGTGCTGGTAGCCGTAGAAGGTGCCGGTCCGGCCGAGGCCGGTCTGCACCTCGTCGGCGATGAGGAGCGCCTTGTGCTTGCGGAGCAGGTCCTGGGCGGCGCGCAGGAACCCGGGCGGGGTCTCGTGCACACCCTTGCCCTGGATGGGCTCGACGATGAGGGCGGCCACGTCGCCCCGCTTCAGCTCCCGCTCCAGCGCGGACAGGTCGCCCAGCTCGATGGCGGTGTCCGGCAGCAGCGGGTCGAAGCCGTCGCGGAAGCAGCTCTCCCCGTTGACCGAGAGCGAGCCGGTGGTCAGCCCGTGGAAGGCGTGCGCGCAGTACAGGACGCGCGGCCGGCCGGTGGTGTACCGGGCGAACTTCAGCGCGGTCTCCACCGCCTCCGTTCCGCTGTTGGAGAAGAACACCCGCTCCAGGTGCGGCGAGTACGTCAGCAGCTTCTCGGCGAGCAGGCCCGGCAGGGGCGGGCAGTCGAAGCGGGTGAGGTCGGGCAGCTCCGCGTCGAGGACGTCGTGGAGGGCCTTGCGTACGACGGGGTGGTGCCGGCCCAGCCCCATGACGCCGAAGCCGGCGAGCATGTCGAGGTAGTCGTTGCCGTCGGAGTCCCAGAAGTAGGCGCCCTCGGCGCGCTCGTAGACCTTGTCGAAGCCGATCGTATGGAGCATGCGCGACAGCTGGGGGTTGAGGTGACGGGCGTGCAGGTCGTAGCCCTCGGCGCCCCGGTCGGCGAGCAGCGCCGTCAGATCGAACTTCTTGCTCATGCGTCGTTCTCCTTGCGTGCCGACGTGCGTGCCAGCGCTCCGCTGATCCGTCCCGCGATCTCGACCGGGGTGAGCCCGATGTCGGCCAGCACCTCGCCGCGCTTGGCGTGTGCCAGGAACTGCTCCGGGATGCCGAAGGTCCGCAGCGGTACGTCGGCCCCGGCGTCGCGCAGCGCCTGCCCGACCGCCCAGCCCACTCCCCCGCTGCGGCTGTTGTCCTCGACGACGGCGACCAGCCGGTGCCCTGCGGCCAGCGGGGCGAGCTGCTCGTCGAGGGGCTTGACCCAGCGCGGGTCGACGACGGTGCAGCGGATGCCGCGCCCGGCCAGCAGCTCGGCCGCCCCGAGGCACACGGGCGCCATGACGCCGACGGCCACCAGCAGCACGTCCGGGTCGTCCGCCCGGTGCAGGACGTCCATGCCGCCGATCCGTCCGGTGGCGGGCAGGGAGGGCCCCACCGGCTCCTTCGGGAAGCGCAGCACGGTGGGCGCGTCGGCCACGTCCACCGCCTCGCGCAGTTGTGCGCGCAGTTGCTCGGCGTCGCGCGGGGCGGCGATCCGCAGCCCGGGCACGACCTGGAGCACGGACAGGTCCCACATGCCGTTGTGCGAAGGCCCGTCCACGCCGGTGACGCCCGCCCGGTCCAGGACGAAGGTGACGCCGCACCTGTGCAGGGCGACGTCCATCAGCAGCTGGTCGAAGGCGCGGTTGAGGAAGGTGGCGTAGACGGCGACGACCGGGTGCAGGCCGCCGGTCGCGAGCCCGGCCGCGCAGACGGCGGCGTGCTGCTCGGCGATGCCGACGTCCCACACCCGGTCGGGGAACCGTTCGGCGAACTTCGTCAGCCCCACCGGGTGCAGCATCGCGGCGGTGAGGGCGACGACGTCCGGCCGTTCGGCGCCGATCTCGGCGATCGCGTCGCCGAACACGGACGTCCAGGACGGGCCTGCGGCGGGCGTGAGCGGCTCGCAGGTCAGCGGGTCCATGGCCCCGACGGCGTGGAACCGGTCGGCCTCGTCCTCCAGGGCGGGCCCGTAACCGTGGCCCTTCTGGGTCAGGCAGTGGACGAGGACGGGGCCGTGGAACCGCTTGGCGCGGCGCAGCGCCGACTCGACGGCCGCGATGTCGTGCCCGTCGATGGGGCCGACGTACTTCAGGCCGAGGTCCTCGAACATGCCCTGGGGGGCGATGAAGTCCTTGAACCCCTTCTTGGCACCGTGCAGCGACCCGTACAGCGGCGGCCCGATGACGGGCGTGTGGCGCAGGACGTCCTTGCCCCAGGCCAGGAAGCGTTCGTAGCCGTCGGTGGTACGGAGGGTGGAGAGGTGGCCGGCGAGGCCGCCGATCGTCGGTGCGTAGGAGCGCTCGTTGTCGTTGACGACGATGATCAGCGGCCGGTCCTTGGCGGCGGCGATGTTGTTGAGCGCCTCCCACGCCATGCCGCCGGTGAGCGCGCCGTCGCCGATGACGGCGACGACGTGGTCGGTCCGGCCACGCAGGTCGCGTGCCTTGGCGAGACCGTCGGCCCAGCCCAGCACGGTGGAGGCGTGGGAGTTCTCGATGACGTCGTGCTCGGACTCCTCACGGGAGGGGTAGCCGGACAGGCCGCCCTTGCCGCGCAGCTTGGAGAAGTCCTGCCGGCCGGTGAGCAGTTTGTGTACGTAGCTCTGGTGGCCGGTGTCCCACAGGACGCGGTCGACGGGCGAGTCGAAGACCCGGTGCAGGGCGATGGTGAGTTCCACGACGCCCAGGTTGGGGCCGAGGTGGCCCCCGGTCCGCGCCACGGCATGGACCAGGAACTGCCGGATCTCCTCGGCCAGTTCGTCGAGCTTCGCGCTGTCAAGCGCCTTGAGGTCGCGCGGCCCCCGGATGGTCTCGAGAATCGTCACGCTCGGGCCCCTCTCTGCTGCGGTCAGCTCACGGTGACGGCGGGCTCTCCGGACATGACGCCGTCCTTCTCCATCTGCTCGGCGATCTTCATCGCCTCTTCGATGAGGGTCTCCACGATCTTGGATTCGGGCACGGTCTTGATGATCTCGCCCTTGACGAAGATCTGGCCCTTGCCGTTGCCGGAAGCGACCCCCAGGTCCGCCTCGCGGGCCTCGCCGGGGCCGTTGACGACACAGCCCATGACCGCGACGCGCAGCGGCACCTCCAGGCCGTCGAGGCCGGCGCTGACCTGGTCGGCCAGCTTGTAGACGTCGACCTGGGCGCGGCCGCACGAGGGGCAGGAGACGATCTCCAGGCGCCGCTGGCGGAGGTTGAGGGACTCCAGGATCTGGATGCCGACCTTGACCTCCTCGGCCGGGGGGGCCGAGAGGGAGACGCGGATCGTGTCGCCGATGCCCTCGCTGAGCAGGGCACCGAAGGCGACGGCCGACTTGATGGTGCCCTGGAAGGCGGGGCCTGCTTCGGTGACGCCGAGGTGCAGCGGGTAGTCGCACGCCGCGGCGAGCTGCCGGTACGCCGCGATCATCACGACCGGGTCGTTGTGCTTGACCGAGATCTTGATGTCCCGGAAGCCGTACTCCTCGAAGAGGGAGGCCTCCCACAGCGCGGACTCCACCAGCGCCTCCGGGGTGGCCTTGCCGTACTTCTCCAGCAGCCGCTTGTCGAGGGAGCCCGCGTTGACGCCGATCCGGATCGGGGTGCCCGCGTCCCCT
>NZ_NBCN01000053.1:0-11100 GCF_002099185.1 Streptomyces sp. CB03238 | reverse complement strand
TGCGATGTGCCGGGGTTGGTGTCAGTGGAGTGGTGTCAGTGACGGCATGTCAGGCCGGTGCGTTGTCGCTGGTCGGCCCTTGAGCGAGGGCGGGGTCACTGCAGTGGGGTGGTGCATGCGCGGGCAACAGCTGTCATGGGGTGGTACACCCCGCTCCGCTCCGCTGTCTCAGGAACGGTACTTCTGATCCTTCCGAGGGGTGCGCGGCTGCACCGTGGTGGGTGTCGGTGTCCGCGGTCGGAAGGGCGTGGGGTGAGCGAGCCGGGCGTGTGGGGTGAGGTCACGGCTGGGCTGAAGCGCGTCTGGTGCGGACGTCGTCGGTGCGGGCGGTGGCCGAGGCGGCCGGGCAGGCGATGGCGGTTCAGGGCGCGGTGTGTGTGTTCGGCGACCCGGGCCGGGGCAAGACCGTCGCCGTGCGGATGGCGCTCCATGCAGTGCCTCCGGGCTGGAAGGTGACGTGGGTGCCGGTGCCGGTGCGCCCGTCGGTGGCCGGCATGCGGCGGGCGGTGTTCGACGCTCTGGCGCTGCCGGGCCGCTTCCCGCACACGTCGGCGCGGGCCGACGCCGTGGTGGCGGGGGCTCTGGGCGAGGCGCGGGTGCTGGTGGTCGATGAGGCGCAGCGCCTGCCCGTGCCCTGCCTGGAGTACCTGCAGAGCCTGTGGGACCACCCCGGCACGCGGATCACGCTGGTGCTGTGCGGGGCGGGCAGCGAACGGGCACTGGCCCGGCTCCCGCAGCTGGCATCGCGCATCGGCGCGTGGCAGGAGGTTCCACGCCTGGCCGCAACGGAAGCAGCGGCCGCGATGACCGGCTTCCACCCGCTGTGGCGCACCGTCCCGGCCTCGGATCTGACGTGGTGGCTTTGTTCACGACTTCGAGCAGCACTTGTTCACGGCTCGGGGAGGCGCCTGGTGACCCCGAGAGCCGATGTTCATGAGAACGGGAGGCACCCGCCCGCGGTCGGCAACGGCGCGACGGCCGGTGCGGCCTCCGCCCGTAGCCAGCGCTTTTGCCGGGACCGCCGTGGCGCGGTCGACGGCGATCCGCCGGCCACCACTGCGGTGATGTCCGTTCTCGTGAACATCGGACGCGGGCAGGTGCCTCCCGAACTGCTGTCGAAACGCTGCCCTACGACGTGAACAGAGCCAGACGTGGATCGATCAGTCGTGCGCGCACGGCACGTTCCGCACGTGGGCCGCTTTGACTGCGCACCTGCAGAACGCGCTGCTCACCACTGCTGACGCAGTCGTTAACCGGGCTTTGCTGGGGCGGCTGTTTAAGCGGGTCGCGCCGCCGCTGTGACCGGAGCGCTTTTGCACGGGCGGGAGGGCGGTCGCGCGTTTCCGGCACCTGGCAATAGACGACGTCCCACCCGCGTGAGGGGAGCTGACATGGAGGACGATGACGCGGTCCGCGCAGGCGGCGGACTGCCTGCGGCGTCGAGGACGGCGCTGCGTGGTCCGGCCGTGCGGCGGCTGCTCGCACTGCGCGCGGGGAAGAAGCTGACGGCAGGGCATGTACGGGTGGCTGCGGACGCGCTGGGGGTGTCGGAGCGCACGGTGTGGCGGTGGCTGGCTGCCGCTCAGAGCGATGAGACCGCAGCCGCCTACCCCGGCGCACGGTCCCGGGCCGATGCGAGGTTCACGATCACGCCCGTAGTCCGTGGACTGCTGGCACTGTGGAAGGGGAACGTGCGGGCGGTTCACCGCGAGCTGGTTGTGCGTGCCGCTCGGCAGTCTCCGCCCGCAGATGCACCGTCGCTGACGACGCTGCACCGGGCTATCCGCCGTGATCTGACGCCGGGGGAGCGGGCCGGACTCGCCGGTAGGGAGCGGGCGGCGCGCAAGCATGATGTGTTCCTGGCCCGGCCGCGGGGCTGGCGCAACCAGGTGTGGGAGACCGACCACATGCCGGTGCCGGTGCTGGTCGATGTCGACGGCAGGGCACGCAGGCCGTGGATCACCTGGTTCACCGACTGTGCGACGAACGCGATCACCGGTGTCGCGGTCACGCCGGTGCATCCGTCGCGGGAGTCGGTGCTGGCCGCGCTGCGCTCCTCGGTCTTGCGCGAGGAACCCTACGGCCCCTTCGGGGGCCTGCCGGAGAAGGTACGGGTGGACCGCGGCAAGGACTTCCTGTCCCGGACGGTGACCGCCGCGTTCGATCTGCTGGACGTCACGGTGGAGGACCTGCCCGCCTACACCCCTCATCTCAAGGGCACCGTGGAGGGGCTGAACCGGGCGGTGGAGAGCATGTTCCTGGCCGCGCTGCCCGGCTATGCCCGCCAGCCGCGCCCCGGCAAACGCTCCGGCCGCCCGAAGGACGAGGTGCTGCTCGGGTTCGAGGATTTCACCGCCCGGCTGCTGGCCTGGACACGGTGGTGGAACACCGAACATCAGCCCGCGCCCTTGCGAGGCAAGACTCCGCTTGAGGCGTGGCAGGACGATCCCACCCCGCTGCGGGACGTACCGGCCGCGGATCTGTGGACGTTCACTCTCGAAGACGCCGGCACCCGCACGCTGACCACCCGCGGCATCCGCTTCAAGAAACGCGACTACGTGGGTGCGTGGATGACCGGCCAGGCCGGGATCCAGGTCCGCATCCGCTTCATGCCCCACCACGACCACCGCATCGAGGTCTACCACACGGTCACCGGCCGTTACCTGGGGCCGGCGGATCTGGCCGATCAGGCCACCGAGGAACAGGTCAGCGCCGTACGGCGGGCACGGGCCGCCCGCGCCCGCCGTCTGAAGAAGGACCTCGAAGCATCCCAGCGGGAGCGCTACGCCGCCGTCACCCAGGCCGAGCCCCCTCGGCGGCTCGGCGCGCTGACCGGTGCGCAGGCCGACGCCGAACTCGCCCAGAGTGCCGGCACCAGTCTGTCGCAGCTTGCGCTGCCGGACGTCATCCCGCCCGCTGCACCCCCGGCCGACTGGTGCACCCCGGCTTCCCTGGTCGCGCTGACCACGCCGAGCAGGCCCGCCCCACCCCCGGCCAGCCGTGACGTCACCGCAACAGCCCCGGACAGCCCGGACAGACGGGCCGCACCTCCCACCACCGACGAAGACGGAGACGCCTCGTGACCGCGGCCACCTACCAGTACGTCGACCTGCCCGACGCCTCCGTGGTCACCACCCGCGCCCTGCTCACCGCCCGGGACAACATCACCGACACCGTCGCCGCCCGGGCCATGATGTGCATCCACGGCGGCGCCGGCTTCGGCAAGACCCTCGCCGTCAACACCTGCCTGCACGAACTCGAACCCGGCGAGGACGTCCGCAAGATCACCTTCCGCGCCCGGCCCACCGCCCGCGCGGTGCGCTACGAACTGTTCACCGCCCTCGACCTGGCCGGTGAACCACCGCGCCACCCCAGCGAGTTCGACCGGCTGCTGAAGACGGCCCTGGCCGAACGCCCCCGCACCTTCCTGGTCGACGAGGCCCAGTGGCTCAACGGCGAGGCTTTCGAATACTTCCGCTACCTGTGGGACGAACCAGCCACCCAGCTCGCCATCATCTTCGTCGGCGGCGAGGGCTGCCACACCGTGCTGCGCCGCGAACCGATGCTCTCCTCCCGCATCTTCATCTGGCAGCACTTCACCCGCCTCAACCCCGACGAGGTCCTCGAGGTCATCCCTCTGTTCCACCCGGTCTGGGCCGACGCCGACCCCGACGACATCGCCTTCGCCGACAGCCACGCAGCCCACGGCAACTTCCGCGCCTGGGCCCAGCTGACCGCCCATACCCGCACCGCACTGGCCCGCACCGGTCGCGCCCGCGTGGACCAGGAGCTGCTGCGCTGGGCCTTCAGCCGCCTCGCCTGACCACACCGCCCATGCCTCCCGCCCCACCGCTGCCGCCCGTCACCGTGGTTCTCGACCGCCACGACGACGCGCTGCACACGCACACCGCCCTGGCCGCCCACCATCCACCGTCCGGCCGGATCACTCTGCACCCTGGCCCGGGCACCACCAGTGAAACCGGCCTCGCCCACGACCTTCTCGCCGCTCTCGGTAAACCGCCCCTGCTCCCGGGCCGCTTCCCTGCCGGCCGTCAGCCCGCCTGGGAAGCCGCTGCCGCCTGGATGACCGCCCTGCCCGTCACCCGGCTGACCGTCCTGCGCGCCCACCGCCTCACCGCCCGCCGCACGATGCGCCTCCTGCAGCTACAGGCCATCACCGGTATCCACCTGACCTTGGTCTGCCGCCGCCCTCACCTTCCCGCCGCCCTGCACCAGGTCCTGCGGACGGCCGACTACTCCGTCACCGCCGACTTCGAGGAAGCCCGCCGCCACTACCACGGCACGCCTATCGCCGAACCCCCGCCTGCAGGCGAGCCCCCCGGGCCGGCCAGCCGGTGGCTCACCCTGCCCGCACTGGACCGCCTCGTCTCCTACGACAGCCCCCCGCCCCTGCGCTGACCCATGCAAGCCGCCCCCGATCATCTGGCGGCATCGCCCACCGCCCGCTCCTCTCACCGCGCCCACCGCCCAGAAAGTCGCCCACCGGCTTCACACGGCGACCGCACACCCCCGCCTCGCCGCGGCCGTCGCCGCCGCACTGTTCACCGGCGCATCCCTCCAGCAACTCGCCACCGCCCGCCCCCGCGACTACCACGACGCCGCGGCCACGCTCGCCCTGCACGACCGCGCCCGCTACACCGACGGCTGCGCCGCCTACCCCGTACCCGACTGGGCGGGCATCTTCCTGCAGGCCTCGGCCTGCTTCACCCGGCTCGTATCCGGCGAGGATCAGGAGCTGCTCGCCGCGCCAGGCGACCGTGGGCACCTGCTGCGCGTGGCAGAGACGGCCAGGCTGCGCCCGCCACAGCCGCCCGCGGCCCGCCGCCAAGGCCCGGTCGGCCGGGTGGAGTGGGACTGGCGCGAACGGCAGGAAGCCGAGAGGTATGAAGCGATGCCGGCCAGGCGTGCCGGGCCCTCACGACGGTGAACACCTTGGCGTCCGGTCGAAAGGAGAGGCTTATCCGATCGAGAAGTCGGCGAATTCCAGGTCGCTGAAGGCGATGTGCAGGCCGTGAGAGCGGCGGCCCCCGTCGCGGAAATAGGCGTGCCCCAGCGCGCGGGCGAGGAGCACCGTCTGCTGCTGCTCGCCCGCGCCGGCATCCCGGGCGGCGAACAGCTCCCGGGCTACCTCTCCAGGCAGGTACTGCGTGATCCACCGCACCCGCGGATCGTCCGAGGACCCTGCCGGAGCCGCGGACCCGAATCGCGCCCTGGTATGGAAGACGAAGCCTTCCGCCTCGGCCTGGGCGCGCCGACGAGCCCGTACTCGGGGCTGCCACCGAGCCAGGACCGCTTCCTCGATCGCCCGGACCTGCATCCGACCCGGCGGACGACGTGCTCCGGACTTCTTCGTTACCCACCGCTGCACGGTGCGCTGCGACACCCCCAGCACGGTGGCCACCTTCCGGGTGGAACCCTGGTGCGTCGCGAGCAGAAATCGTAGGCGGGCCGCGGTGCTTGAGGGAACGGGCCGGGTGCGCAACGTGCGCTCCAGTCCCTGCTCGACCTGTCCCACGTCTGCCTCTCCAAGCGGCCAGCCGACGGGACCAGACCCCGCAGTTCGTAGCGTCAGTTCTCCCACACCGCCCGCCCTCTGCCTGCCAGTTCCTGAATTTTCGGGACGGCCCCGCCTGGCGCAGGCTATGAGCCCCTGAGGGAGCACCGGCGACAGGCCGGCGGCGCGGGTCAGGAAGGACGTCGTCGACCGCGAGCTGGAGACCGCCCCCGACCGGCGGAACCCGCCCCGGGATCCCTCGGTCCGCAGGCTGGGCCAGCAGCACTCTGGCAGGCCGTTACGAAACCTCTTGCTGCTCCCTCTCTTCCCAATGCCCTCTGACCTGCGGAAATTGGCTGGTTGGCGGTGCGTGCTTGTAGCGGGGCGGTAACTTGGCTACGGTCCGGCTCGGACGGGCAGTCGTGTGCCCGGACAGCTTGCCCCGCCCCGTGCGGGGTTTTTTGTTGCCGAACTGCTGATGGGCCCCGACACCGCTGGTGTCGGGGCCCATCAGCGTTTTTGGAGCTGGAGGAGTAGGCGCGAGTGGACAATACGTTGGCCGTGATCCTGCTGGTCGGGTTCGCCCTGTTGTTGCTGTGCTCTGTCGTTGTGGTGGCGATCGTGTTCTTCTCGCGCACCGCCGACAGGGTGGTGGAGCGTACCCGGCCGGAGGACCTGCCTCGGGTGCTGGAGTCGGTGGGGCGGACCCTGTCGGGTCTGGTGGTGGCGCTGGGCCGGGGCATCCGACAGGCGCTGCCTGTCGGCAGCCAGGCTGGTACGCCCCAGCCGCAGGTGGATCCGGCGTCGAGTGTGGCGGCCACGGATCCCAGGGCTGGTGTGGTGGAGCCGACGGGCGGTGCGGAGACGGGGAGCGGGACGGAGGGGGCGGTCTTGTGACGAGGCGGAAGATCTACGGGCCTGACCGAGACCCAGTGTCCCGACACGTGGGCGAGCCTTTGCTAGACCGCGCGCTGCGCGGACTGCTTAAGCCGGGTGAACTGCAACTGCTCAAGGAATTCGTCCACGGCCTGCACCCCGACCAGATCGCTCGGAAACACGGAACGACTGCCTCATTCGTGGAAAGCGCCCTGGCCGGCATCCTCCATAAGATCAAGGAGTCCCCACACAGCGACGCACTGCTGGAGGACCTGCGCTCGCGCGGCGGCCCCCGCTTCTCCTCCCTGCTCTGGGAAGGCCACTCCGAGGTACCGGTCGTGCACCGCTGCGCGCGGGAGACGTGCGCCAAGCTGTTCGACCAGCCGCCGACCGGCCGCGCTCGCGAGTTCTGCTCCAACGCCTGCCGACAGGCCGCCTACCGCGATCGCCGCCGTGCAGAACGATCCCCCGACCGCCAGAGAGCCCGCTCCGCCCCGTCGGCCGACGCGCGCCGCGGGTTCCGGCTGCGCAAGAGCCTGCCAGAACCGCCCGCGCCTCGCAGTGCACGGGGGTCGCTCCTCCGGTACCTGAATGCTCTCTCGGACCGCATTGGACGGTCACCGGCTCTCGCGACCGGTGTGCCGGTCCCGGGACGGTCCGGGGCGGTCTTTGGCCGGGTCGGGTTCGGGAAAACGAATCTATTGGGGGTGATGAGTCCCCTCGTGGTTGATGGCCAGCACCGTCTCGCCTCGATGACATCCCTGTGGCAGCTCATCCAGCGGCCTGCGACACCTGAGTTTGCGCTCCGGCCTGAGGCGTCTTTGACAAGCCCGCTGCACGCTCGGCTCCCGGTGCCGGACGGTCGCGCTGTGCCGTGCAAGGTGGTGCCCTTCCCGGGCGCTGCGATCCGGTACGAGGCCTGGAGTTCGGCTCCGGGGACAGGGCCCGTCCCCAACCGACGCGACAAGGGGGGAGGCTGGTCACGGTGCGGCCAGCGTTATGCACAACCTCGTCCTGGACGGGGCCGTTCGCGCCGGTGACAAGCCTGGTGAGGTTCCTCACCTCAGATCCGAGGAGGGATCAGAGCCGACGCCGAGGTGCACCGCGGGCAGGCAGGCCGTGCACGGCGGCCGGGGCGCGGCCAGCAGTTTCCGTCTGCTACGCCCACTCCACGCCCAGCTCCCACAGCGCGTCCCGCTGCTCCTGGGTGAGCTTGTCCCGCCGGGTTTTGGTGTTAGAGACCCATACGCCCAGCTTCACGACCACCGGCTCCGCTTCGCCGTCGACCATGATCTCTTCGCTGTGGCTGCGCGGTACAGGCCGGTGGGCGCCTTCCCGTTCCACCCACTGGTCGAGGGCGGCCAGGCCGCGCTGGAATGCCTGCTGCGCCTTAGTCGGTCCCTTCACCGTACGCGCGGTCGCCGCGGCGGGAGACGGCGCCTCAAGCGGTTTGATGCCCAGCCTGGACAACCGCTCCTGCTGTTCGGTCGACAGCTGCGCCCAAGTAGCTGGCTGCTTCTGCCGCTGAAGCCACCGCCCGATGTCGTCGCCGTCCATCAGGACGCCGGGTGCGATGTCAGGCAGGCTGCCGTCGGCGTCGACGAGGTCCGCGAGGACGCGGTAGTGCCGCTGCCAGTCCAGGGGCCACGGGCAGTCCCAGTCCGGGTCGATCGCGGTGAGCTGCGCCGCGCGTACGGCGGCCCGCTCCGGGTCCTTGCCCAGGCCGCTCTTGGCTCCCTTGCGCCGGAGGTTGGCCATGTGCTGGCCGACGGGCACCATTGCCTCGCCCTCACCCCAGATGGCGTCCTGGCGGGGCGCGAGGTGCCCGGTGGCCCGCCGGTACGACCTGAGTGCGGCGAG
Organism: Streptomyces sp. CB03238; assembly: GCF_002099185.1. NCBI lineage: Bacteria > Bacillati > Actinomycetota > Actinomycetes > Kitasatosporales > Streptomycetaceae > Streptomyces > Streptomyces sp. CB03238. The sequence continues at coordinate 2,849 of NZ_NBCN01000053.1, read as the reverse complement.
CTTGTTCTCCCAGGCTTCCTCGCCGGGCTCCCACACCATCCCGGCTTCCGGCGCGTCCAGCAGCTCCTTGCGGTGCGGATCGAGTTCGCCGGCCCGCAGCGCCTTGCGCTGCTGGTGCACCCACCGCCCCAGGGGAAAGTCCTTGGTGACGCCGACCTCGACCTCGGTGTCGTAGGGCACGGCGTACAGGCCGGTGATCTTGTTCTCGGCTCGCCATCGGAGCAGGGCTTGGTAGCCCTCGAGCCACGCCAGGGACTCCGGCCGGTACACCCGCGTGCGCAGGAACGATGCGATGGTCGCCGCGTCCCGGGGAGAGGAGAAGTGCAGCAGCGCCGACTCGACCACACCGCTGGTGCCGTCATGCTCCTGGTCCTCGCCCACCTCGCCGACGATCCGCCCGCCTTCGTCACGCCGGAGGTGCACCTTGCGCTGTCCATGAGTGAGGGCGCGGGAGGCAAGTTGCTCGACCAGGCGCTCATCGTGGGAGCGCAGGCCCTGAAGGACGGCTACGAGGGGGCGGAAGCTGGCGGAGGCGACCATGTCCTGCGGGTCCTCGCCGGGCTGGAGGAAGACGGGCACGATGATGCGGGCGACCTTGGTGGTGCCGTCGCGGTTGAGGCGCAGCGCGCGGCCGATGTTCTGCACGATCTCCACCTGCGAGCCGCGGGTGTCGGCGAAGCAGACGGCCTCGACACCCCGTTCGCCGGTGATGTCGACGCCTTCGCCGAGCACGCGAACGCTGGCGAGGAAGGCGCGGTGGACCCGGCGGCCGGCTGCGTCGATTCCGTTGGCGAACTGCCGCAGCACCTCGCGCCGCTCGGACACGAGGTGGTCGCCGCACAGCCACGCCGCCCACACCCGGTCCGGCGGGACGTGCCGTCCGGCCTCCAGCTCGTAGAACTCCGCGTCGATCGACGACGCGGGGAGCCGGTCCGCGGCCGCCAGGTCGTCGTTCGAGGTGTTGTTGACGTACAGCTGAGCGGCCGCCTCCGGCATCCTCTCCGCGAACGCCGCAGCTTCCTCCACCTTCTGGTGGAACGTCATGACCGTGCGCAGGTTCCACCTTGCGGAGTGCTCCAGGAGCGCCGTCTGCAGAAGCGCCAGGCGTCGGCCCCGCTGCGCCTCCTCCGACTCTCCCAGGACCGGCGACGGGTCGTGGATCTCCAGCACGTCGATTTCGAAACCCGCGAGGATGCCCCGCTCGATCGCCTCGCTCAGCCCGAGCTCGGCAAGCCAGGGACCGTAGGTCTGGGAGTCCTGGCCCATCGACGCGATCTCCAGCTCCTGGCCGTCCGCGCCCTTCTGCGGCCGGGGCGCGGCGAGGATGCGTGGGGTCGCGCTCAGGTAGAGCCGGAAGTCGGCGGGGATGCGGGCGTTGTCGTGGATCGCCGCCCACGGCCGACCGAGATCACCAGCGGTTCCGTGGGCCTCATCCACGATCGTGAGGTCGAAGCCTGCCATCTGCTGGCCGTACAGGCGCTCTCCGCCCGCCAGGGCTGCCTCCAGCGGCCCGCGAACGCGTACCTGGCCCGTCGGGTCGTCGAAGTCCTCGCGGTCCACCAGGGAGGCGTACGTGGCGAACACGACCACCGGTCCGGATCCGGCCCACAGGGCGAGCTGGATCGGGTTGGTGGTGGTGCGCACCCCCAGCTCATTGACGACCGGGTCGTTCTCCAGCGAGCACACTGCGACCATCGGGGCCCGGTGCCCCACCAGGCGCCACGCCTGGGCGGTCTGCACGAGCAGGTCCAGAGTTGGCACGGTGACGAGGATCCGGCCGTCCGCGAACGACTCCAGCGCGCACGCGGCGGCCGTGATCGTCTTGCCCGAGCCGGTCGCTGACACGATCGTGCCCCGGGCACCCTGCGGGGGCACGGATGACCTTGCAGGGAATCCCACCCACTTACGGAAACGCGCTTTCTGGTCTACCTGGTGTTCCCGGAGTTGGATCACCGGCATTCAATGTCTCCTATTTTCTGAGTTCAGAGGTAATTCATACAGAGGCGAGCAGAATCTACTCTGAAAGCCTGCCTCTCCACTTGTCACCCAGTCAGAGTGCCTCGGTGCAACATCGGTTCACGACCTTCCTTGACCGAAAAGAACATGGTCACGAGAGGAGCAGCACATTAGAATTTTGGTCATGGCTAACGACTTCTGCGAGGTTATGTTCCTTCCATCTTCCCAGTGCGACCATTGCCGTTCAGCACAATCAAATCTCCCCCGAAGGGTGTACATCACGAAGGGCGGCAGTGTTTACCACCGCACACCAAACTGCGAAGGCCTCAAGGACGGCCAACGGTATGCCCGTTGGAAAGGCCACGATGTCCACGACATCGAGTCTGTCCCACGCAGTGACGTCCAAGCGAGGCTTGGCGCCTGCGAGGTATGCCGCCCCGACCTGCCACCACCCTCCTGGTAAGAAAACACCCGGCCCGGATCGTTGGCGGGTGTCCCGTGCTTCCGCCAACGGTACATGCTGCATCAACCTGATGCACACGCACACTAGAACCCGACACGAACGTGCGACCCCCACCCCCACATAGCCGGCCCGGCCCGCGCCAGCGGGCCCCAACGGTCCTGGAGGCGCAGCCGGAAGAGCCGTTGAGGCGGGGAAGCGCAGCGGACCCGCCACCCCCCGCCTGAAGCGAAGCGGAAGGCCGGGAAATGGGCCGAAGGCCCACCGCTGCGGGAGCGCAGCGAACGCAGCGTCACCCCCGGTGCGCAGCACCGGGGGTGAGTGGGACGCGCAGCGTCCCACCAGTGCTCCCGCGGAGCGGGAGCGCAACACCCGTGCGAAGCACGGGTGTTCGTTTGCGCATCGCGCAGCGATGCGGCACCCGCGCCGCGGG
>NZ_NBCN01000052.1:0-15416 GCF_002099185.1 Streptomyces sp. CB03238 | reverse complement strand
CGAAAGGAGCGGGAATTTCCGCTGCGCTCCAATTCCCTACCGCGCTACGCGCGGTGGCTGGCTACGGCCAAAGGGGGCGCGTGCATCACTTCGGCCGACTGTGTAGAGGTGATAGAACACCACAACCCCCAGGTAGACGTGACGCACGGTCAGCCACCCGACTAGCGAGCGTGCGAGCTAGCACGCTCGCACCGCCGAGCACGCCCACAGAATACCCCAGGAAGACGACCCCTAACACCCACCAACAGGCCAACCACAGCGCGACTCTGACGAGTCACCAGCCGAACCCATGACCGAATCCCAAAACCACCACACGACCACCCCCAACCCTGCTACCGTCTGGAGACGACCACCCGGCACGCTCCGGTGCATCACAACTCGGCACTGTGTAGAGCGACCGGAACAAGAGGACCCCCCGGGCAGGGGGTCGGGAATGGGGAACAATGAGCGCACCGCGTGAACTCCGCCCGCACCAGGTAGAGGCCGTAGAGGCGGCCGTAAGCGCCCTCGACACACCGCCGAAAGGAATCCCCGCCAACGGGTTGCGCGCTTCTGTGGTGGCGGCGTGTGGCACCGGAAAGACCCTTATTGCTGCGCACTCCGCACTGCGCATCGCAAAGGGCGGCCGGATTCTCGTCATGCTGCCGACTCTCGACCTTCTGACGCAGACGGCAAGGGAATGGCGCGCGGAGGGACATGACGGTAAGTCATTGGCGGTGTGTTCTCTGGACGATGACGCCGGGCTGTATGCGGCGGGGGTGCGGACGACCACAAATCCGGTGGTGCTCGCCGAGCGGTATGGGAAAGGCCCGGTGACGATGTACGCCACGTACGCGTCACTGCCGGTTCTCACAAAGGCATTCAGCGAGGAATACGGCGGCATGATGCAGCCTTTCGACCTGGTGGTGGTCGATGAGGCGCACCGGACGTCGGGGAGTCTAGGTAAGGCGTGGGCGGCGATTCATCGTCAGTCGGAGATTCCGGCGGCGCGGCGCCTGTATTTCACGGCTACGCCTCGGATTTGGCGGGAGCGTCCGCCTCACTATGAGGTGCGGGAGGGGGCGCGGGACCCGCTGCCGGCGGAGCTGGCGTGTTCGATGGATGACCCGGAGGTGTTCGGGCCGATCGTGTACGAGCTGGGCTTGGCGGACGCCATCAGCCTGGGGTTGCTGGCCCGGTATCAGATCCTCGTCGTCGAGGTGCGGGACCCGGTGGTGACGCCTGAGCGGCTGTCCGGGCCGGAGGCGCGAGAGGAGGAGGTTCGCGGCCAGCGGCTGGGGGCGCTGCAAGCGGCGTTGCTGCGGACGGCTGCCGAGCACGGCTTGCAGAAAATCATTACGTTCCACCACCGCACGGTAGAGGCCGAAGCGTTTTGTAAGGGCCTGAAAAAGAAGGCTGCCGAGTTGCACGCGTCCGACCCGGAGAAATACCCGGAGTCGGTGTGGGCGGGCTGGCTGCGCGGTGAGCACGAATCCGACCACCGGGCAACGGTGCTGGGGCAATTCGGCGGCACGGCGCACCGTGCGGTGCTTTCCAACTGCCGGGTTATGGGTGAGGGAGTGGACTGCCCGGCGGTCGATGCGGTGGCGCTTTTGGACCCCAAGGGTTCGTCGGTCGATATCGTTCAGGCGATCGGGCGGGCGCTGCGTCAGAAGCCGAACGCGGGAAAGCTCGCGTCATTGATCGTGCCCGTTTTCCTGGGGCCGGATGAGACTCCGTCCGACATGGTCACCTCTGCGTCGTACCGGCCACTGGTCAAGGTGCTGGAGGGTTTGCGGGCGCACGATGAGCGCGCGGTTGAAATGCTCGCCATTCCACAGGAGAACTCGCCGCGTGAGGAGGGTGAGTGGATTGGTCCGGAGCCCGAGGAGGGTGAGGAGGAATCCCGGATGCTGCTGCGGTTTTCCTCGCCGCGTGATCCGGCCGCTGTCGCTGAGCTGGTCTCGCTGCGGGTGATCGACACCGAGCGGCAGGACTGGACGCGGGGGTACTGGGCGGCGCGGCTGTGGTCGTCCCGTGAGGGGCACCTGCGGGTGCCGCTGGGCGCGGAATGGCAGGGCTACCCGCTGGGGCGGTGGATTCGCCGGCAGCGTGCCGCGTACGCGTCGGGTCAGCTCGATGGGCGGCGCGTGGCGCGGCTGGAACGGCTCGGGATGGTGTGGGACCCGGCGGAGGCCGAGTGGCAGGACAACCTGGCTGCGGCGCGGCTGTACATGGGCCGCTACGGGACTCTGGCCGCGCCGCGCGGCGCGGTGGTGGCCGAGCCGGGCGGGGAGGCTGCGCGGGCGCTGGAGGGGCCGTCAGGGGCCACGGGACGGCCTATTGGGCAGTGGCTGTCCAACTGCCGCCGACCGGGGGCGCTGAGCCCTGAGAAGGCGGCACAGCTCGCTGAGATCGACCCGGACTGGTGCCCGGACTGGCCGATCGACTGGCAGCGCCACTACGCGGGCGTGCGGGCGCTGGTGGTGGACGGCGGCGCGGCGGTCGATGAGATCACGCCGGGGGTGACCGTGCACGGCGCGGACGTCGGCCGGTGGCTCGTACGGCAGCGCGAGACGTGGGCGGAGCTGTCGGAGGAGCAGCGTGAGCGGCTGGCCGCGCTCGGGGTCACGGCGCCCGAGCCCACGGCCGCGCCGAAGGCCAGCGGCCGGGCGGCAGCATGGGAGCGGGGCGTAGCGGCGGCCCGCGCCTACCTTGCCCGTGAGGGCACCCTGACGGGCGTCTCCCGGGCGCACGTCGAACGGGTCGTGCACGAGGACCAGGAGCACGAGGTGAAGCTGGGCGTATGGCTGGCCAACCAGCGCAGCCGCCGCGCGAGGCTGCCCGCCGACCGCGCAGCGGTGCTCACGGAACTCGGAGTGATCTGATCTCAGAAGTACTGCATCACTCCGGCTGACTGTGTAGCCGTGAGGAATGCGGCCCCCCTCACTGATTCGTGAGGGGGGCCGCATTTCTGTGTGGTCTCGTCCGCTAGCGATAGCGGCGTAGCTGTCGCACAGCGCGGCGAATGGTCACCCATCGGATCACCCAAGGAAGGCAGTATCCCCCAACCACCGCACCTGAGCCGAGCCCAAAGGCCACCCAGACGCCCAGCAGCTCACGCGCCATCAGGACACCGCCTATAAGCAGTAGCAGCCCCACAGTGACCGCCAACGCCTGCTCTTCGTCGCGCACTTGCCCCCGCCTCCTGTGATCGCCGAGCCACTGAGGATAGCCAAAGCCACTGACACGGCCGAACCATTTGCGCCACAGGCGTATTACAAAAAGGCCATGAAATGCAACCGCGGCCCCCTCGCCGAAAATCAGGAAAGGGGACCGCGGTTCAAATTGTGGATTTACTTCTTAGGCTTGCTGCTCCCTCCCCGAGATCCGTGTTTCTGAATCCCTTGGGAAACTCCGTTGACGCTTCCGTTCGACTTTCCTTGACTGGGCCCGGATTGGCGCGGGGGTCGTGATCCATGAGTTTGGATTCCCTGTGTAACGATGCCAGCCGCCGTAACACCCGCCCGTACACCGCTTTTTGCCAGCCGCCCACCGGTCATCGCGGCTCGCGCGGCAAGCCCTGAAGCGATGTCGTCGCCGTATCCGGGAACGAATCGGAATACCTGCACACTGGCGAATAGCGCCAGGATGATTACCACAAGCCCCGCGACGACCACGGGCGCGGTGTTTGGCCCCTCTTCGCTGGTGAATACGCTCGCAACGCCGAGGCAGCAGACGATGACTGGCTTAATGAGGATGATGGCGATCATCACGCCTGCCCAGCGCCGCACCTTGCCCCAGAGGTCTCGGTCAACCAGCCCCGCGTACACCACGGTTCCGAGAATCGCACCGAGGTAAAGAGCGGCTGCACGTAGCACCAGTTCGACCCACAGCAGTCCGCCCAGGACGATCGTCACGAAGGAGGTGATCAGCAGAATGATCGGACCACCTCCGAGGTTTTCACCACCGGCGCGGAGTGTGGCTGCCATGGAGGTAAAGAGGTGCGCAGAGGACGCGTCTCCGGTGCCGGCCACGGCGGTCGTGACGCCATCGACCGCGCCGACCACCACATGCAGGATGAGCGGTGTGAAGGCGGAGGCGGCCACGGTGAGCCAGAGGAACCCGATCGCCTCCCCGGCCGCCGTGGTCAGCGGCACGCCACGCATGGCGCGTTTGGCGACGGCGATGAGCCACAGGACGAGGGTCAGGACGGTAGAGGCGGCGAACACGATGGCGTACTGGGCCAGGAAGCCCCCGGTGGTGAAGTCGACGGCCCCCGCACCGGTGATGCTCTTCCCGAGCTGCTCCATCACCCACGCCGCGCCGTCGGCGCACGAGTGAGCGAAGGCGGTCAGGGGGTCCAGTGCCTCGGGCGTCTCGGGCGCCTTAACCGACCGCCCGCCCCCGTCTCCCCGGCACAGGTCACCCGCCGGGCCTTGCACCAGGTCGCATGTCTCGCTCGACGGCTTGGGCTCGGGCATCCATTTCCTCCTTGATGGGGCTGCTCTGATGCTCTCAGGCGCCAGAGCGGGGGGTAGGCCAATCGCGCCTGTCTGACCTGTATTTGCAGGTCACAACCTGTCCGGCGGCCTGTCGCCGGGCTGTCACCGGACGGCCCCGGCCTGTCTGGTGACAGGTCGGGGCCAGGCCGCTGACAGGCCGGTGACAGGTCGGCTGGCTCACTCGGACTGGTCAAGTGCGGCCTTGAGATCCTCCAGCCGGTAAGCGCTGGGGCGCCCCTTCACGTCGGTGAGTCTCACCGTGGCAACGTCCACTCCGGCCGCCTTGAGCTCCTTTTGGATCTCCCGTCCGGCCATGGCAAGCCTGTCCTTGCGCGCGTCCCACTGACGCCACCGCTCGGGCTCGTCGGCGGCCAGGGCCTCGACCACCTGAGCCACGGTCAGGACATCCTTCTCCGCGTCGTCGAACGCCCGCAGCAACCGCCCCGCGAACGGCGCAACCGGCTCCCGCGCCGCCTCTCCGAGGGTCACGGCATCGATGGCGGGCAGGCCGGCTGCCACGCGTTCCTTGGCACGCTCCAGCGCCGTGGGGGCGTCCAGCGGGATGACGTACCGGAGGATCGGCTCACGGAGGCGGGCAGCGACGATGTAGCAGCGCCCGGAATCGGCCGGGTCGTCATCGTCACCGGCCACCAGGAGGTGGGGCAGCCACCCCTCAGAGGCAGCGGTGGAGCGCCCAACCACCACGGGTACGTCAGCGGCACGACACGGCATCAGGATTCGGATCTGGAATGCGTCCGCCACGGCGTCACCCATAATGTCGGCGGTCGCATCCTGAGTACAGATGACCAGCGTGATACGGGCTTTCCGGCCGATCCTCAGCAGATCCAGCGCATGCTTTTTACCCTTCTTCGTGAGCTGCGGGTACTCATCCAAGAAGGCCAGAATGGCGGGCGCTTCGGGAGTAACTTCCCAGTTGTCTTGCGTCTCGTCGAGTGAGGCAATGCGGCGCTTGGCCTCACTCAACAGCCGCTCAAGTTCCTTTTCGGCTTGTTCAGGCGTCAGAGCAATGCGGACGGCGGCCCGCCGCAGCGGCCCCAGACCACGTCCGGACGGGTCAATGTCCACCGCCACAGCGTCTTTGCACGCGGTGACGTACTCCGCGAGAGCGCGGGTCATCGTTGATTTGCCGCCCCCTGTGTCCGCCACGATCAGCACGTGCTTGCCAGCCAGGGTCAGCGGCGTGGGCTCCCCGTCCAGGCTGATGCACGGGCTGAACGAGTCCAGGATCGAGCACGACTTGGGCGTGCGCAGCGGGTAAGCAGGCGGTGCGGCGAACGGGTCCTTGGTCAGGATGCGCATGGTGACCACGGCCCCGTCTTCGGTGCTCCCGGCCGCCATGACGCGCCCCTCGCCCACCCGCAGATCTGTGACCAGGCGCGGGATGGCCTTCACCACATCGGCTGCGGTACCGGCGCTGAGTACAGCGGTCGTCTGCCACCCCCACGGCGTGCGGGTAGCGGAGTGGACCTCCCGCACGTCCACGCCTTCCTTGACCAGCGCACCGTGGATGCACTCGGTTGCACGGTCCGGGCTTTCGACACCACGGATATCCGTGTCGATAGGCACGCCGTCCAGATCCGCCCCGAGGACGACCGCGTCAGTGAACGCCCGGGGGGCCAGCTCTGGACGCGCCAGCAGCCGCTCAGGGACCGGGCGGGTAGTCAGGACGGGCGGCTGCCCTCCCGCCCGCCACAGAGCCACCAGGACACCGGGAACGACCAGCAGCAACAGAGCCGGGGCGCGGACAAGCAAGGCGCCGAGCGCGCCGAGCGCCACCAGCAGTCCCACGACCAGCTTGGTACTGCCGACGCGGCGGGCGCGCTGAATCTGATCGGGCGTCGGCTGTACCGGCTCGAACGGCTGCTTCACCAGGTCGCGTAGCGCCCGCTCCCGCCGGGTGCGCTCGTCGCGCAGCGCCTTGACCTCTGCCTTCTGTTCGGCGGTGTAGCCGTCTTCAGCGCCCCGCATCTCCAGCTTGATGATCTGGCGGCGCAGCTCCTCCAGCTCCTCCCGCGCGGTCTCCCGTACGGCTTCGTACGCGACCAGTTGGCGCTGCACGAGGATGCGGCGGATCTCGTCGTCGGCCTGGTGGCCGGTGGCGAGCGTGTGCCGCAGCTTCGCTGCCATGTGCCGGGCGCCGGCGACCAGCCGCGCCCCGGCCGCCGGACGCGTCGTCTCGCTGTTCTCGCTCGTCTCCCCGTCCGCGTCGGGAATCGCGGCGGGTTCGGTGTCAGGTGTCTGGGGTTCGGTCTCGTCACGGGACATTGGGGGCTCCAGCCGGTTGCACGGGTGGTCTCGCACGCGGGTCCCCGGACGGGCGTTCCGTCCGGGGACCCGGCCGGGGTGGTTCAGGCGAAGAACGGCTGATAGATGAGCAGATCGCCGAGACCGTTGATCAGCGGAACGATCGTGATCGCTCCGAGGAAGGGGCCGAGTGTCAGGCCGCACGGCGCGCCCCAGCTCAGTTCCTTCTTAGGCTTGCGCTTCGCGGTCTTGAACAGCACGACGAATACGACGATCAGGCCGAGCATGACGACGGCTCCGAACGGCGTCAGCGTGCCGAACTCCGCGCTGCGTGAAACGCTCACCTGCTGTGCGCCCGTTCCCTGCTCCAGTGCCCAGTCACCGGCCGCCCCGACCTTTTCCCGGGACCACGTCATGACCGTGCCGATAAGGCCACCCACGCACGCCCCGGCCGCCGCGAAGGAAAGGGCACTGAGCGCGAACGGCATAAGCCCCTTCCAATCGCGCGACTTCGACTTGAAATACCACCAACTCACCCGCGCAAGGAGAATCAGGAACCCGACGGTGAACATTCCGAGCGTTACGGTCTTCACTTTGCCCCTCCCACGAGGATTTGAGTTGCGCCGAACAGAATGGAGACGAATGCGGGGAAGTAGTAGAGCGGTGCCAATACCGCCCCGCAGAAGAGCAGCCGTGTGAAGGGGCGCCGAAAGTAGAGGTGTCCGGCGCCGACGATGAGCGCGAAGAAGAACGCGGCTGCACCGCCGTTGTTTCCCGTGTCTTGGCTGTAAGCCCACAGCACGAACGCCATTGCGGGGCCGGTGGTGTACGCGGCGCGCTTGAGCGCCTTGCCGTTCTCGTTGTGACGGAAGAAGTCCTTCAGCCAGGACCAGTCCCAGTTAGATTCCTTCTCCGGGGCGGCGGGGGCGTTGGCGTCGCGCAGCGCCTCGGCTGCGGCCCGCAGCTCCTCTGCGGCGGCGGCCATCGCGTCGGCGTCTTCGCGGTCGCGGTCGCGCGGCGGGACGCTCCACCAGTCGTCCGGGTGCTGACTGCTGCTCACTGGTGCCTCCCTGTGGCGGCGGCGCCGACGCCCAGGGTCCGCCACAGCCACGCGCGGACGCGCAGCTCGTCACCGCCGAACATCGGCCAGGGCACCGGGGCCGGAGCCGGAGCAGCCGAGCGCGGCCGGCGGGGCGGGAGGATGGTGCGGGTGTAGCCGCCGGAATCGGTCGTTGTGCGGGTCATACTGGTCTCGCCTCCGATGTGCTGTCACATGCGATTTGGAGGAGGGTCCGGCGGGGGGCTCATCCCCGCCGGGCCCGTCACGGGGCGATCACGTCCCGTGAGCTTAGGTCGGTGGTCCGACACCGAACCAGGTCGATTCGCTTACGCGGACGCCCAATTGGTCTTGTAGACCTCCTGATAGGCGGCGTGCAGCGGGTCGGTGCGGTAGTCGTAGCCGGAGCCGATCAGGTCGGCGGCATCCTTGCGGTACGTACTGGCGGCGCCGTTCTGGACGCCCAGTGCTACCTCGATCTCACCGAGCGGCAGGCGCAGCGGGTCACCGCCCGCGCGGGTGGCGATCATCCATGCGACCCGGCGCACCCGGCGGTCACGGTCGGACAGGCTCAGCGCGTCCTCGGCGGCGACTGCCCGCAGCTCGGCGCGGCGTGCCTCCTCGCGGGCCTGCGCGGCGCGCAGCTCGGCGGCGGCAGCCGCTTCCTTGTCGCGTTCGGCGGCAGCGGCGATGCGCTGCGCCTCGGCCTCCTTGGCGGCGGCGCGGGCCGCAATGTCGGCCGCGCGGTCGGCGGCTTCGGCGGCTTCCTTGGCGGCGCGGGCGGCTGCCCGCTCGTCCTCGGCCGCCTTGCGGCGCAGCGCCATGGTGCGGGCGCTCTCCTCGGCCTCCTCCTCGGCAGCGGCGCGGCGCTCGGCTTCAGTGGCCGCCCGTTCGGCGGCGCTGCGGGCGGCGGCGGCCTCGATACCGGCGGTATCGGCAGCGGCAGCAGCAAGGTGCGCGGCGGCCTGGCGCTCGCCCTCGACCTCAGCGCGCAGCACGTCGAGTTCGCCGGCCGCGCGCAACTCCTCCTTCTCGGCAGCGAGCTTGGCGAGCTTCTCAGCGTGGGCGCGCTCGCGTTCCTCGCACTCGGCCTGGTGCTTCAGCTCCTGGTCGATGCGCTTACGCGTCGCCTGCCGCTCGCGCTCCCGACGCCGCATCTCGTCTGGTACGGCGAGTGCGTCCTCGACGCTGACGCCGTATGGGGCCAGCAGATCGGGCAGGCGGTCCAGGGCGGACACCTGCCCCTCCTTCAGCCCGGCCTCGATGGCTTGGCGGTGCTTCAGCCACACCCGGTACACCGCGAGTTCCCGGACCTCCCTGCGCGCACGGTCGTAGGTGCACGGCCAGGTCTTCGCGTGCTGGAAGATGCGCCACGTGATCACGGGGTGCAGCGCCCAGTCCGCCAGGGTCAGAACCCCCGCGTCCACCCCCGCCTCAAGCCGGGCGGTGCGCGAGATCAGGTGGCGTACGCCCTCGACCGTGAACACAAACACGATCGGCATGGCGGCGTGGCTGATGAGGCGTCCCGGCTGCTCAGCAAGCGCCGCCCACACATCCGGCCTGCCCGGCGCCGAGCTGCTGGCAGCGGTCACGTTCAAGGCGATCGTCACGGCCGTCATCAGGTGCGCCGCGCCGCGCAACATCGGCTTGGGCATCCGGCGCCACACCAGGATCAAGTCGAACGCGTAGAACCCGACGATCGCGCCGTCCACCCCAATGGGGAACGCGCGGCTGCCGTAGACGCCAAACCCCCAGCCCTGCGCGGCGTCCACGAGCGTGCGGTAGGACAGGGCGAACCCGACCAGCGCGGCGGCCGTAGCGCCGACCAGAGCGACGATGGCGACGGGCCACAGCATGCCCGGCATGTCGCGCAGCGCGGGCGGCGTACGCTCCGGCGCGGTGGCTTCCTCGGAGGTGTCGGCGGCCGGGGTGGTCACCTCCTCGGCGGGCGCGTCAGGCTCGGGTGCCCGCGCGGCGGGGAGCGTGTCGGTCATGGTGGTCACGGGTGGTCCTCCATGGTGCAGGGCGGTCGGGGGAAGTACCCCGGGCGGGATTCGATCCCGCAGCATCACGCACGGTCCGGGGCGCCGTCACAGTGGCCTGCCAACCCGCCGGGTTGGTGCGCTTCTGTGACCAGGTCGGGCCTGCTCAGCTCCGGCGGAGCCGGGCGAGGTAGGCGTCTTGGATCCGGGCGAAGGTCTCGTACAGGCGCTGGCCGCTGGTGCACCGCGCGTGCGGCGAGCACTGGGGACAGGTCTTGCGGTGCGCGCGGTGGGCGGCTGTGGCTTTCATGTACCGGTCGTACAGCGCGTCGTCGCTCACTTCCCGCCCCCCTTCGGGGTCCCGGGAACGGGCTTTGCCGGCTGCGGGAAGTGCCCGCCGCGCGACGCCTGGTATGTCGTCTCGTGCTTGGGGTCCGGCCGGGTCCCCGGGGTCATGGGCATCGACTTCTTCAGCGCCATCACCGCACCCCCGTGCCCTGGCACGTGCCGCACGGGCGCCACATGTCGATACGGGTGCCGTCCTCACGGAACGTCGTCTCGACGTGCCCCTTCTGGCCGCCGCAGCCGTTGCACGTCTGCGGCTGGTAGTGGCGGGTGATCGCGTGCATACGCACGCCGGTACGATCCATCACAGGATCGCCTCCCTGGTGTCGTCAGGTCGGGTGATCACAGGCCCTCGGCATGGGTGTTGGTAGCACCCGCCGGGGGCCGCCCCGTTTCCGGGGCAGCACCACCATGACACGAAAAACACTGCCAGTGCAACCACCACACTGGCGGTTCATTCGGCTATGCTCTGACCCGTGACCGAGATCCCCGAAGAGCAGCAGGCAGCAGCTCTCCGCGCCGTCGCGGAGGCAGGCGCCAGAAGGGCCGAACTGCTGGCCCAGGCGGAGCGCATCCTCACCGATGAGATCCAGCCGCGCGCCGTTGAAGCGGCACGGCTGGGCGCCGGACGCACCCGCATCCGTGAGTTGGCCCGGGTGGGCCCCGGCGTGCTCTACCGGTGGCTAGAGGAGGCAGGCATTCCTGTCCGCCCGAAGCGGCGAACCTGACCGCATATGCGTCCAGTTCATACCTGATGGGAGTTGCCCATATGTCCAGTACAGAGCGGCATTTACGACTCACCGTGGCGGCGCTGATGTATGCGGCCGGCGAGACGCAGGCGGACCTCGGCCGGGGGCTCGGGCTGAGTCAGGGTCAGGTATCGCGCAAACAGGCGGGCGGGTCGGGCGGGTCATCGTGGTCGCTGCGGGACCTCGACCGCCTGTCGGCCCACTACGGGATCCCGGTACCGGACCTGCTGCGCGGCGCGGACCATGCCGTTCGCCTACTGCCGACCCCCCGCCGCGCGGCCACGGTCGGCGGCACGCAAACCACGATCACCACCAGGTGACCAACCGCCCCACACACGCGGCGTAGTGTCGCCTGCACCAAACGTAAAACCCGCCGTGATCCCCGGAGCTGACGACTCCATATGGGGGCGGCGGGAGACCAAGCGAGGTCTCCGGTGAGTGTACCCGTGGGCGCACCTCACATGCGGCAGGTCCGCGCGGAGGCCAGAAAGGCATCCCAGTGACTGCTGGATACGACCCGAAGCGCTACGGCCCGGAAGTCCGCCGGGGGGGTGGCCTGCCGTTCGGGCAGTTCGTCTCCCAGTGGGCGTGTGACCCCAGGTACAGCACGAATCTGCGCACCCTCTACATGATCTTTGTGACGTACGCCGACATCGGCTCGCGCGACACCAGGCGGGGGAAGCCGTACCGGCCGGAGCTGGCCGCGCAGCTCGATGTGTCGCTCAGCACCCTGGACCGGGTGATCTTCGAGGGCGAGTGTGCCGGGCTGTGGCGGGTGGAGGAGCAGACGCACCCCGGACCAAACGGCAAAAAGGTGCACGACGCCAATATCTACCACCTTTTCGACGCTGCGTTCTGGCGCGGCGAGTGGACCGACCCGCTGAAGCCTGACCAGAAGGCGGCCGACGTCGCGAAAGCGCGGCTGGAAGCACGCCGTAAGGCGAAGCGGGAGGCCGGTGTCGTGCACAAGGGCGGGCGCAAGCGGAAGACGACGGCCCCGGAGGGGGGTGGCGTCACCGGTGATGCCACGTCCGGCGGGGGGGGTAGCTTCACCGGTGAAGCTAGGGGTGGCGTCACCGGTGAAGCTACGGTGGCGTCACCGGTGACGCCCAATATCAATAGCCCCGTCGATACCCCCCTTCCAGAACCCGCTACTACCTCCGTCCGTCCGTCCGTGCAGGAAGGTGCGACGGAGGAACGGACGGACGGACGGACGGACGGCGGCGAAGTCGATCAGAAGGACGAGGCTGCGCCCCCGGCTGCGGGCAGCAAAGCGGAACCGGCGGCGGCTGACGCCGCGCCGGACAACAGCGGCAGCAACGGGGGGGAGGGTGCCGGGCGGGTCCCGGTGCCCGGCGCGCGGGTCGAGATGACCCCGGGCGCAGAGATCCTGTACCGGCTCGGGCGGACCGTGCCCAAGCTCGCGCTTGCCGGACGGGTGCTGGCGGACCAGGCCGCGCGCCTCGATGACCTGCTGGCCACCACGCCCTGGACGCGCAGCGACCTGTACGCCGCGCTGAGCGCCCCGTTCGACGGGGAGATCCGCACCAGCCCCGGCGCGGTCGTCTCCGCCCGGATCAGCGCCCTGCCGGCCACCCCGGCGCGCACCTCCCTGCCCGACCTCGCCGACCACGGCCCGCACGGCGGGGTGCACAGCGGCGCTGAGCGGTCGTCATCGGCTGCGGCGGACCGCAGCGTTGCGGAGGCCAAGACGCGGCGGGTGCACGGCGAGTGCCGCGAGTGCGGCCGTCCCCCGGAGGCGGAGGCGGGGGGGGAGCTGTGCGCGGAGTGCGCCGGGTGGCCGCTGTGCGATCGGTGCGGCATCAAGCGCGTGGTGCCGGGCGGCAGCGGGGTCTGCGGGATCTGCCAGGAAGCGGCCTACCGCGCGCCGGAGCCGGAGGCCGTGTGCGCCGGGCACGACGGCTCCGGGTGCGGTACCCCGCTGGTGGAGATCGGACCGTTCGGGCCGCTGTGCGGCCAGTGCGAGATCAAGGCGCGCCGGGCGAAGAAGAAGGCTGATGCGGAGTGGGAAGCCGAACGTGCGGCGGCAGTTGAGGCAGCGAAGGCGGCCGAGGGGACGGAGGTAGGCGCGCCGTTCTAGGCGGCTGCGCGCCCCTGTGAGCGCCTGGGGGCCGTTCCCGCGTCTCTCGCGTCGCGCGGAGGCGGGAACGCCCCGCAGATCGCCGTACAGCCGTTCCGCGGTGGCAGGTCCGTACGCGCCCGCACCGCGCTCGAACCGCGCCGGTAGGGTCGGCGGCAGCTCGTGCCGGTATGGAGTGTGCGGGTCAGGCCCGGTGCCAGCACGCTGGGGCAGTACCACCGGGCCGCTCCGCACCCGCGCTAGCTCGCGCGCTCGCGTGCTCGCTCGCGAGCTAGCAGCGCCTCGTACTCCGCCGGGTACGCCTCCCGGAGCGCATGCTCCACCACATCGCGCTTGCTCATCCCGCGCCGATCCCCGACGACGGCGACCAGCTCGTCAAGCAGGGGGAGCACCCTGGTGTTGAGCTGTACCAGGGCCTGCGCCCTGCGCCCCCGGGGAACCGCCGGCACTTCGGGCGGTCCGGCCGCCGGACCGGGGCCGGACGGCCGTACCGGGTCCCCACTATTCCGTGCGGGGCGCGGGCGGGGGCGCGGCGTCGGCCGCTCCTCCTCCGTGGGGCTCATCGACTCAGAACCTCCTCTGTGATGTCCGCGTACGCGGCACCTACCGACCGGCCTTTGGCGTATTTCCCGTACCACTCGCCAGCAGACCGCGCGGACTTTACGATTCCCAGCCACGGCACGAATGGCCGAATGAGAAGCTCCGGGTAATTCTCCCCGAATACATCCACCGCGCGTTTTTCATCTGTCGTCATAATTGCGCCGCGGTACGCCGAACCGAGCACAATTCCGAGTTCTCGCGGAAGCTCGGGAATTCCAAGCTCCCGGCGGTATTCGTGGAACTTCTGGACGGTTTCAATTGCCCCGTCCACTCCGTCCAGCCCGTCCTCGTCCGGCTTTCCCGCGTAGACGATTCCAGTGCACGCGCTCAAACCGTTTTGAGTGATCACACCTCCCTGTCGGTTAGGAAAGTCGAAGACCACGAGACCAGCTCTCAGGCCCGAAAGACTTCGTTTCAGGCGCAGCTCGGCGTGATCCTCGCGCAGACTCTCCTGCGTCGCCTGCGCCCTGAACCCCGACGGGATCACACGCAGATTCTCCGGCCATCCCTTCGCCGGATCGAGGGGCACCGCGAGCTCTGCCGCCCACCCCTTCACGTCGTCCTGGCCGAGGATCGCGGACACGTCCAAGCCAGGCTCCGCCGGCCGGGCCTCCGTCCACTTCGTCGCCGCGCCACGGGGGTCCAGATCCCCTAGCACCACCAGCTCATCCGGGTGCGCCTCCGCGTACGACACAGCCATGGACACAGCCGTCGTCGTCTTGGTCGCGCCACCCGTCTCCGAGTAGCTGCCCACCACGGGCATGTCAGTCATGCCCGGATGCTACAGCTAGCTCGCTCCCTCGCACGCGAGCGTGGAAGCGAGCGAGCGAGCTAGCTAGCAACCGGCAGAGACCGCCCCCACGCCCCAGAGCGCCAGCCTCACGGACCCGAGACCGCACCCCGGCGCACCAGAGACGCCGCCTCCCGTCCGCAAACCCGCCCCTCGCGCTCATGAACAGCCGCACCACGCCCGTGAGAACCCCCTCGCAACACCGCGCCCGCAGCCGGGCCACCACTCCACGTCCGTGAGCACCGGCCGCCGCACCGCTATCCATCACAGAGACGAATCTACCGCGCCCAAGAGAGAAATAGATCAGCCTGACACGCTGATATTCCGGCGCATGACGGCCGGGGCTGAAAGCGCGGGGCCGCCCGCGCTACTCACGCACGGGCGGCCCCTGAATGCAGTTTTCTATCTACGCTACTCTCACGGCCCAGAGAGGCAAGATGCGAAAAACGAGCGCGGCCCTAGAAGTACGCCCCGGGGTAACTATCCACCGTCACTGCTACACAGTCGGCGCACGTGATGCGAGATTCCTTGAGCGGCGCATAGAGGCGTCACCGGCCGCCTATACGGGCTTCTATCTGGTGCGGGCGGAGTTCACGCGGTGCGCTTATTCTCTCCCGATTCCCTTCCCCTGTCTGGGGGTCCGCTTGTTCCGGTCGCTCTACACAGTATCCAGTTGTGATGCACGCGAGCGTGCCGGGTGGACGCCTCCCGGCGGCAGTAGGGTTGAGGGTGGTCGTGCGGTGGTTTTGGGGTTCGGTCGCCGCTTCGGCTGGTGACCCGTCAGGCTCGTGCCGAACATGGGTTGTTGGTGGGGTTGCGGGGGTGCCTTTCTGGGGTATGCTGCGGGTGTTGGTCGGCACCTCGGTGTGCTGGCCGGCGGGTTACTGCATCTGAGGTCACGCGGGTTGACTGAAGGTCAGTACAGCATCCTGACCAGGGGTTACGGGTTTCCGTCACCTCTACACAGTCGGCCGAAGTGATGCACGCGCCCCCTTCGGCCGTAGCCAGCCACCGCGCGTAGCGCGGTAGGGAATTGGAGCGCA
>NZ_NBCN01000051.1:0-17200 GCF_002099185.1 Streptomyces sp. CB03238 | reverse complement strand
AGCGGTTTGCGCCGGGCGGCTGACGGCGCTGCTGGCGGAGCATCCATCCGGCGAGCACGAGCAAGGCGAGCAGTACCGCTGTCGTTACGGGGGAGGTAACCCAGTCCGGGAGGAGCGGGGTGCCGGCGCTCTGGGCAGCCAGGCGCGTGAGCGTGGGAGAGGGCAGGGTGGGGCTCCAAAGTTAGGGGAATGGCGGCCTGACTAGCCGCGTGGCCCCCGTCTCCGAGGGGGTCCGCGTTGCCCAGGGCAGGCGTGAGCGGGGCGGTGATGCGAGGCAGGACGGGGGAGGGGCACGCGGGCGTGGGCCGATCAGGAGACGGGCGCGTTCCGGCGGCGTCGGTCGGGGCCGGTGAGGATGACGCGTTCGGTCATCTCGGCGAGGTGGGAGGCGACGCGGTCACCGAGCGCGGTGCGCAGCTCGGGGGTCGGCAGGTTGGTGGTGATGAGAGTGGGGAGCATGTGCTCGTACCGGTAGTTGATGAGCCGGTAGGTCAGCTCCTCGGTCCACTCGCTGGTCTTGGCCGCGCCGAGATCGTCCAGGAGGAGCAGCGGGCTGCGGGCCAGCGTCTGGAGGTCCCGCTCGGTGTCGTGGCCGTTGCGGGGGCGGAGTCGCGCGTGGAGGTCGGCGGAGGTGGTGGCCTCCCAGCGCAGGCGGACGCCTCGGGTGAGAAGCGCGCGGAGGGCGCCGTACGCCTGGTGGGTCTTGCCGGTTCCGGTGGGGCCGACGATCAGCAGCGACGGGCCCTCGGCGATGCCGGGTCCGCTGGGACCGGGGCGCCCGGCGCCGGCGACCTGGTCGGCCCAGGCGGTGACCAGCGGGTGGTCGGCCAGGGCTCGTCGGTAGCGGGCGGGGATACGGGCGTCGGCGAGCTCCAGCGCCGTGACCGGCTCGGGTGGCGGTTCCTCGGCCGCGGCACCGGGTTCAATGCCCCGGCTGGCCAGGATCGTGTTGAGCCGGTCGGCGAGCGGGCCAACGCGGCGGGGCTCTCGGGTGAGGGTGGCGGTCAGAGTTCACCTCCGTAGGCGGCGTCGACGTCGCTGGGATTCGTCCACGCCCTGTGGGCGACTGGTGCGCGCGTGGCGTTCATGGCCTCGTGGACGAGGCTCGCCAGGGTGCTGGGGTGCAGACCTTTGGCTCGGTGGCGCTCGAGTCCGGCCCGGATGTGGGCGGGGGCGATGTTCTCGTCGAGCAGCTTGCGCACCTCCCGGCCGAGGTGGCCCAGGACGCCCGCTGGCGGGCGGTGGGCACATGCGGCGACGTACTCGCCGATCAGCTGATCGGTCGAGACGGTGTCGGGTGCGTGGGCGCTCGCGCCCCCCGAAGGGGTACTTCCTAGATCCATGATCCTAGGTCCTAGATCCGGACCGTGAGGCGTCACTGGTACCGCAGGAAGCCCTCCAGAATCCTTCACGGAGTGCTCCATGAAATCCCTCTGACCTGCGGGTTCGTCGTCAGTGCCTGAGTTCACTGTGTGGCCCGGCACTTCGCCGGAGGCTTCACGGAGGGTTCCGTGAGACGACGGTGCGGGCACCGTGAAGCCTGCTCCTACGGTGCGCTCGGCGACGATCGGCATCGCGCCGGTCGGGGTGTCGTGGTGCGGGCAGCCGGGGAGGCGGCTCTTGCTCGGCCGGTTGATCTTCTGGTGCTCTCGCCAGGTGACGATGTGCAGGTAGCGCTTGTGGTCCGGCCCCTGGTAGCGGCAGATCAGGCTGGCATCGGCGAGCTGGGCGAGGTCATCCTCGACATCGGCGGGGGTGTGGTCCGGACGTAGGACCCAGAGCTGTCCGGCGATGATCGCGGCGTGGTCGCGGTGGCGGCCCTGGTCGTCGGCCTGGGTGAGCAGGCCGAAGAAGGTGCGCTCGGCGGTCAGGGTGACGACGGCCAGGGACTCGGAGACGAAGGCTTCGGGCTTGATGGTGCGGATTCGTGCCAAGAGGGTGCGGTCCTCACTCGGTTGCCGGCGGGCGTGCAGCCCCGGCTCACCGTCGGTCGGGCGGAGTGGGTGTAAGGGCAGGGCGGAGATCGGTTGTTCGCGCGGGCGCGCGGAGAACCGTTCGCGTTTCCTGGGGGTGTCGTCAACATAGCCACACCCAGGTCGCACAAGTCCAGCCCAATGTGGCCGAATCTCTGACGGCAGAAAGGCTGCCGAGAATCGGGTGAAGAGGGCGGTGCGAAAACGGTAGGGCACGATCGGCGGTTGACCAAATAGTTGCCCTCGTCGCTGAGCCAGAAGCATCACATCGCCAAGCGGTTGACGGGCGCTCTACGGGAAGTTACAACACAACACCCCACGTCAGAGCAGCCTCTTGATGTCGATTGGCATTACGGAACCCGGACTTCAGGGACCAGTGATTCCCTCCGCACCGAAGTCATGCGCGGCGCAACATAGACCACGATCGCCGGTTAACCAAACCGGCGAATAAACGCTACAACTTGGGGCATGGCAGCACGATCACTTGAAATCATCGGCGCGAGGATTACGAGCCGTCCGAACCATCGAATTCCTCCGTCGATCGCGGCATCGCTCAGCGTGAGTTGGGCGCTCGGGTGACTGCGCTTGGCCATCCCGTGCCCCACACGATGCTGTCCCGCATCCAACGCATCCAGCACAGCTGCGACCTCGCTGAGCGGATCGAGCTCGAATGCGAAGCCAGCGGCCGGAGCACGGTCGCGCTGGCCGAGTAAATGGGCCGAGGTCGTCCTCCGCCCGGTTCGTCACCGCAGAACGCCCATCCCTGAACGATCAACCGACCAGCCCGGGACTCGCCGTCCCAAGCCTGGTCAGAGAAGGACTTCTCCTTGCCTGGAAACGATCTCCCTCTTGTCCAGATAGCCCGGCTCCTGGACGTCCCCGCGGACGCCCTGCGCACCCTCGTGGCCCAGCGCCGCCCTGCTGGTGGTGACGCCACGCTCGTTGCGCTCACGGTTGAGGAGGCCGCCCGCCGCCTGGGCATCGGCCGCACCAAGCTGTACGAATACGTCTCCGCCGGAGAGATCGCTTCCGTGAAGATCGGCAGTCTCCGGCGCATCCCAGCCGAGGCGGTGAACGACTTCCTGACCCGCCAGCTCGGCGCGTCGGACTTCGGGACGGCCGCGTGACAGACTCCAGTACCGCCAAGACCCGCCAGCCCAACGGCGCCTCGACCATCTACCTCGGCAAGGACGGCCGCTGGCACGGCCGCGTCACCGTCGGAGTCAAGGACGACGGCACCCCGGACCGGCGCCACGTCAGCCGCAAGACCCGCGCCGAGGTCACCAAGGTCGTCCGCGACCTGGAGCGCCAGCGCGACAAGGGTGCCGTCCGCAAGGCAGGCCAGTCCTGGACCGTAAAGACGTGGCTCACCCACTGGGTCGAGAACATCGCCGCCGCTCACGTCTCGGAGAACACCATCGATGGCTACCGGGTGGCGGTCTACCACCACCTCATCCCCGGCCTCGGTGCCCACCGCCTGGGGAAGCTCGAACCCGAGCACCTGGAGCGCTTCTACAAGAAGATGCAGGACAACGGCAGCTCCGCCGGTACCGCCCACCAGGCGCACCGCACGATCCGCACGGCGCTGAACGAGGCCGTGCGCCGCCAGCACCTCACCTCGAACCCGGCCTCCATCGCCAAGGCCCCCAAGGTCGAAGAGGAGGAGGTCGAGCCGTACACGGTCGAGGAGATCCAACGCCTCCTCGCCGAAGCGGGCAAGCACCGCAGCACCGCCCGCTGGGTCATCGCGCTCGCCCTGGGGCTGCGCCAAGGCGAGGTCCTCGGCATGCAGTGGGACGACGTCGACTTCAAGCTCGGCGTTATCCGCGTCCGGCGCGGCCGGCTGCGGCCCCGCTACAAGCACGGCTGCGGCGACCGTTGCGGACGCAAGCCCGGCTTCTGCCCCCAGAAGATCAACACCCGGCGCGAGACGAAGAATGCCAAGTCCCGTGCCGGCCAGCGGCCCATCGGTGTGCCCGACGAGCTGCTCCAGCTTCTGCGCCAGCACAAGGAGGAGCAGGCCCGCGAGCGAGCCCGGGCTCGTGACCTGTGGACGGAGAAGGGGTACGTGTTCACCTCACCCACCGGCGAGCCCCTGAACCCGAACACGGACTATCACAAGTGGAAGGAGCTGCTGAAGGCCGCCGGCGTCCGCGATGCCCGTCTTCACGACGCCCGCCACACTGCGGCGACGGTCCTGCTCATCCTCGGCGTCTCCGACGCGGTCGTCGACTCCATCATGGGCTGGGAACCCGGCAAGTCCGCCCGGATGCGCCGCCGCTACCAGCACCTGACCAGCCGCGTCCTCAAGGACACCGCCGCCAAGGTCGGTGGCCTCCTGTGGGGCACAGACCAGGCGACGGGAGGTGCTGAGCCGGTAGTCGGCCAGAGCCCCGTTCCCGCCGAGCTGGTAGTCCATGTCGCCCGCCTCGGCGAGCGGCGCGTGCCCTTCCTCCACCACGAGCACGCCGACGAGGTCGTCGCACGCTGGAGCGAGGACTGGCCCGACCACACCGCCGAGCTCGAGGAATGGGACCGCTGGCGCTGGGAACACCAGAGCCCCGGCGGCGCGAGCGCCATCCGCGACCGTGTACCGGATCGGTGCGTGGTCTTCCATGCCCGAGCCCTGTTCCTTCCCGGCGGGGAACGCGCGGCGACCGGGCTCCCAGAGCAGTGGTCGGTACCAGCTTGGGACTTCGAGATCGACCGCTACACCGACCGCGCCTCGGCCTGGCGCACGGCCCGCCGACCTGGCACAGGCCAGGAGGTCGAGGCCCAGGTACGAGGCACGGACAAGGCCGCCGTAGAGGCTGCTTTCGCCGAAGCGTGTGCACAGGCTGTGGACCGCGCTCAGAACCCAGGGAAGTACGGCGATACCGACGAGTGGTAGCAGTCCGGTCCCCCCTCCCTTGGAGGCACGAGGGCTGGCGTTGGTTTGGGAGTTGCGGCCTCTCCCACACCAACGCCAGCACGCGTGCCTGGCTGGACTCCTCTTTCGAGTGTGCCGACCCTTGTATTACTCGTGGGTCGGCTCCGTAACCTCACCGGCCTTCTCCGCCTCATCGACGACAACGGCGTAGAACCACTTCGCGATTTCGGCGACCAGCTGTGTCCGACCCATAGTGCTGGTGAAAAAGTAGTCGCTCATTTTGTTGTGCGCGCCCTGGTTATCCGCGACCACCCCGGTGACGGCATCGTCGAAGTCGGGGGATTCGGCGAACTGGGTCGGCGTGTTGACCTTGGCCTGCCGCACGAGGTCCTCGTCGTCCAACAGAGCGGCCAAGAGAGCTTCCAGGAAGGACACCTTCTGGGTGGCCGTGAAGTCCTCGTTGCCGAAGAGGTCGTTGAGTCGGTCCAGGACGGCCTGGAATGCGACCATCTTCGGGTCCTTCTTGCCTGCCGACCCCGCGCCCGCCATGCTCTTTAGCGCGATGTCTTGGCCGCCCAGGGAAATGTCGACCTTGCCCTTGTCGATCTGCTTGACGTTCTCAAGCACGACGTCGGACAGGTCGATCGGGGCGGTGTAGTTGTCGGGCTGGATCCGGCGGGCCAGCAGCCGCAGGTAGATGCTGCGCTTCTCCAGGTCCGCGTCGCCGTAGTCGATGATCTGGCTCATGAAATCGTAGAGGCGCACGAAGGTGCCGACGTCCTTGCGGAACATGTCGAGCTCTTCCAAAGCGGCCTTGTCTCCCTCGCCTCCGTTGGCGGCGAGGGCGGCGGTGTACCGGTCCTGGAATCGCTGCTTTCCGGGGTTCACTGCGGCCGTCAAGGCGTTGTTGCCCTTGTTCTTCACGAAGGCTTCGGCGCATTGGTCGATCTCTGCGAGCGTGTAGATACCGAAGGTGTCCAACTTGGCGGACAGGTCGTGCACAAGGTTGGGGTCGGTGGACTGTTCCAGGTGCGCGTCGGTGTAGTAGGGCTCGAACGCCTCCTGGATGAGGTCCGGAGGGTTCACGAAGTCCACGATCTGCGTCATCACCGATGTCTTGTGGATGCCCGACGGGGTGACGTACGTGCGGTTGAGGCGGGAGAGCGTTTGCACCGCCGTGACGCCCGACAGCGGCCTGTCGACGTACATGGCACACAGCAGAGGCTGATCGAAGCCGGTCTGGAACTTGTTCGCGACGATCATGACCTTGTACTCGTTGCCCCTGAACGCGCTGCGCAGGTCGTGTATACACGGGTTCATCGAGGCTTCGGTGAAGTCCGTCGGCCCCGACTCGGGGTCGTCGACCTTGCCGGAGAAGGCGACCAGGGTGCCGTAGCCGAGGCCCTTCTTGGCTATGTACTCGTCGATCGCCAGCTTGAAGCGCACAGCGCCCTTGCGGGAGTCGGCCACGACCATCGCCTTGGCGTGGCCGTCCAGCAGGTGCGCGACGTTGGAGCGGAAGTGCTCGACGATGATCGCAGCCTTCTGCGCGATGGTCTGCGGGTTGAGCTTCACCCACCGCATGACCTGTTTGGTCGCCTCGCTCTGGTCGACCTCCGAGTCGCCGCCGGCAGCGTTCTGACCGATCTGAAAGGCCAGCTTGAACGAGTGGTAGCCCCGTAGCACATCGAGGATGAAGCCCTCCTCGATGGCCTGCTTCATCGAGTACACGTGAAATGCCTGCGGCGGCAACGACGTGCCCTCGGGCACCCGGCCGAACAGCTCCAGTGTCTTGGCCTTTGGCGTGGCGGTGAAGGCGAAGTAGGAGATGTTCTTGCTGGCTGCCCGCTCGGATGCCTCGGCAGCTAGGACCGACTCAATGTCGATTTCGCCGCCCTCCTCGATCTCCTTCAGCTCCTCTGACGTCAGCACGGCCTTCAGCTTGGTGGCGACCTGCCCGGACTGAGAGGAGTGCGCCTCGTCGGCGATGACGGCGAACTTCTTGCCCTTCAACCCCTTGGACTTTCGGATCTCGGCCATCGCATGGGGGAAGGTCTGGATCGTGACGACGATGATCAGCTTGCCGTCGGCGAGGGCCTTGGCCAGCACGCCCGACTTGGAGGAGCCCTCGCGGGCGGCTTGCTTCCGATCGATGGCCAGCACGATGCCCTGGTCGTTGTCGATCTGCTTGATCGCGTCCTGAAGCTGTCCGTCCAACACATTGCGGTCAGTGACCACGATGACCGAGTCGAAGACCTTGGTGTTGTCCACCTGCAGACGCGCCAGGCGGTGGGCCAGCCAGGAGATCGAGTCGGTCTTGCCCGAGCCCGCCGAGTGCTGGATCAAGTAGCGGTGGCCCGCGCCTTCGTCGATTACGGCGTCGGTGACCTTGGTGACGGCCTCCCACTGGTGGAAGCGGGGGAAGCGCAACGCTGCTGAGCGCCTCTTCTTGCCAGTGATCGGATCGGTGTGCTGCTCGTGCTTGATGTACATGAACCGGCCGAAAATGTTCAGCCACGCGTCCCGTTGCAGTACCCGCTCCCACAGGTAGGACGAGGGCGACCCTTCCGGGTTGACGGGGTTGCCGGCCCCACCGTCCTCAGTGCCCCGGTTGAACGGCAGGAAGAACGTCTTCTCACCGGCCAGCTTCGTGGTCATCCAGACCTCGTCATTGGAGACGGCGAAGTGCACCAGCGCGCCCTGTCCAGTGGCGAACAGCGGCTGCACGTGCTTCGTGCCGGGGTCCTTCGGGTGTCGGCTGGCCTTGTACTGCTGCTTGGCGTCCTCCACCGTTTGCGTGAAATCGGTCTTGAGCTCGGCCGTGGCAACCGGCAGGCCGTTGATGAAGAACACGAGGTCCACGCTGCGCTGGTCAGCCGTGGAGAAGTGGACCTGACGCATGATGCGCAGGCGGACCTTGTCGTAGTCCGCCACCGTTGTGGCGTTCAAGGTGGACTCGGGCTTGAACTGACACATGCGGAGCTTGGCGGACAGATGCTTGTACCCATGGCGCAGCACGTTGAGCGTACCGCCACCGTTCTCCATGTCGACGGCCAGGAACTTCACCAGCCGGTCCAGCACCTGTTCGCGCTGCTTGGCCTCATCGGCGGCGTCGGCCTTGACGACCTTGGCCAGTTCGTTGGGCTGCGTGTCCTCAAGCCAGCCGAAGACGTCCGCCGGGAACAGGGCACGCTCACGGTCATAGCCGCTGTCGTTCTGGGAGTACAGCCAGCCGTGTGCGGCAAGGTACTCAGCCAGCTCCTTCTCGAACTCGGTCTCGTGGTGCTGGCCCATTAGCCCTCCTGACGGACGTCGATCTGGCCGGTCACAGCCGCAGCGACAAGAGCGGCACGCCGCTCCTGCGACAGTTGGATCAAGCGCTCAGACTCAGCGATGAGGGTGTCGATGCGTCCGATCTGCTCACGAATGTGGGAGACAATCTCGCGCTGAACGTCCACGGTGGGAAGGTCCATCGGGAGGTTGAGGATGTCGTCCTGGCTGATGTTCTGCATCGAGGGAGACGCGCCAGTTGCTTCGAGTTCGATCAGCCCTCTTAGGCGAGAAGTCCCCAGTACGGTTGCGACGTAGCTCGGGTCTGCCTTTGTCTTGTCAAGATCAAAGGCGTACAACTTGTCCGAAAGCATCAGGCGAGGAAAATCGCCTTCAGCGACCGCCGCACTTCCTACGAGATCACGGGTGTTGGCGCGGGAAACCACCAGATGGCCCCTACGGACGACACGGTCCGGCCGAGGTTCCTGGTCCTCGGGGAGTTCTTTGTTCTCGTGTGGCTGGAAGACTCCGCGGTTAACAGCTCCAGCCTTCAGGATCGCCCAGGTTTCCACTCCGTCTGCGGGCCACGGGTAGCACTGCGGACTCCAGCCCTGGGTTACTCCGGTCACGACGTGTTTCAGTCGCTGCCCGCTGGTGAGAGGCGCAACGGAATCGATCGCTGCCGTGCTTACGGCGGTACGCCGCTCGCGCAGTATGTCAATGAGCCGCTGCTGCTCGTTGATCAGAGTGTCGATCTTCTCTGTCTCGCAGTCGAGGTAAACAGCGATGGCTTTCTGCTCGGCCAGGGGAGGAACGAGTACCGGCAAGAGCCGGTAATGATCGTTGTCGATTTCGGCCTGTCCGGGTCGGACTCCGCGCGAAATCGTCCTGTATCCAGCGATGTACGGAGGGGATCGGAAGAGCCAGTTTAGATAGCGATGATCCTCTTTGTGTCGCGGGGCAAAGCAGATGTAGTGCCCAGAGATAATTCCCCTTAGGGTGGAAATGCCAACGGATCCCTGCCAGGCTTTCATTCGGTTAGCAACGAGCCAGCCTGGGTGTACCAGTTGGTAGATGCTTCTGTTTTCGGCCGTCTGATTGAGGTTCTGAAGGGAGTCCTTTGCGATTACCCCGTGATCGCGGAAGACGGAGAGCATCTGCTCGTAGGGATGGTCGACGTCCTTGATGCGCTCGTACATCGCCCAGAGGGGCTTAACCCCCCAGTCGGTCGGGATGTCACCGATCCACGGAACTCCTGAATCGATGAGACCTTCGTGCCGGTCGGTCACGCCTCGACCTCCCGCAGTAGGCCAATGATCTTGGCGACCTGCGCCTCCAGGGCGCGGTCGATCTCTGACAGGGGGCGTGGCGGGACGTATGTGTAGAAGAGTCGAGTGAACGGGATTTCGTAACCGATCTTCGTTTTTTTCATGTCTACCCATGCATCCGGGACATGCGGGGCGACCTCCGCCTCAAAGTACGCCTTGATAGTCTCGTTCCGGCCGGCATCGCCGATCGTGTTGCCGGCATAAGTGAACGGAACGTTTTCCGTGGCGCGCTTCGAGCTGTCCGGCTCAGGATTTCCCTTTGAGTCCGTGTAGATCTCTGCCGACTCGTCGAGTTCGCCCACCGCTCTGGCCAGGTAGCGGTATTGGGTGGCAGTCAGCTTAAGCTCGGCCGTGCTGAACTATTTGCGGACGTCCTCGATAAACTTGTCTTGGGCTGGGTAAGTCTGCTCGCCCATGCCTGCTAGAACAGCGAGAAATGGTGCTGGATCAGTATCCTTGCCGAACACCTTGGCCATTGTTCTGTCGTCGAGGTCAGCCGCGCGGGAAGCTGCAAAGTTCAGGCGCATCGGCCGCTCGACCGTGATCGTCCAGTAGCCGAAGTCGGAGTTTCTGAGGATCTTGGACTTCTCGGTCTCGATGAATGCGTCGTACAGCTTCACGATCTGCTCGCGGGCTGCCGCGTCGATTTCCTTGCGCTTGGAGCCCATGCCCTTGCGCATCTTGGTCCACATCTCGGAGGCGTCGATCAGCTGGACTTTTCCGCGGCGGTCGGCCTGCTTGTCGTTGTCGAGGATCCAGATGTATGTGGTGATACCGGTGTTAAAGAACATGTCGGTGGGCAGCGCGATGATTGCGTCCACCAGGTCGTTCTCCAGGAGCCAACGGCGGATCTCCGACGATCCCGACTCTGCTGCGCCAGTGAACAGCGGCGAGCCGTTCAGGACGATGCCTGCACGACCACCGCCCTCGTGGGCAGGGCGCATCTTGTGGGCCAGGTGAGTCAGGAACAGCATCTGGCCGTCCGAGGCGGAGGGCAGGCCGGGACCGAAGCGTCCGTTTGGGCCGCCCTTCTTGCGGTCTTCCTTGACCGCGGATTCAGAAGCCTTCCAATCCACACCGTAGGGCGGGTTGGACATGCAGAAGTCGAAGGTCTTGTCGAAGAACTTGTCGTCGGCCAGGGTGTCTCCGAGCCGGATGTTGCCGACGTCCTGGCCCTTGCCGATCATGTCGGACTTGCAGATGGCGTAGGACAGATCGTTGATCTCCTGCCCATACAGGCGAAGACGGGCGTGAGGGTTGCGCTCCAGGAGGCGCTCCTCCGCCACAGAGAGCATGCCGCCCGTGCCTGCGGTGGGATCGTAGATCGTCCGGATGGTGCCCGGCTCCAGCAGAGCCTCGCCTTCCTCCGCGAAGAGCAAGTCGACCATGAGACGGATCGCGTCACGTGGCGTGTAGTGCTCGCCGGCCTCCTCGTTGGAGGCTTCCGCGAACTTGTAGATCAGGTGCTCGTACAGGTCGCCCATTGCCGCGTTGGGCACGGTGCTGGGGTGAAGGTCCACCTCGGTGAACTTGGAGACGATCAAGTACAGCCGGTTCTTCTCTTCAAGCCGGTTGATCTCGGTCTCGAAGCCGAATCGCTCGAAGACGTCGATGTTGCTGGAGAAGCGGGAGACGTAGTCGATCAGGTTGGCGCGTAGGCCCTCAGGATCCTCAAGCAGGCGGGCGAAGTCGTACTGCGAAGTGTTGTAGAAGGCCAGACCGGTCTTGCGCTTGACCTGGACGTCCAGGGCGCCGGCATTGAACTCTTTGGCAAGGGCGCGAACCTCATCGCGGGTGGGCTCGAGCAGGCAGTCAAGGCGTCGCAGGATCGTGAACGGGAGGATGATTCCGCCGTACTGGTGCGGCCGGTAGACGCCTCGCAGCTGGTCAGCGATCGACCAGACGAAGTTACCCAGGGTGCTCAACTTGGTCCTGCTCTCTGACTGCCGGTGGAATGGCCCAAGCATGGCAGAGGTGTCCGACACGACGGCTCGGATTGGCACTTCGCCAGTGATGGCTGCGGTTTGGGGCGACCGCACTCCGTGTGCAGGAGCCGCGTGGTTCGCAAGCTTTGCTCTGACTGCCGGGGCTGTGAAGGACCTGTGCTGGTGGCGACACGTCGGGCCTGGCAGCTCCTCGCCCTCTCTGGGCGCCAGCTGGACGGGCAGGCGCCCGGGAAGTCGGCCGACCTGTTCGTTCGGCGGTTCTGTCAGGTCGTCGAGCAACTGAGACCAAAACTGAGACCACGCGACGACGAAGGGTCCGACCGCTCAGCGGTCGGACCCTTCGTCTGCCCAGGTGGGCGGCTGCGGAGGATACGAGATTCGAACTCGTGAGGGGTTGCCCCCAACACGCTTTCCAAGCGTGCGCCCTAGGCCTCTAGGCGAATCCTCCGCCGCAAACAATACAAGACGTTGAGGAGTGCTCGCGAACCCGTTCCCCCGGGGGCCGTCCGCGGGCGCCGCAGGTGCCGGGGGTGCCCCGGCCGCCCCCGCCATCAGGTAGGCTGGGCGCAGCCCCTCACGTGGCGCTATCTGACTGAACTCCCCCAGGGCCGGAAGGCAGCAAGGGTAGGTCGGCTCTGGCGGGTGCGTGGGGGGCGCTTGCGTTGGTGGGGTGGGGTTCGGTGGGCCGGGTCGATTGTCGGTGGGGCCCGATATCGTCGTAAGGGTGTCGTCCCTTGCGCTGTACCGCCGCTATCGTCCCGAGTCCTTCGCCGAGGTCATCGGGCAGGAGCATGTCACCGACCCGTTGCAGCAGGCCCTGCGGAACAACCGGGTCAATCACGCGTACCTGTTCAGTGGGCCGCGTGGGTGTGGGAAGACGACCAGCGCCCGGATCCTGGCCCGCTGCCTGAACTGTGAGCAGGGCCCCACGCCCACCCCCTGCGGGGAGTGCCAGTCGTGCCGGGACCTGGCCAGGAACGGGCCGGGGTCGATCGACGTCATCGAGATCGACGCCGCGTCGCACGGTGGCGTGGACGACGCCCGTGAGCTGCGGGAAAAGGCCTTTTTCGGGCCGGCGAGCAGCCGCTACAAGATTTACATCATCGACGAGGCGCACATGGTCACCTCGGCGGGCTTCAACGCCCTGCTGAAGGTGGTCGAGGAGCCGCCGGAGCACCTGAAGTTCATCTTCGCGACGACCGAGCCCGAGAAGGTCATCGGGACCATCCGGTCGCGTACGCACCACTACCCGTTCCGGCTCGTCCCGCCCGGGACGCTGCGGGAGTACCTGGCCGAGGTGTGCGGCAAGGAGCGGATCCCCGTCGAGGAGGGCGTGCTGCCGCTGGTCGTTCGGGCCGGGGCCGGGTCGGTGCGTGACTCGATGTCCGTCATGGACCAGCTGCTGGCCGGCGCCGCCGAGGACGGTGTGACATACGCCATGGCCACGGCGCTCCTCGGCTATACGGACGGCTCGCTGCTCGACTCGGTGGTGGACGCCTTCGCCGCCGGGGACGGGGCCGCCGCGTTCGAGGTGGTCGACCGGGTCATCGAGGGCGGCAACGACCCGCGGCGGTTCGTGGCCGACCTGCTGGAGCGGCTGCGTGACCTGGTGATCCTGGCCGCCGTGCCGGACGCCGCCGAGAAGGGGCTGATCGACGCGCCCGCCGACGTGGTCGAGCGGATGCAGGCCCAGGCGTCCGTGCTGGGGGCCGCCGAGCTCAGCCGGGCCGCGGACATCGTGAACACCGGGCTCACCGAGATGCGCGGGGCGACCTCGCCGCGGCTCCAGCTGGAGCTGATCTGCGCGCGCGTACTGCTGCCCGCCGCGTTCACCGACGAGCGGTCGCTGCTGGCCCGGCTCGACCGGCTGGAGCGCGGCTCAGTGGTCCAGGGCGCCGCTTTCCAGGCGACGGGGCCGGGGCCCGCCATGGGGTACGTACCCGGGCCCGAGGCCCATGCCCAGGTGCCGCCGGCCGTACCGGGCGGCGGGCCCGCCGCTGCCCGCGCGGCGGTACGGGGACCGGGGGAGGGGCCTTCTCCGGCGCCCGCTCCGGCTGCCGCGCCGCCCGAACCTGCCCCGGCTCCGGCGCCCGATCCCGCGCCTGCCGTGCCGCCCGCGCCCGCCGCGTCCCGGCCCGGGGCGTGGCCCTCCGCCGCCGCGCCTGGGTCCCAGGAGTCCGGCAGCCGGCCGGGCGCCTGGCCCTCCGCGTCCGCACCGGCTCCCGCGCGGCACCCCGAGCCTTCGGCGCCCGCACCGGCACCCGCGCCCACCCCCGCTCCCGCCGGTCCCGGTATGGCGCAGGGCGCCGCCCAGGTGCGGAACATGTGGCCGGACATCCTGGAGGCGGTCAAGAACCGTCGCCGCTTCACCTGGATCCTGCTCAGCCAGAACGCCCAGGTGGCCGGCTTCGACGGCACCACCCTCCAGCTCGGCTTCCTCAACGCCGGCGCCCGTGACAACTTCGCGAGCAGCGGCAGCGAGGACGTACTGAAGCAGGCGCTCGCCGAGCAGTTCAACGTCCAGTGGAAGATCGAGGCGATCGTCGACCCGTCGGGCGGCTCCGCGCCCCCGCCGTCGTCCGGAGGCGGCGCCGGTGGCGGTGGCTACGGCGGCGGCCGCCCGTCCCAGCAGGCGCCCGCGCCGCAGGCCGCCCCCCGGCCCGTACAGCAGGCGCCGCAGGCGCCCGTGCCCCAGCCGGCTCCGGCACCGGCTCCCAGCGCCCCCGCGCCGGAGCCCCCGCGCGCCCCGGCCGCCCGGCAGCCGGTCAGGCCCGAGGACGACATGCCGGAGGACGACGACCCCGACCTCGTCGACTCGGCGCTGTCCGGCCACGAGCTGATCGTGCGCGAGCTCGGGGCGACGGTGGTGGAGGAATATACGAACGAGTAGCGGGGGCGTCCTCGGTGGCCCGCACAAAGATCGCCCCGCTCAGCGGGCTACCCTGGCTGGCGTGAAGGTCCTCGTCATCGGCGGCGGCGCCCGCGAACACGCCCTGTGCCGCTCTCTCTCCCTCGATCCCGACGTCACCGCTCTGCACTGCGCGCCCGGCAACGCCGGAATCGCGGAGGTCGCCGAGCTGCACCCGGTCGACGCCCTCGACGGCGCCGCGGTCGCCCGCCTGGCCACCGGCCTGGAGGCGGACCTGGTCGTCGTCGGCCCGGAGGCACCGCTCGTCGCCGGTGTCGCCGACGCCGTACGGGCGGCCGGCATCCCCTGCTTCGGCCCCTCCAAGGAGGCCGCCCGGCTGGAGGGCTCCAAGGCGTTCGCGAAGGACGTGATGGCCGCCGCCGGCGTCCCCACGGCCCGCTCGTACGTCTGCACGACCCACGACGAGATCGACGAGGCGCTCGACGCCTTCGGCGCCCCGTACGTCGTCAAGGATGACGGCCTCGCGGCCGGCAAGGGCGTCGTCGTCACCGGTGACCTCGAACAGGCCCGCGCCCACGCCCGTTCCTGCGACCGCGTGGTCATCGAGGAGTATCTGGACGGCCCCGAGGTCTCCCTCTTCGCGATCACCGACGGCACCACCGTGCTGCCGCTCACCCCGGCCCAGGACTTCAAGCGCGCCCTCGACGGCGACGAGGGCCCCAACACCGGCGGCATGGGTGCCTACTCGCCGCTGCCCTGGGCCGACCCCAAGCTGGTCGACGAGGTCATGGCGAGCGTCCTCCAGCCCACCGTCGACGAGCTGCGCCGCCGCGGCACCCCCTTCCAGGGGCTGCTGTACGCGGGGCTCGCGATCACCTCGCGCGGTGTACGGGTCATCGAGTTCAACGCCCGCTTCGGCGACCCCGAGACCCAGGTGGTCCTCGCCCGCCTCCGGACCCCGCTCGCCCGGGTCCTGCTGCACGCCGCGAAGGGCACCCTCGACAGCGAGCCGCCCCTGAACTGGCGCGACGACGCCGCCGTCACCGTGGTCGTCGCCTCGCACAACTACCCCGGCACGCCCCGCACCGGTGACCCGATCGAGGGCCTGGACGAGGTCGCGGCGAAGGACGCGCCCCACGCGTACGTCCTGCACGCCGGGACCAGGCGGGACGGCGACGCGATCGTGAGCGCGGGAGGACGCGTGCTGTCCGTCACCGCGACCGGCAAGGACCTCGCCGAGGCGCGGGAGCGGGCGTACGCGGCGGTCGGACGCATCCGGCTTGACGGATCCCAGCACCGTACGGACATCGCGCGCAAGGCGGCCG
The DNA here is from genome assembly GCF_002099185.1 of Streptomyces sp. CB03238. Lineage (NCBI taxonomy): Bacteria > Bacillati > Actinomycetota > Actinomycetes > Kitasatosporales > Streptomycetaceae > Streptomyces > Streptomyces sp. CB03238. The sequence goes on along the minus strand of NZ_NBCN01000051.1, from coordinate 1,620 downwards.
GGCAGTGAACCCGCCCGTGTGCTGAACCGTCTTCACCTTTGCCCAAAGCCATTCCATCGAGTGACGGCTGAGCCATCCGGATGACGCCTGCCGGTGCCCCAACTAGGGTGCCGCGCAAGCGTTCCGGCACTTGGCCCACCGGCATTGCGATGTCAGTGGTGGATGCCACAGTGGGGGAGTGACCAACACCGCCGCGAGGCAGTCCGCCGCAGGGCAGAAGGGGGTGACGTACGGCCGTGTCCGATTCCGGTACTCGTTTCGGGATGGGTGAGGAGCTGGGGGCGCGGGCCGCGCGCGCCCGGGCCCTGGCCGTGCTGCGGGTCCGCGGCAGGGCGCTGGCTCTGGCGTTGCTGCCCACGGCGTTCGCCGTCGTGCTGCTGGCCGGTGGCGCCACGGGCCGGCTGCCCGGCTCCGGCTGGGACGCCGCGCGCTGGGTGGTGTCGGTGGTCGCGGTGGTCGTCCTGGCGGCCGCGGCGGCGGTCGCGGCCGTGATCACGCGGGCCCGGCCGGCGCTCACCCCGACGGTAGAGATCCCCCACGAGTCGGCCCCCGACCTGTACCGCTTGGTACAGGACCTGGCGGGGCGGCTGGATGTGCCGGCTCCGTCCGGGATAGCGCTGACCCCGGACTGCGACAGCTGGCTGGAGGACCGTACGCACCCGGCACACGGCACGCCGGGCATACCGGGCGTGCACCGTTCCGACACCCCGCCCGTGCTGGTCATAGGGTCACCGTTCCTGTGGTGGATGCGGGTCGCAGAGCTGCGGGCGGTGCTGGCGCCGGTCGTCGCCGGTACGGGACCGTCCGCGCACCCCGACATAGCGGCGGCCCGCCGTTTCGTCCGAGGCCTGGACGCGGCGGTCGCGGCGGCGGACCGGCCGGGGCTCGATCCGGTACGGCGCGTTGCCGCGCGTTTCGTGGCGGCGGTCGCCCGGCTGCTGCTGCGGGGCTGCCAGGCGCACGTCGCGGAGATGGAGCGGGGCGTGGCGGCGGCGGCCTCGGAGCGTGCACAGGCTGTGGACTACGGCCTGCGGATCGTCGCCCAGGAGCAGGTCGGGCTGGCGTACGCGGGCTGGGACCGGCTGCTGACCCGGGTGGCGCTGCCCGCCTGGCGCATGGGCCGCTGGCCCTCCCGGCTGGACGCGGGCGTCGTCTCGGCCCTGACCGAACTGTCGCGGCGCGACCGGCTCGCGGAGGGCTTCGCCTCCCGGCTGGGCGAGCGCCCGGCGTGCGACCTGCTCGAAGAGCCCGGGCTCGTCGACGAGGCCACCTCCCTGCTGGCCGCCCGCCTCTTCCACGGCGGTCCGGCGGAGGCGGGCCCCGACTGGGCGCCGGTGGACTGGCAGCAGTACCCGGACGAGGTCGTCGACCGCAAATGGCGTACGGAGGCGGCCCGCCTCCACCGGGTCCTCGACCGTCTCGGCGTCGACCGCGACGCGGAGGCGACGCTGGCCCGCGTGATGGACCACCTGGCCACCACCCGGACCGGCGAAACCCTCGCCGCCGCCATCACCGCCGAACTCTCCCGCGAGGCCACCACCGGCCCCCCAGCCCCCGAGACGCCCCCCGCGACTGCTGCGTCCCCCACGACGGGCGCGGACCCCGGCACGGGCGACATCC
>NZ_NBCN01000050.1:0-17238 GCF_002099185.1 Streptomyces sp. CB03238 | reverse complement strand
CAGCAGCCGCCAACCGGACCCGCTCACGCCGAACCCGCTCCTCAGCCGTCAGCCCTCCGCCATCGGGATACCTCATCCCTACGGCATAGCGCAGCCCACGACAGCCGTCACGCCCCCACGTAACCCACACCCTTAAAAATCTCTAGCGGGCCCTAAAATCTTGACCGGCTCCATTGGGGAATGTTCCACCATTCCACTCCGAAACCTCGACGTGCCCCTGCCAGCCGATCTGGAGTCATCACGATTGCTTGGCAGTAAGCATGCAATCCGCTACGTAGTCTCATATGCGCCAGATCCTTCGTCGGCCCGATCATCAATAACGGAATCGACGCCCGTGCGCACGGATTTCTCGGCATTTACAAATTTGCAGCCGGGAGGGACCCCCGCAAAACCCCCCACGATGCGGGGTTTCGTAGCGATGACGCCTTCCAGATAGGACAGCGAATGGGCGAACTTCACAATATGCCATTTATGTGTATGGATGCGCATCGAGAGCAGTTTCGGGGAGTCAAGTCAGAGATGTGGGTATTCGATCTTCATGAGCATTCGTGGCCGCTCTACCGAAATCCTAGTGTTGCTCAGTGTGCGACCATGCTCGTACCATTGCTTTCCTTCTTCGACGCCAAAGAATTCCACAGCTTCTCAGTGGGTTACACAACTCGGCGTGGTGACGCCGGCAGAAATGTCATAAATCTAATTCAGTACGGCGATCGGACGGGTTGGAAGCTCTCCTACGATCGGAAACTATACGCACTGGCCATAGAGCGCGTTAACGCCCAAATAGGCGAGGATGAAGAAGCTGGGCACGACCCTAAGGGGACTCAGCTGTCACTTCTAGGCACATGCTACAGTCGACTAAATCGACACGCAGATGCAATCCTAATTGGCGAACGGATGCTCACCAGCATTAACCTGTTGGGGCCTGGCGCACCTGCGGCAATGTTCAACCTAGGTCAGTGGTACTATCGCGCTGGAGAAATTGACCAGGCGATAGAAGCATTTCGAAAAGTAGTGCAACTGGAGAGTGAGCGATTGATCGCGCCTGAGCTACTCGACACGGCTCTCGCCATGATTAAGCGTTGCACCTATCACAGCGACTTAGAACGGCTAACACAATGAAGCCGATCAGCTCTGGGGGCATGCACGGCCTTCTGTGCAAGGTCTCCTGGTCCTCGTGCTCGGGCGGTCGATAGGCTCCAGAGGTCAGCCTCTGAAGAGGATCGGCGGCGGAGTATCCGGAGGTAGTTGGCGGCATGCGTGGACGACCCAGTCATGAGCCCGGTACTCCTCGCATGTCGAGACACGACTGGTGGGGCGTCGTACTTGAGGCGCCCGATCCGCGGGCGCTCGCCCACTTCTACTCGGACCTGCTGGGTTGGAAAATCACCAAGGAGAAGCCTGATGGGGCGGCTGTCGCGCCCTCGGAGAGTGTCGGCTACATAGCCTTCCAGCTCTCGGACGGCTACGTCCCTCCAGTCTGGCCCAGTCAAGAGGACGCCCAGCGGATCACGATGCACCTGGACTTCGAAGTCGTCGATCTGCAGGCCGCCGTAGCCCATGCTCTGGAACTCGGTGCGCGGGAGGCCCGGTATCAGCCGCAGGACAACGTCAGGGTGATGCTCGACCCTGCTGGTCATCCCTTCTGCCTCTATATGGATGACGACAGCAACTAACAGAGTGACCGAAGCTGGCGGTGGGTGATGAGGCAGCAGGCCAGTTTCAGGAAGGCTTCGTGGATGTCGGCCCGGCGTTCCCAGCGGACTCGCAGTCGCCGGAAGCCGTGCAGCCAAGCGAAACTCCGCTCTACCACCCACCGGTAGATGCCAAGTCCGGTGCCGTGCCGGGTGTTTCGGCGGGCGATGGCTGGCACGATGCCTCGGGCGCGGACCTGGTCACGGTAGACGTCGTGGTCGTAGCCGCGGTCGGCGAACAGCGAGTCCGGCTTGCGCCGTGGGTGGCCGACACGGCCACGGATGGGCGGGATTGCATCCAGCAGCGGCATGAGCTGGGTTACATCGTTGCGGTTGCCGCCGGTGAGAATCACTGCGAGCGGGGTACCGTGGCCGTCAGTGATCAGGTGATGCTTGGAGCCGGCCCGGCCCCGGTCGACCGGCGACGGGGCCGTGTGGAGCCCCCTTTTAGGGCCCTGACGTGGGAGGAGTCGACCACGCAGCGGGACCAGTCGAGCCGTGCTGCCGCGTTCAGCTCGGCCAGCAGGGCCTCGTGCAGCCGTTGCCAGACCCCGGCCTCGTTCCAGTCCCGAAGCCGGCGCCAACAGGTCATGCCCGAGCCGAAGCCTAGCTCCTTGGGGAGGTGTTCCCACTGGATGTCGGTGTGCAGTACGTACAGGATCCCGCACAGGACCTGGCGGTCCGGGACGGGCAGGCGGCCGGGGTAGCGGAACCGCCGCTCCTTCTTCGGGAGCATCGGCTCGATCCGCTCCCACAAGTCATCCGGCACGGTCCACGGTGAAGTCCCCACGGCCAGGAAAACGCTCAACTTGCCCGTCAGGCACGGCTACCGGGGGCGATCCACCTCATTGTGTTAGCAGTTCTTACAACGTTTAACACAATGACTTGAGTTGTCGGTGGGTGATCAGGCAGCAGGCGAGTTTGAGGAACGCTTCGTGGATGTCGGCTCGGCGTTCCCAGCGGATGCGGAGGCGTCGGAAGTCGTGGAGCCAGGGAAGGTGGACCCAGCAGTAGGTGCCCAGTCCGGTGCCGTGCCGGGTGCCGCGGCGGGGATGGCCGGCACGATGCCGCGGGCGCGAACCTGGTCGCGGTAGATGTCGTGGTCGTAGCCGCGGTCGGCGAACAACGAATCCGGCTTGCGGCGTGGGCGGCCTCGTCGGCCTCGCACGGGCAGGACGGCGTCGAGCAGGAGCAGGAGCTAGGTGACGTCGTTGCGGTGGCCACCGGTCAGGATCACCCCGAGCGGAGTGCCGTGCCCGTCGGTAATCAGGTGGTGCTTGGATCCGGCCCTGCCCCGGTCGACCGGCGACGGACCCGTGTCGATCCCCTCTTTTAGGGCCCTGACGTGACTGGAGTCGACCACCGCTCTGGACCAGTCGAGCCGGGCGGCGGCGTTCAGCTCAGCCAGCAGCACCTCGTGCAACCGCTGCCAGACACCGGCCTCGTTCCAGTCCCGCAGACGGCGCCAGCACGTCATCCCCGAGCCGAAACCCAACTCCTTCGGCAGGTGCTCCCACTGGATGCCGGTGCACAACACGAACAGGATCCCGCAGAGCACCTGCCGGTCCGGGACCGGCTTGCGACCGGGATACCGAAACCGCCGTTCCTTCTTCGGCAGCAGTGGCTGGACCCTCTCCCACAACTCATCCGACACGATCCACGGCGAAGTCCCCACGACACGCCCAACGCTCAACTCACCCGCCAGGCACCGCCACCTGAGCCGATCCACCTCATTGTGTTAGCCGTTATTAGGAGACAGCCACGGCTGCGACCCTACGAGACCGTACGTAGCCTCCATCGTTACCACAAAGACGGAAAACCGCGCGCCGTGCCCGTCCCATCTGTGCAGCGCCCTGCCCAGGGCTCGAAATCTGCGGCCACAGGTGACTCAGGCTGACGCGCCGGAGGGCAGGCACGGCAGTGGAAATCGGGTGTCAAGCCTGCGGGCTGTTTTCTCTATAGACGGGTGAGACTGCTTCAGGTCATGCAAGTGGAGGTAGCCGCGATGGTACGCACACCGCCAACGCCGCCCGTGTGGGGTGCCGGTGACGAAGAGGCGCGTGACGCACCGGTCTGGGGGAAGCTTGAGAACGTCTCCCGTCGCGTCTCGGGGAAGAGGTCCGATGGCTGGTTCGGCTCTCTCCGGCTGCGGGGCCTTGCCCAGTGAGAGCTGCTGCCCCCAACAACGGTGCCGCCGAGGGTGGCGGGATCACGCTCGTGCTGCCGAACGACGTGCCAGATCTCACTCCGGCCGCTGCTGCCGTGCTGCTGGAGATTCTGCTCTCGGCGGCTGGCCAACTTGGTCTCCATAGCAATGCGAGCACGGCTGGCGCTCTCGCCAAGAGTCGCTGTACGACAGGGCTTCCACCCCGCCCTGATGCTCGGGACACACACGTGCCGGGGCACATGAGTAGGAGCAGCAGCTTTGACCACCTTCGCCTTCGCCGGCCGGTGCTCGACTGAGGACCTGCAGGATCCGGAAGCATCCAGGAACTGGCAGCTCACGCGCGCCAAGACACTGATCGAACCGGCGGGCGGTCGCATCGTCGCCGAGTACTTCGACGTCGGACACAGCCGGTCCCTGCCGTGGAAGCGGCGGCCCCGAGCCTCCCAGCTGCTCGCCGCGCTCAAAAATCCCGACCGCGGGTTCGACGCGGTCGTCGTGGGCGAGCCACAGCGCGTCTTTCACGACAACCAGTTCAGCCTCACCTTCCCGCTCTTCGTGCACTACGGGGTCGAGTTGTGGGTTCCCGAGGTAGGCGGCAAGGTCGATCCGAACAGTGAAGCCCACGACATGGTCATGTCCGTCTTCGGCGGCATGAGCAAGGGCGAACGGAACCGGATCAAGATCCGAGTGCGAGCGGCCATGTCATCCCAGACCCACCTGGAAGGCCGCTTCCTCGGCGGCCGACCGCCCTACGGCTACCAGATCGTTGATGCCGGGCCCCACCCCAACCCCGCCAAGGCCGCAGACGGCAAACAGTTGCACCGGCTCGAGGTGGACCTCGTCACCGCGCCCATCGTCCAGCGCATCTTCGCCCAGTATCTCGACGGAGCCGGCTACTCCGCCATCGCGAACGGGCTCACCGCCGACGACATCCCCGCTCCGTCCGCCTACGACCGACGCCGCAACCCACACCGCTCGGGCATCGCCTGGTGCAAGCTATCCGTCCGCGCCATCCTGACCAACCCCCGCTACACCGGCCACCAGGTCTGGAACAAGCAACGCAAACACGAGGTCCTCCTCGACGTCGACGACGTGGCACTCGGCTACGAGACCCGGATGCGGTGGAACACCGCCGACACCTGGATCTGGTCCAAGGACATCGTGCATCCGCCGCTCATCGACCTCACCGACTTCCAGCGCGTCCAGGAGCGACTCGCCTCGCGCCGCCGCAAACACGGCCCGAAGAAGCGCCGTGCTCTCCATCCATACGAACTCAAGGGGCTTGTGACCTGTGGCTTGTGCCAGCGCCGGATGGGTACGCACTGGGCCCACGAAACCGCCTACGGCCGGTGCCGCTTCCCCGACGAGTACGCCCCGGCCGACAAGGTGAACCACCCCCGCAACATCTTCTTCCGTGAGATCGACGTCACGCCCAGACTCGACCAGTGGATCTCCCTGCAGTTCGCCCCCGGCCGGAAGGCAGTGCTCATCGAGCAGATGTACCAGGCCCAGCTCCTGCAAGCCCAAGCCACTGACCCCTCGGCCGAAGCGGCGGCCGTCATTCGGGACTGCGACCAGAAACTCACGCGGTGCAGGGCCCTGGTCGACTCCGGAGCCGCCGACTCCGCCATCGTCGCCCAGTGGATCAGCGAGACCGAAGCGCGTCGCGCCGCCGCCGCTGCCCAGCGCCCCAGCAAAAAGCCCGACGCACTCCCCCGTGAAAGGATCGCGGAGATCTTTGATGCCGTCGGCGACGTGGCGGACATGCTTCGCAGCGCTGACAAGGGCAAGAAGAACCGGCTCTACCGCGCGCTCGGGGTGCGGATGACGTACCAGCCCGCACAACACAAAATGCTGGTCGAGATCGCTCCCGACCAGCATTCCGTTGGTGAATGGGTAGTGTCCGAGGGGGGACTTGAACCCCCACGCCCGATAAAGGGCACTAGCACCTCAAGCTAGCGCGTCTGCCATTCCGCCACCCGGACAAGGTGTCTGTCGCTCTGCCGGGGTGTTCCCCGCCGCGACATGGATAACTCTACCAGGGGTTCCAGGCGCCCTTCACCCGTATATCCCGTGGTCAGGTGGGTGCCGCAGCCGGGTCGGGCGACCCCGGGGGCCGGTCACGGGCGACACTCGCGCAGGGTGTTCAGTTGCGTACGGAGGGTATGGGTAGCGTGCGGTGGTGAGCTATGTGCCGGAATACCGCAGGCCCCGGATGCTGTCGCCGCTGCGGGAGCATCTGCGGGACACCTTCTGGTTCGCGCCGACCGCTGGGCTGGTGTGCGTGTTCGTGCTCTGGCTGGCGGCAGCGGGGCTCGATGCGGAGATCGTCGACTATCTGCGGGAGCGGCGGGCGTACGACGAGATCGGTGATCTCACCGCGATCGCGGAGGACGCCAAGACGATCGTCACGACGGTCAGCTCCGCGATGATGACCTTCATCGGAGTGGTCTTCAGCATCTCGCTGGTGGCGGTGCAAATGGCCAGCGGGCAGCTGACGCCCCGGGTGGTGCGGATCTTCGTGCGCAGCCGGATCAGCAAGCTGACGCTGACGGTGTTCCTGTCGACGTTCCTGTTCTCGCTACTGGTGCTGACGTCGTACGAGAGCGAGACGGAGCCCGAGCGGGTCACTGCCGTGCCGCTGGTGCAGTCGGTGGTGACGCTGGGGCTGGTCGGGCTGAGCCTGCTGCTGTTCATCGCGTATGTGACGACCACGCTGCGCCTGATGCAGGTGGGGCCGGTGGTGGACCGGATCACCCGGGAGGCGTTGCGGGTTCTGGTGCGGCAGTCGGCCGGCGGGCCGGATCAGGTGGCGTTGCCGGGCGCGACCGGGCGGGTGGTGCACCGGGGGCAGGCGGGGGTGCTGCGGGATGTGGACGTGGCTCGGCTGGTGCGGGTGGCGCGGCGGCAGAGGGTGGTGCTGCGCCTGATCCCGCGTATCGGGGATTACGTGGTGCCGGGTACGCCGGTGCTGGCCGTGCACGGCGGGCGGGCGCCGGACGTGGGCGCGTTGCGGTCGGCGGTGTCGGTGGGGGTGGAGCGGACGTTCCATCAGGACGTGGGGTTCGGGTTGCGGCAGCTGGTGGACATCGCGCTGCGGGCGATGTCGCCGGCAGTGAACGATCCGACGACGGCGGTGCAGTGCCTGGACCGGATCGTGCAGTTCCTGGCGGCCGCCGCGCCGCGGCCGCTGGGCGCAGTGCTCCACCGTGACCGGCGTGGCGAGGTACGGCTGGTTCAGGATGTGCCGGACTGGGACGACCTGGTCGATCTCGGGTTCGCCGAGCTGAGGGGGTGCGCGGTGGAGAGTCCGCAGGTCACGCGGCGGATGCTGGCCGGCATCGACGATCTGTTGCTGCTCATGGAGGAGGGCCGGCGGGAGCCGCTCCTGCGGCACCGTGCGCTCCTCGAACAGGCCGTGGAGCGTACGGTGGCGCAGCCTGCCGACCGGGTGTTCGCCCTGGAGGCCGACCGGCAGGGCATCGGGTAGGGGTGGGAGTCCTCAGGGCATGAGGTGGTGGTCGGGGAAGTTGCCCGGCGGGTGCTCGGTGGGCGGGCCCTGCGTGACCGCTTTCACCAGGAGGGCGCCGCCGACGAAGGCGCCGAGCCAGGAGGCGCCGAAGCCGCCGAAGAGTTCGTCGCGGTCGCCGCGTGAGCGGGGGTGCCGTGGCCGGTTTTGCAGGCGCGGATGTGGGGGGCGAGGTGGGCGTAGGTGGCTTCGTCGTCGGTGGAGAGGGTGGCGACGAGGGCGCCGCTGGAGGCGTTCATCGCGGCGAGCAGTTCCGCCTCCGTATCGACGAGGACGATGGTGTCGACCGGGCCGAAGGGTTCCGCGTGGTGGAGCGGCGAGGACGGGGGCAGGTTCAGGAGGGTGATCGGGGGGAGGTACGCGGCGGTGTCCTGGCCCGGGAGGAAGCGGCCGTCGGCGAGGGTGCCGCGGTGGAGGGGGACTGCGCCGCGGTCGATGGCCTCGGCCACCTGGTCGGCGAGCTCCTTGGTCTTGGCCGCGTTGTTGAGCGGGCCGAAGTCCAGGGCGGGGAGCAGGTCGCCGGGGGTGCTCGACGGCGAGGGGGTGGCCGATGCGGAGGGAGCGTATGGCGGGGAGGACCCGCACCACTTCCAGCTCTCGCGGCACTACGCCTTCTCCCACGCGGACGTCATCGTCATCGTCGGTACGCCGTTCGACTTCCGGATGGGGTACGGCAAGCGGCTGTCGCCGGACGCGACGGTGGTGCAGATCGACCTGGACTACCGGACCGTGGGCAAGAACCGGGACATCGACCTGGGGATCGTCGGGAACGCGGGCCTCGTCCTCGCGTCGGTGGCCCAGGCGGCGTCGGGCCTGCTCAACGGCGGCGCCGTGCGGCGCAAGGCATGGCTGGAGGAACTGCGGGCCGCCGAGCAGACCGCCCTGGACAAGCGGCTGCCGCAGCTGAGGTCGGACGCCTCCCCCATCCACCCGTACCGGCTGGTCAGCGAGATCAACGACTTCCTCACCGAGGACTCGATCTACATCGGTGACGGCCGCGACATCGTCACCTTCTCCGGGCAGGTCGCACAGCCCAAGTCGCCCGGGCACTGGATGGACCCGGGACCGCTGGGCACCCGCGGCGTCGGTATCCCCTTTGTTCTGGCCGCCAAGCAGGCGCGGCCCGACAAGGAGGTCGTGGCGCTCTTCGGTGACGGCGCGTTCTCCCTGACCGGCTGGGACTTCGAGACCCTCGTCCGCTACGACCTCCCCTTCGTCGGCATCGTGGGCAACGGGCTGTCGTTGATGGAGATCCCGGACGACCTGGACGCCACCTTCGCGGCGTTCATCCCGCCCTTCGGCGCGGCCGGCAACCCGATCGACATCACGGGAGGGGAGCCCCCTTCGACGTACGAGGCGACAATCCGGCTGGGCCTGGAGGACCCTCGCATCCAGGCGCTAGTGCTGGGCTACTGGCACACCATCGTCACTCCCCCGATGGTGTTCGCCGAGCTCACCGCGCGCGTGGTGGCGGATTTCCGCGCCAAGGGCATCGAGAAGCCGGTCGTGGTGTCCCTCGCGGGCGACGTCGAGGTGGAGGAGGCCTGCCAGTACCTCTGCGAGCGGGGCGTCGTGGCGTACCCGTACACGACGGAGAAGCCGGTGGCGGCGCTGGGCGCCAAGTACCGCTGGGCGCGGGCAGCGGGGCTGCTGTGACGGCCCGGTGGGTGGACGGGGGCGGTGGTCGATGAGCTGAGTGACGGTTCGACCCGACGGGGCCCGCGGACACCACTCGTCGCGGGCCCCGCACGAGAAGTACTGGACAGGGGGCGCTGGCCTGGCTTCTTCGACGCAAGGGGTTCGATCGACATGGCGACAACACACATCTTCACACCCGTCCCCTACAGGGAGGTGCCGGACGCCAACGGCCGCGTGTACCGCATCAGCGAGTCCGATGTCGACATCATGGGCCGCAAGCGCAAGTGGATGGTCATCCTGCCGTGGGTCGGCATGATGGGCATCAGCTCGGCGGAGTAGGCGTTCGCGTCCGCCGAGGAGACCCTGCACACGGCGCACGGCTGGGGCAGCCAGCACTTCTTCTGGATGCTCGGCGTGTGGGTCTTCTTCCAGGCCGCGGTGGCCTTCCCGGCCGGCAAGCTGCGCGAGAGCGGGAAGCTGCCCGCCCGGTGGGCGATGGTGCTCGGCGCCCTGGGCACCCTGCTCGGCTATCTGTCGCTCGCGTTCGCGCCGCACGTCATCGCCGCGTACATAGGTTCGGCATGTTCAGCGGCATGGGCGCGGGCATGGTCTACGCGACGTGGGTGAACATGGTCGGCAAGTTGTCTCCGGAGCGCAAGGGCGGCAGGACGGGCTTCGTCAACGGCGGGTTCGCCTATGGTTCGGTGCCCTTCATCTTCGTTTTCACCGGCTACATGGACCTGACCAACTTCCGCTGGGTCCTGGTGTCCGTCGGGCTGTTCCTGGCGGTGACGGTGGCGGTCGCGGGGTACTTCTTCCAGGTTCCGCCGAAGAACTGGTGGCCGGCCGAGGTCGACCCGCTGAGGAAGCCCGACGACCCGCGGGCGCGGCGCGCGCTGGAGAAGAACCCGCCGGCCGTAAAGCGGTACACGCCCAAGGAGTCCTGGCAGACCGGCCGGGTGGCCCTGCTGTGGTTCTGCCTGATGTGGCTCTGCCTGCTGTGCACGTCGGAGGTGAACATCTTCGGTATCGCCTTCCAGGTGCCGTTCGGTGACGAGGCCGGGTTCGCGGGCGGCATCGTGGCGACGGCGATGTCCCTGAAGGCGATCGTGAACGGCACGGGGCGCGGGGTCATCGGCTGGCTCTCGGACCGGTACGGGCGCAAGCAGTGTCTGATCTTCGTCTGCATCGTGCTGGGCCTGTCGCAGTACGGGATCCTGATGGCCGGCACCATCGGCAATCTGCCGCCGTTCCTGCTGTTCTCCAGCATCTCCGGGTTCGGCGGCGGGGCGATCTTCCCGATGTTCGCGGCGATGACGGCGAACTACTTCGGGGAGAACAACAACGCCTCCAACCACGGGCTGGTCTACAGCTCGAAGCTGGTGTCCGGGCTTCTCGGATCCGGCATGGGCGCCGTGGTGGTGGGCGCCTGGGGCTACGGCGGTGCCTTCGTCCTCGCGGGCTCGATCTCGCTGTTCGCCGGTTTCGTGGCGCTGTTCCTGCATCCGCCGGGGCGGCCGCGGGCCCGCCACATCACGGCGAACCCGCGGCCGATCAGCCGGGACGTGCAGCGTTTCCCGGTTCAGCAGTCCTTCTCGCGGAGTGAGTGAAGGTGGGTGCTCGCCTTGCGGGCGAACGTGAAGGACTCGGCGGGGTTGTCGTGTTCGGCCTGCCAGTGGTGGTCGCGCCGGCCGCCGTGGGTGCGGGTGACCGCCGAGATGAACCGCTGGTAGTCGATGTCTCCGTCCCCGACGTCCACCATCCGGTAGCCGTCGCGGGCGGAGTCGTCGCGTTCGCCGTCCTTGACGTGGAAGAGCGGGTAGCGGTCGGGCTGCTTCAGTACGTAGGCGAGGGGGTCGAAGTGCGCGGGCGTGCCGTCGGCGCGCTTGCCGAACCGGAACTGGCCGGCGTAGGCCCAGTAGATGTCCATCTCCAGGTAGACGAGGTCCGGATCGGTCTCGGCGAGGAGCACGTCGTAGAGCCGGACGTCGGGCCGGTCGGTGGCGAAGGAGAACTCCTCGGCGTGGTTGTGCTGGTAGAACTTCATGCCGCGCTTCTTCGCCTCGGCGCCGTAGTGGTTGAACTCCTCGGCGCAGCGCTTCCAGCCGTCGACGGTGGCGCCGTAGCGCCAGGGGCCGGAGGCGGTGCCGATGTGCTGGAGGCCGAGGGCCTGGGCGTCGTCGAGGACCTTCGTGAGGTTCTGGGCGAAGGTGTACGCGTTCGGGTCGGAGGAGTAGTAGCCGACGTGGCTGCCGATGGCGCGCAGGCCGTGGTCGCGGGTGAGCCGCTTCAGCTGGGCGAGGGTGATGGGACCCGCGGAGCCCTGGCTGTACCCGGCGTACTCGACCTCGTCGTAGCCGAAGCGCCTCAGCTCCTCGAAGACCTTGGCGAAGCCGAGGGTGGAGACCTTGTCGCGCAGGGAGTACAGCTGGATGCCGAGGCGGCCGGGGGGCAGGACGGGGCGGCCGCGGCCCTGGCTCGTCGCTTCCGCGGCCGAGGCAGCGGTGGTGGTGCCGCCGAGGAGGGCGGCGGCCGTGGCGCCGGCGGCGACGCCGAGCATGTTGCGTCTGCTGAGCTTGTGCGCGAGTTCGGGATCGGTGGCCGTGGTCGTGCGACGCATGTGGATAACTCCTCGTTGTCAGTGGCGTCTGCTTCACTGAGGTCAGGTCAGTGGAGACCGGCGAGTTGAAGCAGCAGGGACTTCACATCGGTGGCCGCGACGCGGCCCGATACTGCGCGGGGGGTGGAGCACACGATGAGCGGACCTTCGTCGTCGCTCATGGGGAGGCGGCCATGGCTGCCGCGAATAGGTGAGGGGTCGAGGGGCACGACCGCCAGGCGGTAGCGCATGCCCAGCTTCTTGCGGGCGATCGCCGTGGCCGCCTTGAGACGTACGTAGGGGTCGAGGGGGTCCATGAACAGCTCGACGGGGTCGTAGCCGGGTTTGCGGTGGATCTCCACGAGCTGGGCGAAGTCGGGAGCGCGTGCGTCGTCGAGCCAGTAGTAGTACGTGAACCAGGCGTCGGGTTCGGCGAGGGCGACGAGCTCGCCCGAGCGGGGGTGGTCGAGGCCGTGGGCCTTCTTGCCCTCGTCGTCGAGGAGCGTCTCGATGCCGGGAACGCCGGTGAGGGCTTCGCGGGTGGCGGCCATGTTCTCGGGGTTCTCGGGGTGCCGTACGTAGACGTGGGCGATCTGGTGGTCGGCGACGGCGAAGGCCCGGGAGGCCATGGGGTCGAGGTACTCCATGCCGTCCTGGGTGTGGACCTCGAGCAGGCCGGCTCGGCGCAGGGCGCGGTTGATGTCGACGTGCCGGTTCACGCGGGTGATGCCGTATTCGGAGAGGGCGACGACGGTGCGGCCTTCGGCCTTGGCGTCGTCGAGGAGGGGGGCCATGGCCGTATCGAGGTCGGCGGCGGCCCGGTGGGCGCGTGGGTCGTCGGGGCCGTAGCGCTGGAGGTCGTAGTCGAGGTGCGGGAGGTAGCACAGGGCGAGGTCGGGGGTGCGGGTGCGGAGGATGTGGCGGGTGGCGTCGACGATCCACTGGCTGGATACGAGGTCGGCGCCCGGGCCCCAGAAGTGGAAGAGGGGGAATGTTCCCAATTTCTCGGTGAGTTCGTCGTGAAGGGCCGGGGGCCGGGTGTAGCAGTCGGGTTCCTTGCGGCCGTCGGCGTAGTAGACGGGACGGGGGGTGACGGTGATGTCGGTGTCGGCGCCCATGGCGTACCACCAGCAGATATTGGCGACGGTGTAGCCGGGGTGGGCGCGGCGGGCCGCGTCCCAGAGTTTGTCGCCGGAGACCAGTCCGTTGTGCTGGCGCCACAGCAGGACGTCGCCGAGTTCGCGGAAGTACCAGCCGTTGCCGACGATGCCGTGTTCGGCGGGGAGGGTGCCGGTGAGGAAGGTGGACTGGGCGGCGCAGGTGACGGCGGGCAGGACGGTGCCGAGCGGGGCGTGGGAGCCGGACTGGGCGAGCCGCTTGAGGTGGGGCATGTGGTCGAGGAGCTGGGGGGTGAGGCCGACGACGTCCAGGACCAGGAGGGGGGTGGGCCGGTTCATGGGAGTTCCTTGAGGCCGAGGTCGGTGAGGAGGTCGCGGGCGAGGGTGAGTTCGGCGGCGATGCCGTCGGCGAGCCGGCCTCTGGTGCGGGGACGCAGGTCGGGCGGGAGGGCCTGCCAGGTGTAGGTCTCGACTTCGAGGTGGCGGGTGTGCGGGGCGGGGCCGCCGACGAGCCGGGCCAGGGTGTCGCGCAGTACGGGAAGGGTGGAGGTGAGGGGCGCGGCGGGCGGGCTGTGCAGGGGGACGTGGAAGTGGGCGCGCCAGGGGGCGCCGTCGGGGAGCGTTTCGCCGGCGAGGGCCTCGGCGAGGTCGTCGGTGCCGCGCAGCCCGGCGGCGGTGCTGGTGCGGGTCTGGTGGAGGAAGCGGGGCTCGGCGAAGGCGGCGAGGGCTTCGCGTACGTCGGGGAGGTGAGGGTGTTCGGCGTGGAGGGCCGCGGAGAGCTGGGCTTTGGGGATGGGGACGCCGGCGGTGAGAAGGGCGTCCACGGCGGTGTGCGGGTCTTCGAAGGAGGTGGCGAGGTGGCAGGTGTCGACGCAGATGCCGATGCGGGGGCTTGATATGTCGGTGAGCGGGCCGATCGCGTCGGCGGTGGTCTCGATGGTGCAGCCCGGCTCGGGTTCGAGGGCGACGCGGACGGACGTGCCGGTGAGTTCCTCGAGGGCGTCCAGGCGCTCGGCGAGGGTGGTCAGCGCGGTGCGGGCGGCGTCGGCCGCGGCGGCGTCGAAGGAGGTGCGCCAGGCGAGGGGGAGAGTGGAGATGGAGCCCTCGGTGACGTCCTCGGGCAGGAGGGCGGCGAGGAGACGCGCCAGGTCGGTGGTGTGGGCCAGGCGCTCGGGACGGGTCCAGTCCGGTTGGTAGACGCGGTACTTGACCTGTTCGGCGCCGAAGCCTTCGTAGGGGAAGCCGTTGAGGGTGACGACTTCCAGGCCGCGGCGGTCGAGCTCGGCGCGCAGGCCGCGCAGTGCGGACGGGTCGGTGGTGAGGGCGTGTGCGGCGTCCTTGGCGAGCCAGAGGCCGATGCCGAGGCGGTCGCGGCCGAGGCGCCGTCGGACCGGTTCGCAGTGGTCGCGCAGTTGGGCGAGGACTCCGTCGAGGGTCTCGGCGGGGTGGACGTTGGTGCAGTAGGCGAGGTGGATGGTGGAGCCGTCCGGGTGGCGGAAGCGCATGGCCGGCTCCTCTCATTCCCCGCCGCGGAGGATGGAGTTGCCCTCGTGGAGGGGGCCTGGAGTGGGGAGGTCGAGATGAAGGCGGCCGCTGAGGCCGTAGAAGGCGACGGGGTTGCGCCACAGGACCTGGTCGACGTCGTCGTCGGTGAACCCGGCGGCGAGCATGGCGTCGGCGACCTTGCGGGTCTTGAGGGGGTCGCTCTTTCCCCAGTCGGCGGCGGAGTTCACCAGGACGCGTTCGGTGCCGTAGGTCTTGAGGACGGCGACCATGCGGTCCTCGTCCATCTTGGTGTCGGGGTAGATGGAGAAGCCGAGCCAGGCGCCGCTGTCAGAGGCTTCCTTTACGGTTCTCTCATTGAGGTGGTCGAGCAGGACCCGCTCCGGGGGGAGGTGGGATTCGCGGACGACGTCGATGGTGCGGCGCAGGCCGGCGAGCTTGTCGCGGTGCGGGGTGTGGACAAGGGCGGGCAGGCCGTGGTCGGCGGCGAGCTGGAGCTGGGCGGCCAGGGCGGTGTCCTCGGCAGGGGTCATGGAGTCGTAGCCGATCTCGCCGACGGCGACGACGGAGTCCTTGACGAGATAGCGGGGCAGGGCGTCGAGAACGGGGGCGCAGCGGGGGTCGTTGGCCTCCTTGGGGTTGAGGGCCAGGGCGCAGTGGTGGGCGATGCCGTACTGGGCGGCGCGGAAAGGCTCCCAGCCGAGCAGTGCGTCGAAGTAGTCGAAGAAGCTGGCGGGCGAGGTGCGGGGCTGGCCGAGCCAGAAGGAGGGTTCGACGAGGGCGCGGACCCCGGCGTCGTACATCGCCTCGTAGTCGTCCGTGGTGCGGGAGGTCATGTGGATGTGCGGGTCGAAGATGCGCATCAGGGCTCCTCCGGGGGGACGGTCAGGGCGAGGACACGGTGGAGGTCGGCGGGGACGGGGCGGCCGGCTGCGGTGCGTTCGGCGGCGTAGTCGGCGAGCATCCGGGCCAGTTCGGCGTCGCCGCGGGCGCGCCGGGGCAGGTCGGCGATGGCGTCGACGGGGACGGCGGTGAAGAGGCACTTGAGGACGGCGTGGCGCCAGGAGTGCGGGTCGAGGTGGGCGGCGGCGTAGGGGCCGACGGCGGCGGCGACCAGCCGGGTGTCGTTGGTGCGCAGGGCGTCCTCGACCAGGGGCAGGGCCTCCGGGCCCGGTACGAGCGAGGGGAGGGTGAGCAGGACGGCGCGGCGCTCGGCGGCGGTGCCGTGCTGGTAGAGGCGGGTGAGGGTGTCCGGGTCGGCGCGGGCCTCATGGAGGAGGAGGGTGCGTACAGAGTCGGCGAGTTCAGGTCCGCAGTGGCGGCCGGCGGAGGCGAACCGCAGCTCCCAGCAGGCCGGCACATAGGGGCTCGTCGCCTCGGGCGGGGTGTCGGCGGCGTGGGCGGCCTCGGCGAGGGCCTCGTGCAGCCAGGCGCGGGCGGCGCCGCCGAGCAGGTCGTCCAGTTCCTGGCGGGTCGTCGTCACGGTGCCGGTTCTCCCTTCGTGCCGGTCCGGCTGCGGAGGAACTCGATGGAGGCGCGGGCGAGTTCGGGACCCGCGTGGGAGTGGCGGGGCAGTTCGACGACTGTCAGGCCCTGGTAGCCGGTGGCGGCGAGGGCTGCCAGGACGGGCGGGAAGTCGATCTCTCCGTCGCCGAACGGAAGGTGTTCGTGGATGCCGCGTCGCATGTCCTCGATCTGGACGTGGCGCAGCCAGGGCGCGGCGTCGCGTACGCAGTCGGCCGGGGCCGCCGGCTCGAGGCACTGGCAGTGGCCGATGTCGAGGGTGAGGCCGAGGAGGTGGGGGCCGGGGTCGCCGAGGAGGCGGCGGAGGTGGTGGAAGTCGGCGAGGGTGGCGAGGAGGTGGCCGGGTTCGGGTTCGATGGCGAGGGGGATGCGGGCGGTGGCCGCGGCTTCCAGGACGGGGGTGAGCGATTCTTCGAGCCGCTTCCAGGCGGTGGCGGTGTCGGTGGGTGTGGTGTCGGTGGTGAGGTCGCGGGGGGTGATGCCGCTGAAGCAGTGAACGGCGTGCGCGCCGAGGTCGGCGGCGACGTGGACGGCCCGGATGAGGAGGCGGGTGCGGGCGGCTCGGCCGTCGGGGTCGGTGTCGAGGAGGGAGGGGCCGTGTTTGCGGCGCGGGTCGAGCACATAGCGGGCGCCGGTCTCGACGGTGACGCCCAGGCCCAGTTCGCCCAGGCGGCGGGCGACCCGGCCGGTACGGGCGGCCAGGTCCGGGGCGAGCGGGTCGAGGTGCATGTGGTCGAGGGTCAGGCCGACGCCGTCGTACCCGAGGTCGGCGAGGAGGGCGAGGGCATCGTCGAGACGGAGGTCGGTGAGGCCGTTGGTGCCGTAGCCGAAGCGGAGGGCGGTGGTGCGGGTGGTCATGTGGGGCTCACTCATGTGGGGCTCACCTTCCGGGCGAGTACGCGGGCGAGCGGGGCGAGCCCCAGGAGGGCGAGTCCGGTGCCGGTGGCTCCGCCCCGGGCGGCGAGCGCGGCCTGGAGGGGGATCATGGCGCGGATACCGCCGCCGACGGCGCGTTGGGTGAGGGGTGGTGAGGGGTTGAGCGCGGCGTGGAGGAGGGGAACGGCGGCGGTGCGGAGGTAGGTGGCGGCGAGGGCGGCCGCGGTGGCGGCCGGGAGCGGGGACGGGCCCCCTCGTCCCCGGGGCGCCGGGGCAGGGCGCCCTGTCCAGCCGCGCCCGGTGTGCGGGGCGTTGCGGGCGCGTGCCGCGAGGGCGCTCAGGGCAGCGGTTGCCGCGAGGGCGGCCAGTGGGGTCGTCGTCGAGCCGCCGTGGGCCTCGTGCCGGGACACCGCGGTGACCGCGTACGTATGCGCCCCGAGCAGGGCGGCCGACGGCAGGGCGGCGCGCGGGCGCGCCCTGGGTGTCGGTCGCCCGGGGCGTGGGACGGCCGGAAAGCTGCCGTGGACCACGCGGCGGGCGGCGGTGGGCGGGGCGGGCAGGCCGGGACGGGTGCTTCGGGACCCGGTGACAGT
>NZ_NBCN01000005.1:78666-388897 GCF_002099185.1 Streptomyces sp. CB03238 | reverse complement strand
AGTTGACCGGTACTAATAGGCCGAGGGCTTGTCCTCAGTTGCTCGCGTCCACTGTGTGGTTCCCGGGTTGCGAACAGTCGCACCGGTTGAACCAGTTTCACTTCATTAATTGAAAAGTGTGCTTGTTCGCTAGAACCCGATAGGGTTTCGGTGGTCATAGCGTTAGGGAAACGCCCGGTTACATTCCGAACCCGGAAGCTAAGCCTTTCAGCGCCGATGGTACTGCAGGGGGGACCCTGTGGGAGAGTAGGACGCCGCCGAACAATCTTTGAAGGACCCTTGGTCCCAGCGTGCATGCTGGGACCAAGGGTCCTTTTTGCATTTGTTTGAGCTTTTCTCGAAGAGCGTCGGGCGGCCGACTGCGCGAGAATGACTGCGTTACCCGAAGACAGGAGCCACACCCATGTCCACCAACTCCTCCGACGATCGTCCGGAGCGCGAGCCGCGTCGTAGGGACAGTGGCGAGCGGGGCGGCTTCCGAGGGCCCCGTCGCGACGACAACCGTGGTGGTGGCGGCGGGTTCCGCCGTGACCGTGACGACCGTGGCGGGCGCCCCGCTGGTAGCGGTGGTGGGTTTCGCCGTGACGACCGGGCGCCTCGCCGGGACGACCGTCGGGACGACCGTGGCGGGTTTCGCCGTGACGACCGGGCGCCTCGTCGCGACGACCGACGGGATGACCGTCGGGATGACCGTCGGGATGACCGTCGGGATGACCGTCGGGATGACCGTCGGGATGACCGTGGCGGGTTTCGCCGTGACGACCGGGCGCCTCGCCGGGACGACCGTCGGGACGACCGTGGCGGGTTCCCCCGTGATGACCGGGCGCCTCGTCGCGACGACCGGCGCGATGACCGCCGTGACGACCGCGGAGGGCGGCCCCCGGCCGGCGGTGGCGGTTTCCGGCGGGATGACCGTGATCGTGGTGGCTTCCGGCGTGACGACAACCGTGGCGGTGGCGGCGGCTTCCGGCGTGACGAGCGGCCCGCGTTCCGGCGTGATGACCGGGGCGACGATCGTGGTGGCTTCCGGCGTGATGACCGGCCGGCGTTCAACCGTGACGACCGTGGGCCTCGTCGGGATGACCGTGGTCGTGACGACCGTGGTGGGTTCCGGCGTGACGAGCGGCGTGATGACCGTGGTGGCTTCCGGCGTGATGACCGGCCGGCGTTCAACCGTGACGACCGTGGGCCTCGTCGGGATGACCGTGGTCGTGACGACCGTGGTGGGTTCCGGCGTGATGACCGGCGTGACGACCGTGGGGGCTTCCCGCGCGACGACCGGGGCGGTTACCGGCCGCGTGACGACCGTGGTGGGTTCCCGCGTGATGAGCGGGCGCCTCGGCGCGACGACCGGCGGGACGACCGGCGGGACGAGCGGCCGCGTGGGCCTCGGCGGGATGACCGGGACCGGGGCGGGTACCGCGGGCGGGACGATCGTGGGGGGTTCCGGGGGCGTGATGACCGGGATCGGCGTGACCGTGAGCGGGAGCCCATCAAGCGGCTGCCCATTCCGGCTGACGTCACCGGTGACGAGATCGACAAGGACGTACGGCAGGAGCTGATGAGCCTGCCGAAGACGCTCGCCGAGGACGTCGCCAGGAACCTGGTGATGGTCGCCAAGCTCATCGACGAGGACCCGGAGCAGGCGTACGCGTACTCGCGCATCGCGCTGCGGCTGGCCTCTCGGGTGGCCGCTGTGCGGGAGGCCGCCGGGTTCGCCGCGTACGCGACGCAGAAGTACGCCGAGGCGCTGGCCGAGTTCCGGGCGGCCCGGCGGATGACCGGCAGCGTGGAGCTGTGGCCCGTGATGGCCGACTGCGAGCGTGGCCTGGGCCGGCCGGAGCGGGCGATGGCGATGGCCGGTGAGCCGGAGGTGCAGAAGCTGGACAAGGCCGGCCAGGTCGAGATGCGGCTGGTCGCCGCCGGGGCGCGCAGGGACATGGGGCAGCTGGACGCCGCCATCGTGACCCTGCAGAGCCCGGAGCTGGCGTCCAACTCCGTACAGCCGTGGACGGCGCGCCTGCGGTACGCGTACGCCGACGCCCTGCTGGAGGCGGGGCGCGAGGACGAGGCGCGGGAGTGGTTCGCCAAGGCGCTGGAGGCGGACAAGGACGGTTCGACCGACGCCTCCGACCGGCTCGCCGAGCTGGACGGGGTCGAGTTCGTCGACGCTGCGGTGGAGGACGACGCCGAAGCGGACGCGGACGACGAGCAGCGGGACTGATGGATACGAAAGGGGCGGCACCCTCGCGGGTGCCGCCCCTTTCGCATGTCCGGATCAGTGATCAGTCGACGTCGAGGCTGCGGAGCACCAGGCCTGTGGCCGGTTTGGGGCCGAAGGAGGTCGACTTGCGCGGCATGGTGACGCCCTGGCGGGCGAGGTCGCGGACGACGTCCTCCCGCACCGGGTGCATCAGGACGGCCGTGCCATGCCGGCGTGCGGCCTGTTCGACGGCCGCCTGGGCGTCGTGGAGGTAGGTGATGGCCTCGGGGCTGTCCGGAACGTGCCAGATGTGGTCGATGAGCGTGGCGTGCAGGACCGTCGCGTCGAGCGTGCGCCAGGCCTCCGGGCGGTCGGCCGGGATCGTACGGGCCAGGAGGTCCGGGGCCGGGCGGTCGATGAGGTGGAAGCGGCCGTCTCCGCCGGTGAGGAGGAAGGCGTTGCCCGCCGATGCGGCGGCGGCGAGGGCGTCCAGGGCCGCCGGAAGGGGGCCTTGGACGGGGCGGACGCGGAAGGTGCCCTCGAGGGCGGCGAGCGCGTCGGCGACCGGGAGGTGGTTCAGGAGCCGGTGGATGGCGCGGACCTGGAGGGGGTAGCGGGCCGTGTCGATGAGGAGGACCAAGCCGTAGTTCCAGGGGCCCGGCGTGCGGTGTTCCTCGCGGAGGCGCAGGTAGGTGGCCCAGCGGTGGTGGCCGTCGGCGATCAGGGCCTGGTGGCGGGCGAGGTCGTCGGCGACTTCGGCCAGGGCGGCCGGGTCGGTGACGGACCACAGCCGGTGGCTCATGCCGTCCTCGGTGGTGGTGGCGAGGAGGGGCGCGCCGAGGACGGTGCGTTCGATGACGGCGGTCGCGCCGGTGGCGGTGCCGTTGCCGCGGTAGGTGAGGAGCAGCGGGTCGAGGTTGGCGGCCGTGGTGCGCATCAGGGACGCGCGGTCCTCGACGACGTGCGGTATGACGTCCTCGTGGGGCAGGACGATGCCGTCGGCGGGTGGGGTGAGCTCCAGGGCACCGATGAGGCCGCGTTGGAGCAGGTCGCCCTTGCGCTGCTCGTACACGTACAGGGCGGGCTCGGCGTCGGCGGCGAGGACGCCGTCGGAGAGCCAGGCGTGGAGGGTGTCGGCGGCCTGGCGGTGGCGGGCCTCGGTGGTGTCCGCCTGCGGCAGGATCAGCCGGACGATGTTGTGCGGGTCGGCCGATTCCAGGTGGTGCACACCATCGGGCCGTACGACCACGTCGTACGGGGGAGAGGTCACCGCGGCAAGGCTCCCGACCCGTTCCGGGACATAGCGCAGCCCACGGAAAGGTGTCAGGTGCAGACCGCCGTTGGCCGCAGAACCTGTGGTGTTCATCCCTGCATCGTATGCGGATGGGGGGTATGAGCGATGATCGGGGGCAATTGCTTTCGGACGCTTGGGAACGAGGAGTGCGGCACATGGGGCAGCGGGGCAGGAACCGGCCGAGTGGCAGTGCGCGGGCGCTGAGCGAGGCGTACGACACGGCGCTGCTGGACCTGGACGGTGTGGTGTACGCGGGGGGCGAGGCGATCCCGTACGCCGTGGAGGCGCTGGAGACGGCCCGGGACGGCGGGATGCACCTCGCGTACGTCACCAACAACGCTCTGAGGACGCCGGACGCGGTCGCCGCGCACCTGACCGAGCTGGGGGTGCCGGCCGGGCCGGCCGATGTGATCACCTCGGCGCAGGCGGTGGCCCGGCTGATCGCCGACCAGGTGCCGCCGGGCTCGCGGGTGCTGGTGATCGGCGGGGAGGGGCTGCGGGTCGCGTTGCGTGAGCGCGGGCTGGAGCCGGTGGAGTCGGCCGACGACGACCCGGCGGCCGTGGTGCAGGGGTACGGCGGGCCGGAGCTGCCGTGGGGACGGTTCGCGGAGGCGTCGTACGCGGTGGCGCGTGGGGTGCCGTGGTTCGCGTCCAACACGGATCTGACGATTCCGAGCGGTCGGGGGATCGCTCCGGGGAACGGTGCGGCGGTGGAGGTGGTGCGGATCGCGACGGGCGCGGAGCCGCAGGTGGCGGGCAAGCCGCTGCCGCCGATGCACCGCGAGACGATCCTGCGGACGGGTGCCGAGCGGCCGCTGGTGGTGGGGGACCGGCTGGACACCGACATCGAGGGGGCGTTCAACGGGGGTGTGGACTCGCTGCTCGTGCTGACCGGGGTGACGGACGCGGCGCAGTTGCTGGCGGCGGTGCCGGAGCACCGGCCGACGTACGTGGACGCGGACCTGCGGGGGTTGTCGACCGGGCAGCCCGAGGTCGGGGGCACGGCGGCTGACGGGTTCGTGTGCGGTGGGTGGACGGCTGCCGTGCGGGGGGATGCCCTGGTGCTCGACGGGGACGGTGGCGCGCTGGACGGGCTGCGGGCGCTGTGCGCGGCGGCGTGGACGCACGCGGGCGATGGTTCGTGTGCGCTGGACGGGGGTAAGGCGCTGGCCAGGCTGGGGTGGTGAGAGCCTGACGATGGGGTTCGGGGAGGCTAGGCTAACCTAACCGGGTGTTGGTCGACAGTCCTCCCAAACAGAGCGCGGATCCTACTGCCGCAGCCGAGCCCCGTGGGCGCCGCCGTTCGGTGCGCGCGGCCGGGCTGATGGTCGCCGTCGCGGTCCTGCTGCTGATCTGTGTCGCGAGCATCATGGTCGGGGCCAAGCCGGTCCCGCTCGGCGATGTGTGGCACGGCCTGTTCCACAACTCCGGTACGGGCAACGACGTCCTCATCCAGGACCTGCGGGTGCCCCGGACCGTCCTGGGAGTGATCGTCGGTGCCGCGCTGGGCCTTTCCGGCGCGGTGATGCAGGCCCTCACCCGTAACCCGCTCGCCGAGCCCGGCCTGCTGGGCGTGAACGCGGGAGCCGCGGCCGCCGTGGTCAGTGCCATCAGCTTCCTGGGCGTCACCTCGTTCACCGGCTACATCTGGTTCGCGTTCCTGGGTGCCGCCGTCGTCTCGGTCGTGGTGTACGTGCTCGGCGGCAGCCGCAGTGCCACTCCCGTACGGCTCGCGCTGGCGGGTACGGCGGCGACGGCCGCGCTGTACGGGTACGTCAACGCCGTGCAGCTGCTGGACTCGGCGGCCCTGGACCGGCTGCGGTTCTGGACCGTCGGCTCGCTGGCCAACGCCGACATGGCGACCGTCCGCAACGTGGCGCCGTTCATCGTCGTCGGCGTCGTCCTCGCGCTGCTGATCGCGCGGCCGCTGAACGCCATGGAGATGGGCGACGACACCGCGCGGGCACTGGGCGCGCACCTGAACCGGACGCGGGCGCTCGGCATGGTGTCGGTGACCCTGCTGTGCGGCGCCGCGACCGCCGCGTGCGGGCCGATCGTCTTCATCGGCCTGATGGTGCCGTACCTCGTACGCGCCCTGACCGGCCCCGACATGCGGTGGATCCTGCCGTACGCGGCGGTCCTCTCGCCCGTGCTGCTGCTGGGCTCCGACGTGCTGGGGCGGGTCGTGGCCCGGCCCTCCGAACTCCAGGTCGGCATCGTGACCGCGCTGGTCGGCGGGCCGGTCTTCATCCACCTCGTACGCCGCAAGAGGATGGCCCAGCTGTGAGCACGCGTACCGCGAAGGCCCTCCGTACGCCCGGGGGCCTGTCCGTCCGCTACGAGCCGCGTGCGGCCGTCGCCGTTCTGCTGCTGGTCGTGGTGACCGTGGCGGCCGGTGTCGTCCTCATCGGCAGCGGCGACTTCCCGATCGCGCCCGGCGACGTCGTCGCCACGCTGCTGGGCAACGGCACCATGGCGCAGGAGTTCATCGTCCAGGACCTGCGGCTGCCGCGCGTCCTCGTGGCGATCCTCGTCGGCGCGTCGCTCGGGCTGGGCGGCGCCGTCTTCCAGTCCGTCTCCCGCAACCCGCTGGGCAGCCCGGACGTCATCGGCTTCGGGCAGGGCGCCACCGTCGGCGCGCTGACCGTGATCGTGCTCTTCGGCGGCAGCGCCACCGCCGTCGCCGGCGGCGCCGTGGTGGGCGGTGTGGTGACCGGCGTCCTGATCTACCTGCTCGCCTGGAAGCGGGGCGTCCACGGCTTCCGGCTGGTGCTCATCGGGATCGGCGCGGCCGCCATGCTGACCGCCGTCATCCACTACCTGATCACCAAGGCCAACCTGATCGACGCCACCCGGGCCGTACTGTGGATGACCGGCACCCTCGACGGACGCGACTGGGCCCAGTTCTGGCCGCTGCTCGCCGTCTGCGTCGTGCTCGTGCCGCTGGTGCTTGGGTACGGGCGGCCGCTGCGGATGCTGGAGATGGGCGACGACGCCGCGTACGCGCTGGGGGTGAAGGTCGAGCGGACGCGCCTGGTGCTCATGGGGTCGGCGGTGCTGCTCGTCTCGGTCGCCACGGCCGCCGCCGGCCCGATCACCTTCGTCTCGCTGAGCGCGCCCCAGCTCGCCCGCCGCCTCACCCGCTCGCCCGGCCCCAATCTCGCCGCCTCCGCGCTCATGGGCGCCGCGCTGCTGCTGGTCGCCGACTGGGCCGCCACCAACGCCTTCGGCGAGCGGGAACTGCCGGTCGGCGTCGTGACCGGCGTCGTCGGCGGCGTGTACCTGCTGTGGCTGCTGGTGACCGAGCGCAAGGCAGGCCGGATATGACCCCGCCCATCATGAACGAGAACGCCAGGAGTACGTCCATGCCGTCCATGCAGCAGCGCTTGAGCGCGGAGGCGGTCACCCTCGCCTACGAGCAGCGGATCATCGCCCGTGACCTGTCGGTCGAGATACCCGACAACTCCTTCACGGTGATCGTCGGCCCCAACGCGTGCGGCAAGTCGACCCTGCTGCGGGCCCTGTCGCGGATGCTGAAGCCGACCGCGGGGCGGGTGCTGCTGGACGGGCAGGTCATCCACTCCATGCCCGCCAAGAAGGTCGCCCGGACGCTGGGCCTGCTGCCGCAGTCGTCGATCGCGCCGGACGGCATCACCGTCGCCGACCTCGTCGCGCGCGGCCGCTACCCGCACCAGGGGCTGCTGCGCCAGTGGTCCCCGGAGGACGAGCGGATCGTCCAGGAGTCGATGGACGCGACGGGCGTGGGCGAGCTGGGCGACCGGTACGTCGACGAGCTGTCGGGCGGGCAGCGCCAGCGCGTGTGGATCGCGATGGCCCTCGCCCAGCAGACGCCGCTGCTGCTGCTCGACGAGCCCACGACGTACCTCGACATCCAGCACCAGATCGATGTGCTCGACCTGTGCGCCGAACTGCACGAGACCCAGGGGCGCACCCTGGTCGCCGTGCTGCACGACCTCAACCACGCGGCCCGGTACGCCACCCACCTCATCGCCGTACGGGGCGGGGAGATCGTCGCGGAGGGCCCGCCGTCCGAGGTGGTCACCGCCGAGCTGGTCGAGCGGGTCTTCGGGCTGCGCTGCCAGGTCATCGACGACCCCGAGACGGGTACGCCGCTGGTCATCCCGGCGGCGAGGAAGGCCCGCGCGGTCGCCGCGCTACAGAAGTGACCGCAGGCGCAGCAGGTCGCGGAAGCCCGCCTCCAGCCTGACCCGGCCGGAGGCCCAGGCCTTCGCGAAGTTCAGCTCGCCGTCCACCATCGCCACCAGGTCGTCACCGGTCATCGCCAGCCGGATCTCGGCCTTCTCGGGAGGCGGCCCGTCCACCCGGTCCCGCACCTTGATCCGGCCGCCGGTGAGGCGGCCGGTGAAGGTGATGTCGAGATCCGTGATGTGGCAGCTGAGCGAGCGGTCGAGGGCTGCGGCGCTGCGCACCTCGCCGTCGGAGTGCTGGAGGTTGTCGGAGAGTCTGTCGAGCGCGCTGCGGCACTCCTCGATCGTGGCCATCGCCACCGACCGTACCTCAGCCCTTCGCGGTAGCGTCTGGGCATGAGCGACGTGATGCCCGAGACCGCCCCGGACGCGGTGGCGGAGACGGTTCCGGACACGGTTCGGGAGACGATTCCGGAGACGGATCCGGCGGCGGTTCCGGAGACGTACCACCCGGCCGCGCCCGCGCCCCTCGGCGTCGAGCGCGTGCCCACCGGGCACCCCTCGGTCGACGCCGGGCTGGAGCGGCTGGCGGACGCCGACCACCTCCCGGCGGACGGGCACCTGGAGGTGTACGAGGATGTACACCGGGGGCTGCGGGAGGCGCTGGCCGCGCTCGACGCGCGCCCCCAGCCTTCGCCTTCGTACGAAAACAGGAGCTGAACCGAACGTGGCAGGAGTCGCACGCCGCCGTCTCGACGCCGAGCTGGTACGCCGCAAGCTGGCCCGCTCGCGCGAGCACGCGAGCCAGCTGATCGCGGCGGGGCGGGTGACCGTCGGCGGCAACACCGCCACCAAGCCCGCCACCCAGGTCGAGACCGCCGCGGCCATCGTGGTGGCGCAGGACGACGCCGACCCCGACTACGTCTCGCGCGGCGGCCACAAGCTGGCCGGGGCGCTGGCCGCCTTCGTACCGCGCGGGCTGAAGGTCGAGGGGCGGCGGGCGCTGGACGCGGGCGCGTCGACGGGCGGGTTCACCGACGTCCTGCTGCGCGCCGGGGCGGCACACGTCGTGGCCGTCGACGTCGGGTACGGGCAGCTGGCCTGGTCGTTGCAGAGCGATGAACGCGTGACGGTCAAGGACCGTACGAACGTGCGTGAGCTGACGCTGGACGCGATCGACGGAGAGCCCGTGGATCTGGTGGTGGGCGACCTGTCGTTCATCCCGCTGGGACTGGTGCTGCCCGCCCTGGCGGGCGTTTCGGCGCCCGACGCCGACCTGGTGCTGATGGTGAAGCCGCAGTTCGAGGTGGGCAAGGAGCGGCTCGGCAGCGGCGGGGTCGTCCGCAGCCCCGAGCTGCGCGCCGAGGCCGTGCGCAATGTGGCGCGGCAGGCCGGCGAGCTGGGCCTCGGCGTGCTGGGCGTCACCGCCAGTCCGCTGCCCGGCCCGTCCGGCAACGTCGAGTACTTTCTGTGGCTGCGGGCGGGCGCGCCCGCGCTGGATCCGGCGGATGTGGAACGCGCCGTGGCGGAGGGACCTCGTTGAGTTCATCGACAGCGTTTTCGACGACTGCTGCACCCCGCACCGTCTTCCTGCTCGCGCACACCGGCCGCCCGGCGGCGGTCCGCAGCGCCGAGCTCGTCGTGCTCGGGCTGCTGCGCAGCGGCCTCGGCGTACGCGTCCTGGCCGCCGAGGCGGCCGACCTGCCGCTGCCACCGACGGTGGAGACGGTGCCGGAGGCGTCGCCCGACGTGCTGGACGGGTGCGAGCTGCTGATCGTGCTCGGCGGCGACGGGACGCTGCTGCGCGGCGCGGAGTTCGCGCGTGCCTCGGGGGTGCCGATGCTCGGCGTGAACCTGGGGCGGGTCGGCTTCCTCGCCGAGGCCGAGCGGGACGACCTCGACAAGGTCGTGGACCGGGTGGTGACGCGGGCGTACGAGGTCGAGGAGCGCATGACCCTGGACGTCACCGTGCACAACAACGGCGACGTGCTGCACACCGACTGGGCGCTGAACGAGGCGGCCGTACAGAAGGTCTCGGCTGAGCGCATGCTGGAGGTCGTGCTCGCGATCGACGGCCGTCCGGTGACCGGCTTCGGCTGCGACGGGGTGATCTGCGCGACGCCGACCGGTTCGACGGCGTACGCCTTCTCGGCCGGCGGGCCGGTGATCTGGCCCGAGGTGGAGGCGCTGCTGATGGTGCCGATCGGGGCGCACGCGCTGTTCGCCAAGCCGCTGGTGACCACACCGGACTCGGTGCTGGCGGTGGAGGTCGAGCCGCACACCCCGCACGGGGTCCTGTGGTGCGACGGGCGGCGCACCGTCGAACTGCCCGCAGGCGCCCGGGTGGAGGTGCGGCGTGGCGCGGTGCCGGTACGGCTGGCGCGGCTGCACCACGCGTCCTTCACGGACCGGCTGGTGGCCAAGTTCGCGCTGCCGGTGTCGGGTTGGCGGGGCGCGCCGCACTGACCGGGGCGGGTCCCCGTACGGTGCCCGGCATGGAGATGGGTGCCGTTTCCGTGGGGCTCGGCGACCAGGTGCAGGGCGACTACGTGGCGCGGTACGGCTACGACGACATGGGGTACGCGGACGGTCCTCGAGACCGGCACGCCGCCGCCGGAGGCGATGGCCCTGTACCGGTCGAGCGCGGCCCATGGTGGGCCCCGTGCCGGTCGGTCCTGCGGCGTTGGCCGTGCAGGGTCGGCCCACTCCGGCGGGTGACAGATGTCCGCCGTCTCCGTGCTCCGACCTGCTGCTTCGGCGACGCGGGGCGGGGGCCGTCGCACAGCGGGCCCCGGACCTCGTAAGGTCTTCCCCGTGTTGGAGGAGATGCGGATACGGTCGCTCGGGGTCATCGACGACGCGGTGGTCGAGCTGTCACCCGGTTTCACCGCGGTGACCGGCGAGACCGGCGCGGGCAAGACCATGGTCGTGACCAGCCTCGGACTGCTGCTCGGCGGGCGCGCCGACCCCGCCCTGGTACGGATCGGTTCGCCGTCGGCCGTCGTCGAGGGCCGGATCAGCGTGCCTCCCGGCGCCGCCGCGGCGGCACGGGCCGAGGAGGCGGGCGCCGAACTCGACGAGGGCGCGCTGCTCATCAGCCGCACCATCTCGGCGGAGGGCCGCTCCCGGGCGCACCTGGGAGGGCGTTCCGTGCCGGTCGGCGTGCTCGCCGAACTGGCCGACGAACTCGTCGCCGTACACGGCCAGACCGACCAGCAGGGCCTGCTCAAGCCCGCCCGGCAGCGCGGCGCGCTCGACCGGTACGCGGGCGACGCCGTCGCCGTACCGCTCGCCAGGTACACCGAGGCCTACCGGCGGCTGCGGGCCGTCACCGCCCAGCTGGACGAGCTGACCACGCGCGCGCGGGAGCGGGCACAGGAGGCCGACCTCCTGCGCTTCGGGCTGGCCGAGATCGAGGCGGTCGAGCCGCGCGCGGGCGAGGACGTCGAACTGGCCGCCGAGGCCGAGCGGCTCGGCCACGCCGAGGCCCTGGCGTCCGCCGCAGCGCTCGCCCACGGGGCGCTGGCGGGCAACCCCGAGGACCCGGAGGTCCTGGACGCGACGACCCTCGTCGCGGGCGCTCAGCGGGCGCTGGAGGCCGTACGGTCGCACGACCCGTCGCTCGCCGCGCTCGCCGACCGGATGGGCGAGATCTCGATCCTCCTCGCCGACGTGGCGGGCGAGCTGGCCGGGTACGCCGACAACCTGGACGCCGACCCCCGGCGCCTGGCGGCCGTCGAGGAGCGCCGCGCCGCGCTCACGTCGCTGACCCGCAAGTACGGCACCGATGTCGCCGCCGTCCTGGCGTGGGCGGAGGAGGGCGCCGCCCGGCTCACCGAGCTGGACGGCGACGACGACCGGATCGGCGGGCTGACGGCCGAACGGGACGCCCTGCGCGCCGAGCTGTCCGGGCTGGCCCAGGCCCTCACGGACGCGCGGACGGAGGCGGCGGCGCGGTTCGCCGACGCCGTCACCGCCGAGCTGGCGTCGCTCGCCATGCCTCACGCGCGCGTGTCGTTCGACATCCGTCAGAGCGAGGATCCGGACGGGGTCGAGGTCGGAGGGCGGACGGTCGCCTACGGGCCGGCCGGCGTCGACGAGGTCGAGCTGCTGCTCGCCCCGCACCCGGGCGCGCCGCCGAGGCCCATCGCCAAGGGCGCGTCGGGCGGTGAGCTCTCGCGCGTGATGCTCGCCGTCGAGGTCGTCTTCGCCGGTACGGACCCCGTGCCGACGTACCTGTTCGACGAGGTCGACGCGGGCGTCGGCGGCAAGGCGGCCGTGGAGATCGGGCGGCGGCTGGCCAAGCTCGCCAAGTCGGCGCAGGTGGTGGTCGTCACGCACCTTCCGCAGGTGGCGGCCTTCGCCGACCGTCAACTGCTCGTCGAGAAGACCAACGACGGGTCGGTGACCCGGTCCGGCGTCACCGTCCTGGAGGGCGAGGACCGGGTGCGGGAGCTGTCCCGCATGCTGGCCGGCCAGGAGGACTCCGAGACGGCCCGGGCCCATGCGGAGGAGCTGCTGGCGACGGCGCGGGCGGACGCCTAGCCCGTCGCCCGTCGCCCGTCGCCTCGGGCGGGTCCGGTATGGCCCCGGGGGCCCGCGCGGGTTGGGTCGGTACGGTTCCGGCGGGTTCGGGGCGGTGCCTGATGGCTCCTGCGCGCGGCTCGTTCCCTGCCGGTGGGTGGGGGCGGGGCCCCTCCGGGCTCACCTCCTCGAGGCCGGCGGCCTCGGGCCTCTGGAAAGGGAGCCCTTTACAGCCGCCAACCTCTGCGGGGGCGACCCTGCACGGCCCCACCCTGCGCCGGACGCCGGGTGCGGGCGCTCATAGGGTGGCGCGCATGATCGGATTCTGTAGGACCGTCGGCGTCTTCGGGGTTGCCGCGGGGGTCACCCGTGCCGTGTACGAGGGGCTGCGGCGGCGTCGTGACGAGCGGTGGGAGCGGACGAACCACGCCGGGCGGACCGTCGACCTGTACGCCGGGCCCGCCGTGGCCCTGGGCGCCGCGCTCGGGGCGTTGCCGGCGGGCGCACCGGGGCGGGGTGCCGCCGTGCTGGCCGGGCTCGCGGGGGGCGTCTGTGGGGCGTACGACGACGTCAAGGGCGACCACCGGCGGGGTTTCCGGGCGCACCTGGGTGCCCTGCGGGGTGGCGAGGTCACCAGCGGGGCCGTCAAGCTCTTCGGGGTGGGCGCCGCCGGGCTCGTCGCGGGCGCGCTGCTCAAGGAGCGGCCCGTCGACAAGGTCCTCGCGGGCGTCGTCATCGCCGGCACCGCCCACTTCGTCAACCTCGTGGACGTACGGCCCGGCCGGGCGGCCCTCACGGTGCTCGCGCTCGGTGCGCCCGGCCTGCTGCGCGGGCCCCTCGCCGCCGCGCCGATGGGCGCCGCGGCCGCCGTCGTCGCCGACGACCTCGGTGAGCGCACCATGCTCGGCGACGCGGGCGCCCACGCCCTGGGCGCGGCGCTCGGCACGGCGATCGCCGCCGCCAACGGGCGGGTCGGGCTCGCCGTCCACGCGGCCGGGCTGGTCGCCGCCGCGGTGTACGGAGACACCGCCCGGGATCACCCGTGTGAGTGATAGCGGGAGACGGTTTACGCCCCGCGACACGGCTGCTTCGTCCCGCCGGTGCCGGAACGTGCGTACGGGCTGGCATTCTTGGGCGCGTGACACAGCTGCGTACGGTCCAAGTGCTGGGTGGCGGCAGCGCGGGCAGCAGCGCTCACGTCAGATCACTGGCCGCCGGGCTCGTGGCGAGGGGCGTGCGGGTGACCGTGTGCGCCCCTGCCGAACTGGACCACGACTACGACTTCCTGGGCACCGGGGCGCACTTCGTGCCCGTACCGCGCCGCAGCGACCCGGTCGCCATCGGGGCGCTGCGCGTGGCGTGCGCGAGCGCGGACGTGGTGCACGCACATGGACTGCACGCCTCGGTGCGTGCCGGGCTGGCGCTCGGCTCGCAGCGCGTACCGCTCGTGGTGACCTGGCACACCCGTACGCACGCCGAGGGCGCCCGTGGCCAGTTGCTCCGGATGATGGAGCGGAAGACCGTGCGGGCAGCGGCCGTTGTGCTGGGTACGTGCTCCGAACTCGTCGACCGGGCCCGGCGGCGCGGCGCCCGTGACGCGCGGCTCGGGCCCGTCTCCGTCCCCGCCCCGCACGAGGGCGTCGCCGAGGCCCAGGCGGGCAAGGCGCGTGCGGAACTGGGCGCCATGGACCGGCCGTTGCTGATGGCCGTCGGCGCGCTGGAGCCGCACCGCGGGTACGGCACGCTGCTGGACGCGTCCCGGCTGTGGCTCCGCCACGACCCGGTGCCGCTGGTCGCCGTCGCGGGCGCGGGACGCCAACGGGCCGTGCTGCAGCGGCGGATCGACACCGACGGGCTGCCGGTGCGGCTGCTCGGCCGCCGCGACGACGTCACGTCGCTGCTCGCGGCGGCGGACGTCGCGGTGCTGCCCAGCCGCTGGGAGGCGCGGGCCCCGCTGGCCCAGGAGGCACTGCGGCTCGGCGTCCCGCTGGTCGCGACCGCGGTGGGCGGGGTGCCGGAACTCGTCGGTGACGCCGCGGTCCTCGTCCGGTACGGCGACGCGGACGCGCTGGCCGCCGCGGTGACGGCCCTGCTCGCGGACCCGGCGCGGCGGGCCGCGCTGGCGGCGGCGGGGCGGGCACAGGCGGCGACGTGGCCGACCGAGGACGAGACGATCGCGCAGGTGCTGAGCGTGTACGACGAGCTGTGCGCGGGCGGGTGACTCGTCACTGCCGGTGGCGAGCCCGTACGCGGTTCTCCAGCCGGTGCATGGCGCGGCCCGGCTCGCGGCGCGTACCGATCGGCATGACCCCGCCGGTGAGGGCGACCCGGGTGCCGCCGCCTCGGCGCCCGCCGCCATGCCGGTGATCAGGAAGTGGCCTGCAACCAGCAGCTCCCGGGCCTGACCCCCCCCGTGGAGTGCGCACGCCGACCGTACCGGCTGCGGACGCGCCCTGTGCGGTGCGTCACATCGTGTGGCGGCGGGCCCGCAGCGCCAGGGACAGGGCCAGGACCGTTTGGGGGTCGTCCAGGTCCGTGCCCAGGAGGTCGCCGATGCGGGCCAGCCGGTTGTAGAGGGTCTGGCGGTTGAGGTGCAGTTCGCGTGCCGTCTCCGCCTTGCGGCCCGCGTGCGCCAGGTACGTCTCCAGGGTCGGCAGCAGGGGCGGGCGGGACGTCCGGTCGTGGTCCCGCAGCGGGCCGATCGCCCGCTCCACGAACGCGGCCAGGTCCGGATGATCCCGCAGCCGCCACAGCAGCAGGTCGATGTCCAGGCGCCGCGCGTCGTACCAGGGCCGGTCCGGCAGCCCCTGCGCGGCCGTCGCCGTCTCCGCCGCGTGCCGCAGGCCCGCCGACGCCGCCGCCCAGTTGCCCGCGACGCCCACCACGACGACCGGCGGGTGCCCGCCCGACGCGCGCTCGAGGCCCGCCCGTGCCACGCCCGCCCGCAGCGCCGCGGCCACCCGGTCGGCGACCGCCGTACGCTCCGACTCGGTACGCAGACCCAGCAGGAGCGGCACCCGGCCCTCGACCGGGCGTACGCCCAGCAGGACGGGGACGCCCACGGCGGAAAGCTCCTCCAGCACGGCGCGGGCCAGCAGCGACCAGTTGCCGGACGGCATCACATCGGACGAGAGCCGCATCACCACCGGCAGCAGCGGCCCGTCACCCGGCTTAAAGCCCAGCACCCGGGCCTGCGCGGGCGCGTCGTCCGCCGTGATACGGCCCTCCGCGAGGTCGGTGAGGAAGTCGCCCCGCCCCCGCGCCGCCAGCTCCTCCTCCTGCCGTGCCTGCATCAGCACCACCGCCAGGATGCCCGCCGCCCGCTCCGCCGCCATCCGGTGGACGGGCAGCAGCCCCCCGGACACCGCCAGGAGCACCAGGCGGGCGCGCACCGCCGCCGCGCCCGGACCGCCGCCCGGCACGTCCACCAGCACCGCCCCCGTCGGCGGCCCCGCCTCCCGCGCCGCCCGCTGGCCGCGCAGCCCCTCCCACACCTGGAGCGGATCCGGCCCCGCCCCGCCGCCCGCGGCGTACAGCAGCTGGCCGTCCGGGGTCTCCAGGAACACCGGGTTGGCCGCGAAGTCGGCGAGGATGCCCAGCACCTGCGGCACCCCGCCGCCGCCCAGCAGCGCCTCCGTGCACCGCCGGTGCACGTCCTCGGCCTGCCGCAGCAGCGCGTAGTGCCCGTTGACGATCTCGGTGTGGACCTCCTCCGTGACGGACACGAAGGGGACCTCACGGTGGAGCTGCACCAGCGGCAGGCCTGCCGCCCGCGCGGTCTCCACGATCGTCGCGGGCAGCCGCGAGAACCTCGGCCCCAGCTCCACCACCAGCGCCGCGATCCCGCGCTCCGCCAGCCGCCGCACGAACGTCCGCTGCTCCGCCGGCCGCGTACCGAGGCCCAGCCCGGTCGTCAGCAGCAGCTCGCCGCCCTTCAGCAGCGACGCGATGTTCGGCACCTCACCGGCGTGCACCCAGCGCACCGTGCGGTGCAGTCGGTCCGCCCCGGCCACCACTTCAGGGAGTCCGCCGCGCAGCCCGGGCAGCTCGAGCGCCCGCTGCACGGTGATTCCGCCCTGTTCGTTCATGGAGCTCATACGGCCGGACGCTACCCGCGTCCGTGTTCCGGGGACATCACCGGACGATGACGACGGGCGTCGCCGGGCGACAACTCGTCGTGCCGACGGGTCAATTGCGCGACCGCCTGTCGATTGTGGCGTACGTCACGCCGGAGGAGGGTGTTCCGCCATGGCAGACAATCCCACCCCAGCGAGCCCCCAGGTGCAGCGGCTCAAGGCGAACTCCGTCGGACTCGTCGGCGTCGTCTTCATGGCGGTCGCCACCGCCGCACCGATCACCGCGATGACCGGCAACCTCCCCATCGCGGTCGGCTTCGGCAACGGCACCGGCGCCCCGGCCGGCTACCTCTTCGCGACGCTCGTCCTCACCGTCTTCTCCGTCGGCTACGTCGCCATGGCGAAAAGGATCACCGCGGCCGGCGCCTTCTACGGCTACATCTCGCACGGCCTCGGCCGTATCGCCGGCATGGCCTCCGGCATGCTCGCGGTCCTCGCGTACATCGTCTTCGAGGCCTCGATCGTCGGCGTCTTCGCCTACTTCACCAAGACCACCGTCGCCGACCAGCTGGGCGTGGACCTGCCCTGGATCGTGTACGCGGCCGCGATGCTCGCGGTGACCGCCGTCCTCGCGTACTTCGACATCAACCTCACCGCCAAGGCGCTGGGCGTGATGCTGATCGCCGAGATCGCCGTGCTGTTCGCCGTCGCCACGGCGGTGCTGCTCAATGGCGGGGGCCCGGACGGCATACCCATGGAGCCGGTCAATCCCGCCAACGCCTTCACCGGCGCCTCCGCCGGCCTTGGCCTCTTCTTCGCCTTCTGGTCGTGGGTGGGCTTCGAGTCGACCGCGATGTACGGCGAGGAGTCCCGCGACCCCAAGCGCGTCATCCCGCGCGCCACCCTCATCTCCGTCGTCGGCGTCGGCCTCTTCTACATCTACGTGTCCTGGATGACCATCGCCGGCAACGGCCTCAAGGGCGCCGTCGAGGTGTCCGCGTCCGCGAGCCCGCTCGACCTGTTCTTCGACCCGACGCGGTCGTACATCGGCGCCTGGGCCGTGGACGCCTTCCAGTGGCTGCTGCTGACCGGCTCCTTCGCCTGCGGCATGGCCTTCCACCAGTGCGCCTCGCGCTACCTGTACGCCATCGGCCGTGAGGGCTTCCTGCACCCGGCGCTCGGCCGTACCCACGCCACGCACGGCTCGCCGTACATCGCCTCCTACGTCCAGAGCGCCATCGCCGTCGTCCTCGTCGGCGCCTTCTGGCTCACCGGCCAGGACCCGTACATCCACCTCTACACGCTGCTCGCGATCCTCGGCACCATGGCGATCCTGATCGTCCAGACCCTGTGCTCGTTCGCCGTCATCGGCTACTTCCGCAAGAACCACCCCGAGGACCGGCACTGGTTCACGACGTTCACCGCCCCGCTGCTCGGCGGCATCGGGATGACCGCGGTCGTCGTTCTGCTGGTGCTGAACATGGAGACCGCAGCGGGCCTCGCCGCCGACTCCCTCTTCTTCACCCTCATCCCGTGGATCGTCGGCGCCGTCTTCTTCGGCGGCCTCGGCCTCGGCTTCTACCTGAAGGCCAGACAGCCCGAGCGGTACGAGATCATCGGCCGGATCGTCCTCGAGGACGCGGCCGAGCGCGATGACCGCGCGGATGAAGACCACCAGCCCGCGACCGTCTGAGGAGCACCACCATGTCCCGTACGCCCCTGATGCGCGCCCTGCGCGACATCGCCGCCCACCGCGCCGCCGCGGAGAAGCTCCACATGCCGGTGGAAGCCGTCCGCGGCTCCAGCCGCCGCGACCTGCTCCGGCGCGCCGCCGCCCTCGGCCTCGCGGCCGGTGTCGGTACGGCGGTGGCGGCCCGGCCGACACCCGCCCGCGCGGCGGAAGCGGGCGGACCGCGCATCGCCGTCGTCGGCGCCGGCATCGCCGGTCTCACCGCCGCCCTCACCCTCAAGGACGCGGGCCTGAACTGCACGCTCTACGAGGCCGATCCCACCCGCGTCGGCGGCCGCATGTGGACGCAGCGCGGCCACTGGGCGTACGGCCAGATCTCCGAGATCGGCGGCGAGCTGATCGACACCAGCCACAAGAAGATCCAGGAGCTCTGTCGCCGCTTCGACCTGCCCCTGGAGGACTTCCTCGGCGGCGGGCCCAACGGCGCCGAGGAAGTCCTCTGGTTCGACGGCACCTACTACCCGCGCCACCAGGCCGACGAGGACTTCAAGGCCGTCTACCAGCTTCTCCACCGGGACCTCCAGGAAGCCGGCGAGGTGAAGTGGAACCAGAGCACGCCCGAGGGCACCGCCCTGGACACCATGTCGATATACGACTGGATCGAGAGCCGCGTCCCGGGCGGGCACTCCTCACCCCTCGGGCAGTTCATCGACGTCGCGTACAACGTCGAGTACGGAGCCGACACCACCGAGCAGTCGTCCCTCGCCCTCGTCCTGCTGATGGGCTATCAGACCAACCCGGGCCACTTCAACGTGTGGGGCCTGTCCAACGAGCGCTACCACATCACCGGCGGCAACGACCAGCTCCCGAACGCCATCGCCCGGTCACTGTCCGCCGGCACCCTCCGCATGGGCTGGTCCCTGACCGCCGTACGCGCGGGCGCCGACGGCACGCAGACGCTCACCTTCACCGAGGGCGGCGCCACCCGCACGGTCACCGCCGACCACACCATCCTGTGCGTCCCGCTGCCGGTCCTCCAGCGGCTCGACCTCACCCAGGCCGGCTTCGACCCGCTCATGAAGAACCTGCTGCGCGACGCGCGCATGGGCCACTGCACCAAGCTCAACATGCAGTGCGGCACCCGCCCCTGGCGCGGCACCGGACCGTGGCCGGGCGTCTCCGCCGGGGACTGCTTCACCGACACCGACGTCCAGCAGACCTGGGACACCACCAAGATCCAGCCCGGCACGGGCGGCATCCTCATCCAGTACAACGGCGGCCCCCTCGCCGAGAACCTCCGCCCCGCCGCCCCGTTCTCCACCGAGTCCGACCCGTACGTCCGCGATCTCGCCGCCCGCCGCCTGCGCGGGATCGACGCGTTCTTCCCCGGCACGTCCAAGGCCTGGAACGGCCGCGCCCAGCTCTCCGCCTGGCACCACAACCCGTACGCCCTCGGCGCCTACTCGTACTGGCCCGTCGGCTACCTGCACCGGTACGCCGGATACGAGGGCACCGCCCAGGGCCCGCAGGGCAGGATCCACATCGGCGGCGAGCACTGCAGTTACGACTTCCAGGGCTTCATGGAGGGCGGCGCGACCGAGGGTGAGCGCGCCGCCCGGGAGGTGATCACAGCCTTGTAGGAGTCACAAGGGCGTGAGCCGGGCGCGCAGGAGGCAGAACTCGTTGCCCTCGGGATCGGCCAGGACGTGCCGGCTCTCGGCGCCGGTCTGGCCGATGTCGACGGGCCGTGCGCCGAGTGCGAGCAGTCGTTCCAGCTCGGCGTCCTGGTCGCGGTCGGTGGCGTTGACGTCGATGTGCAGCGGGAGCTTTCCCGTCCGGGGGGCATTGGTGGGGCTGAGGACGAGGGTGGGCTGCGGGCCGCCGAAACCGGCGTCGGGCGGGCCGATCGCGATGCTTCCGTCGGCCTCCCGTTCGAGCTCGACGTAGCCGAGGACGTCGCTCCAGAACGCGGCCAGCCGGTCGGGGTCCACGGCGTCGATGACCAGTTCACTGATGCGGCATGCCATGGCCGTCACTTTACGAGACGACGTGACGGCCGTGGCTGCCGTGGACTGCCGGTGAAGGCCGGCAGCCGCCCGCGGCCACTGCCCGCCGCCTGCGTGGCGACGGCAGTGGTCAGCGCGGCCTGCGGAAAGCGGTCCTCGTCACCGCTTGTCAGCCGCCGTACGCGCCCGAGGCGGTCAGCCGCAGTGCCGTGTCGATCAGTGGCACGTGGCTGAACGCCTGCGGGAAGTTCCCGACCTGGCGCTGCAGGCGCGGATCCCACTCCTCCGCCAGCAGCCCCAGGTCGTTCCGCAGTCCGAGCAGCTTCTCGAAGAGCTTGCGCGCCTCGTCGACCCGGCCGATCATCGCCAGGTCGTCGGCCATCCAGAACGAGCAGGCCAAAAACGCGCCCTCGTCGCCCGGCAGGCCGTCCACGCCCTCGTCCGCGCCCTCGGTGGGGTAGCGGAGGATGAAGCCGTCCTCCGTGGACAGCTCCCGCTGGATCGCCTCGATCGTGCCGATCACCCGCTTGTCGTCCGGCGGCAGGAAGCCCACCTGCGGGATCAGCAGCAGCGAGGCGTCCAGCTCCTTCGAGCCGTACGACTGCGTGAACGTGTTGCGCTCCGGGTCGTAGCCCTTCTCGCACACGTCCCGGTGGATCGTCTCGCGCAGGTCGCGCCACTTCTCCAGCGGCCCGTCCGCGTCCCCCGACTCGATCAGCTTGATCGTCCGGTCGACCGCGACCCACGCCATCACCTTGGAGTGCACGAAGTGGCGGCGCGGCCCGCGCACCTCCCAGATGCCCTCGTCCGGCTGGTCCCAGTGATCCTCCAGGTACCGGATCAGCTTCAGCTGGAGCAGCGAGGCGTAGTCGTTGCGCGACAGGCCCGTCATGTGCGCCAGGTGCAGGGCCTCGGTGACCTCGCCGTACACATCGAGCTGGAGCTGGTTCGCCGCGCCGTTGCCGACCCGGACCGGGGCGGAGTTCTCGTACCCCGGCAGCCAGTCCAGCTCGGCCTCGCCGAGCTCGCGCTCGCCCGCGATGCCGTACATGATCTGCAGGTTCTCCGGGTCGCCGGCGACCGCGCGCAGCAGCCACTCGCGCCAGGCGCGGGCCTCCTCGCGGTAGCCGGTGCGCAGCAGCGAGGAGAGGGTGATCGCCGCGTCCCGCAGCCAGGTGTAGCGGTAGTCCCAGTTCCGTACGCCGCCGATGTCCTCCGGCAGGGAGGTGGTGGGCGCGGCGACGATGCCGCCCGTCGGGGCGTACGTCAGCGCCTTCAGCGTGATCAGCGAGCGGACCACGGCCTCGCGGTAGGGCCCGCGGTAGGTGCAGTGGTCGACCCACTCGCGCCAGAACTCCGAGGTGGCCTCCAGCGCACCCAGCGGGTCCGCCAGCGGCGGCTCCGGGTGGTGCGAGGGCTGCCAGCTGATGGTGAAGGCGACCCGGTCGCCCTCCTTGATGGTGAAGTCCGAGTACGTGGTGAGGTCCTCGCCGTGCGTCTCCACGTCGGTGTCCAGCCAGACCGAGTCGGGCCCGGCGACGGCGACCGTACGGTTGTCCACCTTGTGCACCCAGGGCACCACACGCCCGTAGGAGAACCGCATCCGCAGCGCGGACCGCATCCGCACCCGGCCGCTGACGCCCTCCACGATCCGCACCAGCTGCGGGGCGCCGTCGCGCGGCGGCATGAAATCGGTCACGCGGACCGTGCCGCGCGGCGTGTCCCAGTCGGATTCGAGGATCAGCGAGTCACCGACGTACCGGCGCCGGTCGGCGGCGGGCGGCTCGGCGTCATCGGCGTGCGCCGGCCCGATCCGCCAGAAACCGTGCTCCTCGGTACCGAGAAGTCCTGCGAAGACGGCATGCGAATCGAAGCGCGGGAGGCACAGCCAGTCGGCCGTACCGTCCCGGCAGACCAGGGCGGCGGTCTGCATGTCTCCGATGAGTGCGTAGTCCTCGATGCGCCCGGCCACGTGCAATCTCCAGTCGAACGGCAACGTTCGCCCCGCGGGGCGCTTACTGGGGTCAGGGTCAAGGATCGCCGACGAGCACGATGT
The DNA here is from genome assembly GCF_002099185.1 of Streptomyces sp. CB03238. Taxonomy (NCBI): domain Bacteria; kingdom Bacillati; phylum Actinomycetota; class Actinomycetes; order Kitasatosporales; family Streptomycetaceae; genus Streptomyces; species Streptomyces sp. CB03238. Next base: position 366,879 of record NZ_NBCN01000005.1, on the reverse strand, counting down.
TCCCGGTGACGGGCGGGGGTGGTGCCGTTATGAGGGCCTGGCTCGGCAGCGAGTGTCCGAGCAGGATACGACGCGCTCCGGCCCTCTGTGTGATCGTCCTGGTAGAGCTGTTGAGCAGAACGGGTGACCGGCTACCGCGCGTACGAAACCCCGCGGCGGGGTGTGATGCGGTGCGTGTCCGGGCGTGCGCGCACCGTAGGTGGGGCGGACGCGTGGGCACGGGCCTTGTGCGCGTGCCGGGGCGGTTCCGGCGCGGTGGCGCGCGGGAGCGGCCGTGGGCCGGGGCGCGCCGTCCCCCGGCCCCTCCCCGCCCCGGCACGCGCGTGGCCGGAAGCGGGCGTGCCGCGTCGCTGATACCCTGGTAGCCCGTGGACCGGTGGGCGCCGCACCTCGAATCGGCGGCCCCCGAACCGCAGCGACGGCACCCCCGGAACTCCCCGGAATCCTCCGGACCGGACGCCGGTACGCACCTCCAGACCGCGACCACGGGAGCCCCCTCTTGGCCATGCCGCCCAAATCCACGACGACCAAGCACATCTTCGTCACCGGGGGTGTCGCGTCCTCCCTCGGCAAGGGCCTGACCGCCTCCAGCCTGGGTGCGCTCCTCAAGGCCCGGGGCCTTCGGGTCACGATGCAGAAGCTCGACCCCTACCTCAACGTCGACCCGGGCACGATGAACCCGTTCCAGCACGGTGAGGTGTTCGTCACCAACGACGGCGCCGAGACCGACCTGGACATCGGCCACTACGAGCGGTTCCTCGACGTCGACCTCGACGGCTCGGCCAACGTCACCACCGGCCAGGTCTACTCGACCGTCATCGCCAAGGAGCGCCGCGGCGAGTACCTCGGCGACACCGTCCAGGTCATCCCGCACATCACCAACGAGATCAAGCACCGCATCCGCCGCATGGCGACCGGCGACGTCGACGTCGTGATCACGGAGGTCGGCGGCACGGTCGGCGACATCGAGTCGCTGCCGTTCCTGGAGACCGTCCGTCAGGTCCGCCACGAGGTCGGCCGGGACAACGTCTTCGTCGTGCACATCTCGCTGCTGCCGTACATCGGCCCGTCCGGCGAGCTGAAGACCAAGCCGACCCAGCACAGCGTGGCGGCCCTCCGGAACATCGGTATCCAGCCGGACGCGATCGTGCTGCGCGCCGACCGTGACGTACCGACCGCGATCAAGCGCAAGATCTCGCTGATGTGCGACGTCGACGAGGCGGCCGTCGTCGCGGCCATCGACGCCAAGTCGATCTACGACATCCCGAAGGTGCTGCACACCGAGGGCCTCGACGCGTACGTCGTGCGCAAGCTGGACCTGCCGTTCCGCGACGTCGACTGGACCGTCTGGGAGGACCTGCTGGACCGGGTCCACAACCCCGACCACGAGGTCACGGTCGCGCTGGTCGGCAAGTACATCGACCTGCCCGACGCGTACCTGTCCGTGACCGAGGCCATGCGCGCCGGCGGCTTCGCCAACAAGGCCCGCGTCAAGGTCAAGTGGGTCACGTCCGACGACTGCAAGACGCAGGTGGGCGCGGCCAAGCAGCTCGGTGACGTCGACGCGATCGTCATCCCCGGCGGCTTCGGCGAGCGCGGCGTCAACGGCAAGGTCGGCGCCATCCAGTACGCCCGCGAGAACAAGATCCCGCTGCTGGGCCTGTGCCTGGGTCTCCAGTGCATCGTGGTCGAGGCCGCGCGGAACCTCGCCGGCATCGCCGACGCCAACTCCACCGAGTTCGACCCGGCCACCTCCCACCCCGTCATCTCGACGATGGAGGAGCAGCTGGCGTACGTCGAGGGCGCGGGCGACCTGGGCGGAACGATGCGCCTGGGCCTGTACCCGGCGAAGCTCGCCGAGGGCTCGATCGTCCGCGAGGTCTACGGCGACCAGCCGTACGTCGACGAGCGGCACCGGCACCGCTACGAGGTCAACAACGCGTACCGCGCGGAGCTGGAGAAGAAGGCGGGCATCTTCTTCTCCGGCACGTCCCCGGACAACAAGCTCGTGGAGTACGTGGAGTACCCGCGCGAGGTGCACCCCTACCTGGTCGCCACCCAGGCGCACCCGGAGCTGCGCTCCCGCCCGACCCGGCCGCACCCGCTCTTCGCGGGCCTGGTGAAGGCCGCTGTGGAGCGCAAGACGGGCAAGTGACGCGCTAGCGATACGGTTGACCGGGGTACGGGCCTGATCAGGGCACGTGCCCCGGTTTTCTGTGTACGTGTGGGTACGAGGGAGGACGTCTTTCATGACCATCAAGGACACGCCCGAGGAGTGGCAGGTCACCGCGACCGCCCTGCCCTTCCAGGGCAACAAGACGAGTGTCCGTACCGACGACGTGGTCATGCCGGACGGGACCGTCGTACGCCGGGACTACCAGGTCCACCCCGGCTCGGTCGCGGTCCTCGCCCTCGACGACGAGGACCGGGTCCTCGTCCTGCGCCAGTACCGCCACCCGGTGCGGCACAAGCTCTGGGAGATCCCGGCCGGCCTGCTGGACGTGCCCGGCGAGAACCCGCTGAGCGCGGCGGTGCGCGAGCTGTACGAGGAGGCGCACGTCAAGGCCGAGACGTGGAATGTCCTCACGGACGTGTACACCACGCCGGGCGGCTGCGACGAAGCCGTACGCATCTTTCTGGCGCGCGGCCTGTCGGCGGCGGAGGGTGAGCGCTTCGAGGTCGCGGAGGAGGAGGCCGACATGGAACTCGCCCGGGTGCCGCTCGACGAGCTGGTACGGGGCGTCCTGGCGGGCGAGCTCCACAACAACTGCCTGGTGGTGGGCGTCCTCTCGGTCCTCGCCGCCCGCGCGGCCGACGGCCTCGACGCCCTCCGCCCCGCCGAAGCCCCCTGGCCGGCCCGCCCCTTCGAGGCGTAGCCCCCGAGGGGGCCGTGGGCGGGGCCCGGCGCTCGGCGTGGTCGCGGTTGCCTTGGCCGGCTCCGCGGCGGGAGTGCGCCCGGGCGCGGCGGCGGGAGGCGGTGGCCGGGGACGCCGTGGCCGGGCGCGGTGGGCCCGGCGTGGGCGTGCGCATGGGGGGATTCGAGCGCGGTGCTCCGGACACCGGGGCCCGGGTGTGGGCCCTGCGGTGCGGTGGCCCGCCGTGAGGGCACCGACGTGGTGGTCCCGGTGGCTGTGTGGACGACGTCCGGCAGGGGGTCGGCCATGAGACCGATGGTGTGACGATCGGCTGATCCGATTGAGGGACCCGGCGGTCGTGCTCCGCGAGGTGGGTACCGGTGGCTGAACTACGCTCGGATCGCCCGCCTGGGTATCCGGCGGGATCAGCACGTGCGCAGGCGGACGGGAGCGTGGCCCGTGACGGATCAGGCGGTGGACTTCGGCGGCGCGGGCGGTGCGGACCGGTCCGGTGCGCGGACCGGGGACCCGCGCCGTCGGTTCTTCGGGCGGGTGCGCGAGCTCAAGGAGCTGCGCGCCGACATCGCCCGTGCCGGGCTCGACACGCTCGCCGGGCGGCCCTCACCGCGCGCCCGGGTGCTGCTGATCGCCGGGCGGCCGGGCAGCGGGCGGACCGCGCTCGCCGAGGAACTGGTCGGCGACCTCGCCCGTGGCTACCGCGACGGCGTCCTGCGGGCCCGGCTGACCGAGCCCGGCGGCGAGCCGGTGCCGATCGAGCGGATCGCCCGCGGGCTGCTCGACCGCCTCGCCATCCCCGCACCCGCCGGGGCGGGCGAGGACGAGCTGACCCAGCTGCTGCGGGACACCTTCGCCGAACGCCGCGCCCTGCTCCTCCTCGACGACGCCGCGAACGCCGAGCAGGTCGACGCGCTGCTCCCCGACAACCCCGCCTGCCTCGTCGTGTGCGTCGCCCAGGGCCCGCTCACCGGCGTCCCCGACGTGCGGCCCTGCACGGTCGGCGGACTGGACGCCAAGTCCGCCATCGAACTGCTCGACAGTTTCACCGGCTCCGTACGGATCACGGTCGACCCGCAGGCCGCCGAGACGCTCACCGAGCTGTGCGGCGGCCAGCCCGCCGCCCTCGTGCTGGTCGGCGGCTGGCTCGCCGCCCGCCCCATGTCGTCCGTCGCCGACCTCACCAAGCGGCTGCGCGCCCTGCCCGACGAGCCCGACCGCCCCGTCGCCGCCCGCCCGCTGGCCCGCGCCTTCCGCCTGGCCTACGAGGCGCTCCCCGCCCCCGCCGCGCGGATGCTGCGCCTGCTCGCCCTCGCCCCGGTCGGCATCGCCGACGCCCACACCGCCTCCGCCCTGGCCGGCTGCTCGGTGTCGGCCGCCCGGTCCACGCTGGAGAGCTTCGTGGCCTTCGGGCTCGTCCACCAGGCGGAGGACGAGCAGTACGAGGTGCCCGGCTGCCTCCTGCCGCTGCTGCGGGAGCGGCTGGAAGCCGAGGACCGGCCCGCCGAGGTGCAGCTGGCCCGCGCGAGGATGCTGGAGCGGACCGTACGGCTGCTGCACTCCTGCCGCGCGGTCACCGAGCCGGAGGGCTCGCCCGCGCGCCGCAAGCTCGCCGGGCTGCCCCGCGCGCTGCGCTTCCCGACCCGCGAGGCCGCCGCCGCGTGGCTGCGCACCCGGCAGCCCGCGCTGCTGGCCGCCGCACGGGTCGCCGTCTCCGACGGGGACCTCGACACCCTCGCCCGGCGCCTGGTCGCCGCCCTCGTCCGGGCGCTCGCCGCGCACCGGGGCGCCGAGGAGGCCGCGCCCGAGCTGTACGGGCTGCACCGGCTGGTGCTGGACGTCGCCGAGCGCCGCGGGCTGCACCGCGAGCGGGCCGCCGCCCTGCTGAACCTCGCCGACCTGGACGCCCGGACCGGCCGTACGGCCGACGCGCTGGCCCGTTACCGGGCCGCTCTGGACGCCGGAAGGCTCGCGAACGACCCGTACGCGATCAGCCGCGCGATGGAATCCGTAGGCGGTGCCTACCAGGAGCTGGGGGACTGGCAGCGGGCCGCCGACTGGTACGGGCGGGCCCTGTCCCAGCGGCTCGCGCGCGACGAGCGGGCGGACCAGGCGCGGCTGTACGGCAGGCTCGGTGCCGTACACACCTATGAGGGCCGGTACGGCGAGGCCTTGCGGAACTGGCGCGCCGCCGCGGCCGGATATCGCCGCCTCGGCGATCTCGCGGGCCACGCACGGGCGTTGAGCGAGGCGGCCCGCGTCCAGGAGTACGCCGGGCGGCCGCAGGAGTGCCTGCGTACCTGCGAGGAGGCCGTGGAGTGGGCGCGCCGGGCCAAGGACGTGCGGCTTCTCGCGGCGCTCCAGCTGCGGCTGGCGGACACGCTCGACCGGCTCGGTGACCCCGCCGCGGCCCGGCTGCACCGTGCCGCAGCTGATCAACTGCTGGGAACCGCAGACTCCGCCTACGAAATCCGCAGTGCTTCAGCCAAAGATTAAATCTTTGCAAGGCTAGACAACGGTGGCGCCTTCAATAGACTGGGTGAGCCGCGATTGACTGCGGTGTATCCCGGTGCGTCCAGTGCATCCGGGTATGTATTGCATTGCCCCGTACCCCCAAAGCCAAGGACCGTGATCGACGTGAAGGTCGGCATCCCCCGCGAGGTCAAGAACAACGAGTTCCGGGTGGCCATCACCCCCGCCGGTGTGCACGAGCTCGTGCGCAACGGTCACCAGGTCTTCATCGAGCAGAACGCCGGTGTCGGCTCCTCGATCACGGACGACGAGTACGTCGCCGCCGGCGCGCAGATCCTGCCGACCGCCGACGAGGTGTGGGCCACCGCGGACCTGCTGCTGAAGGTCAAGGAGCCCATCGCGGAGGAGTACCACCGCCTCCGCAAGGACCAGACCCTCTTCACCTACCTGCACCTCGCCGCCTCCCGCGAGTGCACGGACGCCCTGATCGAGTCCGGCACCACCGCCATCGCGTACGAGACGGTCGAGACCGCGAACCGCGCCCTGCCGCTGCTCGCCCCGATGTCCGAGGTCGCGGGCCGCCTCGCCCCCCAGGTCGGCGCCTACCACCTGATGCGCTCGGCCGGCGGCCGCGGCGTCCTGCCGGGCGGTGTCCCGGGCACCCACGCCGGCGAGGCCGTCGTCATCGGCGGTGGCGTCTCCGGCTGGAACGCCACCCAGATCGCCGTCGGCATGGGCTTCCACGTGACCCTGCTCGACCGTGACATCAACAAGCTGCGCGAGGCCGACAAGATCTTCGGTACGAAGGTCAAGACGGTCGTCTCCAACGCCTTCGAGCTCGAGAAGGCCGTCACCGAGGCCGACCTCGTCATCGGTGCCGTCCTCATCCCGGGCGCCAAGGCCCCGAAGCTGGTCACCAACGAGCTCGTCGCCAAGATGAAGCCCGGAAGTGTCCTTGTCGACATCGCGATCGACCAGGGCGGCTGCTTCGAGGACTCCCGTCCGACCACGCACGCCGAGCCGACGTTCACCGTCCACAACTCGGTCTTCTACTGCGTCGCCAACATGCCGGGCGCGGTGCCGAACACCTCCACGTACGCGCTGACCAACGCCACGCTGCCGTACATCGTGTCGCTGGCCAACAACGGCTGGGTCGAGGCGCTGCGCCGTGACGCCGCGCTCGCCAAGGGCCTCAACACGCATGACGGCAAGGTCGTCTACAGGGAGGTCGCCGAGGCCCACGACCTGGAGCACGTCGAACTGAGCTCGCTCATCGGCTGATTCGCCGTAGGGGCGCCCGGCCGTCAACGGGCGCCGTCAATATCACGCATCCGGCCGGACCTTGCTCGACGAGGTCCGGCCGGATGCGTGTCCGGCCATGCCCCGACGCCGGTTCAAGTCGCCTCGAACGTAACCCTTTAACCGTTTCGCACACCCACGAAACGTGTGGATGGATGGCCGTGCGCCCTTGACAGCGAGGTGTTCCGTTGCCGACACATCGGCTCGCGTCCGGGCGATTGTGTTGCTGCGGAGCGGTGACACGCCATAGAGTCGCAAACCGTCGGCATGGTGCCACGCTGACCTATCGATAAGTTTCCTGGTCACGTCCAAGGAGGTAAGACGACTTGTGAATGAGTCGACATTTACTCCCGGGGGTGGTCAGCCAGGAACGTCCGCAATGTCCGCGACGTCCGCGGCGAGCCTGGTTCCGTCCTCCGGGATCGAGGCTGTCGGCTCCGTCGCTGTCCGCACCTTCGCGACGCACCAGCACATGACGACAGCCCACACGATGAAGATGATGGACGGCCAACACGTGAACGCCATGGCCGGCAACGAGAGTGGCCGAGAGTCCACCCACTTCGCCGCCTACGACGAAGTCCCCGAGGGGCACTTCTACGACCCTGACGCCGAGTACGAGCCCGACCCGGAGTACGCGGCCACCCTCGCCCCGGACGCTGCCCGCCAGCGCCGCGAGCGGATCGGCCCCACCGGACGGCCCCTGCCGTACTTCCCGATCCCCGGACCGCTGACCGACCACGGTCCCGCGAAGATCATCGCGATGTGCAACCAGAAGGGCGGCGTGGGCAAGACGACGTCGACCATCAACCTGGGCGCCGCGCTCGCGGAGTACGGACGGCGGGTCCTGCTCGTCGACTTCGACCCGCAGGGAGCCCTGTCGGTCGGTCTCGGCGTGAACCCGATGGAGCTCGACCTCACCGTCTACAACCTGCTCATGGAGCGGGGCATGTCGGCGGACGAGGTCCTGCTGAAGACCGCCGTGCCCAACATGGACCTGCTGCCCAGCAATATCGATTTGTCAGCCGCCGAAGTGCAGTTGGTGAGCGAGGTCGCGCGCGAGTCCACGCTGCAGCGGGCGCTCAAGCCGCTGCTGAACGACTACGACTACATCGTGATCGACTGTCAGCCCTCGCTCGGTCTGCTGACCGTGAACGCGCTGACGGCCGCTCACAAGGTGATAGTGCCGCTGGAATGCGAGTTCTTCGCGCTGCGTGGCGTCGCGCTGCTGACCGAGACCATCGAGAAGGTCCAGGAGCGGCTCAACCCGGAGCTGGAGCTCGACGGCATCCTCGCCACGATGTACGACTCGCGCACGGTGCACAGCCGTGAGGTGCTCGCCCGTGTCGTCGAGGCCTTCGACGACCACGTGTACCACACGGTGATCGGCCGGACCGTGCGCTTCCCGGAGACCACGGTCGCGGGTGAGCCGATCACCACGTACGCCTCGAACTCGGTCGGTGCGGCCGCCTACCGCCAGCTCGCCAGGGAGGTGCTCGCCCGGTGTCACGCCGAGTGAGTCTGCCCGGTGCCGACGAGCTGTTCCGTACGACAGGGGGCATGGCGCTGCAGTCCTCCACGCCGCGCCGTCAGAACGGTGAGCCGCGGGTGCCGGCGCCGGCGGGCGAGAGCGACCCGTCGGCCCCGGCCTCGGCGCCCGAGGAGCACTCGGCCGCCGAGGCGGACGCGGCGGAGCCCCGCAGCCGCGAGGCGGAGTCGGCCCCCGCGAAGCCGGCTCCGGCGCGGCGCCGCGGCCGCGCGGCGAACCGGCGGCCGAGTGGGCGCGAACGCCACGACGAGAAGATCACGGTGTACGTCTCCGCCGAGGAGCTCATGGACCTGGAGCACGCGCGCCTGGTCCTGCGCGGCGAGCACGGCCTGGCCGTCGACCGCGGGCGGATCGTCCGCGAGGCGGTCGCCGTGGTGCTGGCCGACCTGGAGTCGCGGGGCGACGCGAGCATCCTCGTGCGGCGCCTGCGCGGGCGCTGACGGTAGCCTGCGCGGGCCGCCGCCCGTTTCCGCTTCGCCTCAGGACCAGGATGCCCCCGACCGACGCTCCCACCCCGCGCCGCCGCGCCCTGGGCCGCGGCCCGGGAGCCCCCCGGCCGCAGGCCCCGCCCCCGGCACCCCCCACACTGCCGGACAGCCCCCAGGCCGAGCCCCCGGCCCCCGGGCCGGCGGCCCCCACCCCCGAGCGGGTGGGCTCCGTCCGGACGGCCGACGCCCCCGAGCCGGTGGGCACGACCCCGGCGGGCTCCGCCCCGGCGGGCGCCACGCCCGAGCCGGCGGGCTCCGCCCCCGAGCGGGTGGGCTCCGTCCGGACGGACGACGCCCCTGAGCGCGCCCCCGAGCCAGCGGGCTCCGCCCCGGCGGCTCCTGCCGCGGCGGTACCGCTCGGGGATGCGGCGGTAGGCGACACCGCGCATGCCACGCTGGTCGCGTTCCCCGAAGCAGCGGCCTCCGCCGCGCCGGAAGGTGCCCGTCGTCCGGCGGAATCCGTAGGCGACGGGCGGTTCACCGTGCGGTTGCGGAACTTCGAGGGGCCGTTCGACCTGCTGCTGCAGCTGATCTCGAAGCACAAGCTGGACGTCACCGAGGTCGCCCTGTCCAAGGTCACGGACGAATTCATGGCGCACATCCGCGCCATGGGGCCCGACTGGGACCTGGACCAGACGACGGAGTTCCTCGTCGTCGCGGCGACGCTGCTCGATCTCAAGGCCGCCCGGCTGCTGCCCGCCGCCGAGGTGGAGGACGAGGCGGACCTCGCGCTGCTGGAGGCGCGGGACCTGCTGTTCGCGCGGCTGCTGCAGTACCGCGCGTACAAGCAAATCGCGGAGATCTTCAGCGCGCGGCTGGAGAGCGAGGGGCGCCGGTATCCCCGTACCGTCGGGCTGGAGCCGCACCACGCCGAGCTGCTGCCCGACGTCGTGATCAGCATCGGCGCCGAGGGGTTCGCCAAGCTGGCCGTCAAGGCCATGCAGCCCAGGGCCAAGCCGCAGGTGTACGTCGACCACATCCACGCCCCGCTGGTCAGCGTCCGCGAGCAGGCCGAGGTGGTGATCGCCCGGCTGAGGGAGCGGGGCGAGGTGAGCTTCCGGGAGCTGGCCGAGGACGCCCCGGACACGCTCACCGTCGTCGCCCGGTTCCTGGCGCTGCTGGAGCTGTACCGGGAGAAGGCCGTCGCCCTGGACCAGGAGGAGGCTCTCGGGGAGCTCACGGTGCGGTGGACGGGCGTCGCGGAGGGCGTCGAGGTGACGGACGAGTTCGACCAGGAGGAGACATGATGGAGCTGAAGCCGGCCCTGGAGGCCGTCCTCATGGTCGTCGACGAGCCGGCCACCGAGGAGCACCTCGCCAAGGTGCTGGACCGGCCCCGTCGGGAGGTCGCCGACGCGCTGCGCGAGCTGGCCGACGAGTACGACGTACAGCGGCGGGGGTTCGAGCTGCGGCTGGTCGCGGGGGGATGGCGGTTCTACACCCGGGCCGAGTACGCGGACGCCGTGGAGAGCTTCGTGCTGGACGGCCAGCAGGCCCGGCTCACCCAGGCCGCCCTGGAGACCCTCGCGGTCGTCGCGTACCGCCAGCCGGTGAGCCGGTCGAGGGTTTCCGCGGTACGCGGAGTGAACTGCGACGGCGTCATGCGCACCCTCCTCCAGCGGGGTCTCGTCGAGGAGGCGGGCACGGAACCCGAAACAGGTGCGATCCTGTACAGGACGACGAACTACTTCCTGGAGCGGATGGGCCTGCGCGGCCTGGACGAGCTCCCCGAGCTCGCGCCCTTCCTCCCCGAGGCGGACGCGATCGAGGCAGAGACGCAGGAAGGGCTCCCGTCGTTCGATCCAGACGACGACAAGACGGAACTTTGATGCGAAGCAGCAGCGGCAGGAACAGCAGCGGAAACAACGGCGGGAGCCGTGGTGGCAACAGCGGCGGCCGCGGCAGCAGCGGCGGCCGCGGCAATTACCGGGGCGCCGGTAACAGCCGCGATGACCGGAGCAAGGGCGCGAGCAACCCGCGCCGCCCCCGCCCCGAGGAGCGCAGCTACGACGTGGGCGCCCCCGGCGAGGGTGCGCCCAAGCGGGGGCGCGGCGCGGCGGCCCGTGGCGGCGCCAAGGGCGGCCCCCGCCAGTCCCCCCAGCGCGGCGGCGGCCGCACGACCCCGGCGCGTCCGCGTGAGCTGGACGCCCGGATCGAGGAGCGCAACCGGGAGCGGTACGCGAACAAGCCGCAGGTCAAGTCCCCCAAGACGTTCGGGGACCAGGAGGGCGAGCGTCTGCAGAAGGTACTGGCCAGGGCCGGTATGGGTTCGCGTCGTGCCTGCGAGGAGCTGATCGACGCCGGCCGGGTCGAGGTCAACGGCAAGATCGTGATCGAGCAGGGCACGCGCGTCGACCCCGAACAGGACGAGATCAAGGTCGACGGCCTGACCGTGGCCACCCAGTCGTACCTGTTCTTCGCGCTGAACAAGCCCGCCGGTGTCGTCTCGACGATGGAGGACCCGGACGGCCGCCAGTGCCTCGGCGACTACGTCACCAACCGTGAGACGCGGCTCTTCCACGTCGGACGGCTCGACACCGAGACCGAGGGCATCATCCTGCTCACCAACCACGGTGAGCTGGCCCACCGCCTCACGCACCCCAAGTACGGCGTGAAGAAGACCTACCTGGCCGCCATCACGGGCCCGCTCCCTCGCGAGGTGGGCAAGCGGCTCAAGGAGGGCATCCAGCTGGAGGACGGCTACGCCCGCGCCGACCACTTCCGGGTGGTCGAGCAGACCGGCAAGAACTACCTGGTCGAGGTGCAGCTGCACGAGGGCCGCAAGCACATCGTGCGCCGCATGCTCGCCGAGGCGGGCTTCCCGGTGGAGAAGCTGGTGCGGACCGCGTTCGGTCCGATCCAGCTCGGCGACCAGAAGTCGGGCTGGCTGCGCCGCCTGACGAACACCGAGGTCGGCATGCTGATGAAGGAAGTCGGGCTGTAACAGCCCGTATCGGTACGAAAGCCCGTGGCCTGCGGAAGGCCGCGGGCTTTCGTGCTTGTGGGGCGCCCTCGACCGCCTTTATAGTCAAGGTGACTTTTAAGGAGGCGGCGTTGAGACTCCCCATCACCCTTGCCGCGTACGGCCGGTGGACCTGGACCCACGGGGGTGGACCAGGCTCCGACGCCTGCGCGGTGGGGGTGATGCGGGTATGAGCGAGCAGCGCGAGCCGCGTCCCGACGGCTACGACCCGTACGCCTTCGAGCCGTTCGCCGTCACCGTCGACCTGGCCGTCTTCACCGTCCGCGACGACAAGCTCCAGGTCCTGCTCGTCCGGCGCGGACAGGAGCCCTACAAGGGCTGCTGGGCCCTGCCCGGGGGCTTCGTGCTGCCCCGCGAGTCCGCCGGACAGGCCGCCCGCCGCGAGCTCGCCGAGGAGACCGGCCTGACCGACGCCACCGCCGCCCGCCTCCACCTGGAACAGCTGCGCACCTACAGCGACCCCGACCGCGACCCCCGGATGCGGGTCGTCTCCGTCGCGTACACCGCCCTCGTACCGGACCTGCCCGAGCCGCGCGGCGGCGGGGACGCCGCGCACGCCCAGTGGCTGCCCTACGGGTCGTACGGGCCCCTCGCCTTCGACCACGACACGATCCTCGCCGACGCGCACGAGCGCGTGGGCGCCAAGCTCGAGTACACCTGCCTGGCCACCGCCTTCTGCCCGCCCGAGTTCACCCTCGGCGAGCTGCGGCAGGTGTACGAGACGGTGTGGGGCGTCGAGCTCGACCGCCCCAACTTCCGGCGCAAGGTCCTCACCACGCCCGGCTTCGTCCAGGCCGTGGAAGGACCGCCGCGCCTGACCGGCGGACGGGGGAAACCGGCCGCTCTGTACCGGGCGGGGCAGGCCACGGCCCTGCACCCGCCACTGCTGCGACCGGAAGGAAGGCAGGAATGATCACCGCCAGGACCACCACCAAGCAGGCGGCCACCGGCTCGCTCATCGGGCTCGCCCTCGGCGACGCGCTGGGCTTCCCGACCGAGTTCAACGACGTACCGTCCATCCTCGCGAAATGCGGCCCCTGGCGGGAGATGGCCCTGCCGAAGCCCGCCGTCGTCACGGACGACACCCAGATGACCCTCGCGGTCGCCCGTGCCGTCCGGGCCGCGCTCGCCCGCGGCGCGCTCTCCCCGCAGACGCTCACCCGCCCGCTGCGCGACGAGTTCGTCGCCTGGTACCACTCGCCGGAGAACAACCGGGCACCCGGCCACACCTGCCTGGCCGCCTGCGAGAAGCTCGACGGCGACCGGCCCTGGCAGGAGGCCAGCCAGATCGGCTCCAAGGGCTGCGGCGCCAATATGCGGGTCGCGCCGGTCGGCCTCGTACCGGGACTGAGCCAGGAGCAGCGCGCCGGCGCCGCCCAGCTCCAGGCCGCGCTCACCCACGGCCACCCCACCGCGCTGGCCGCCTCCGACCTCACCGCCCAGGCGGTGTACCTGCTGTCGCGGGGCGCCGAGCCGCTCGGCCTGGTCGGGCAACTGCGCTCGTACGCGTACGAGAACCGCTCCCGCTACCACCAGCAGTGGCTCGGCGACCTGTGGACCTACTCCCATGACGCGGCTCCGGCGCAGTTCATCGAGCGTGGGTGGGACGAGTGCCTGGACGCCCTCAAGACGCTGGAGTCCGCGCTGCGCAGGGCCGACCCGGAGACCGACCCCTGCCTGCTGACGGGCGAGGGCTGGATCGCCGAGGAGGCGCTCACCAGCGCGCTGCTCTGCTTCCTCCTCTTCCCCGAAGAGCCGCTCACGGCCATCCGCCGCGCCGCCTGCACCAAGGGCGACTCCGACTCCATCGCCTGCCTCGCGGGCGCCTTCGCGGGGGCCCATCTGGGCGCCGGGGCCTGGCCGAAGGAGTGGGCGGACCGCATCGAGTACGGAAGTGAGCTGCTGACGCTGGGGGCGCTCTGGGACGCTTAGACCCATGACCGAACTCCTGGCCCTCCCCGACCTGGCCTCCGTCGTCGCCGAACAGCCCGATCCGCTGCTCTTCGCCACCATCTCCGGCGCGCACCTGTACGGCTTCCCGTCCCGCGACTCGGACGTGGACGTGCGCGGCGTGCACCTGCTGCCGGTGGACGCGCTGATCGGGCTGCGCGAGCCCGAGGAGACCAGGTCCCGCATGTGGGAACGGGACGGGGTCGAGATGGACCTCGTCACGCACGACCTGCGCAAGTTCGTACGGCTCATGCTCCGGCGCAACGGCTACGTACTCGAACAGCTGCTGTCCCCGTTGGTCGCCCACACCACCGACACCCACGCGGAGCTGGCCGCCCTCGCGCCGGGTGTGCTCACCACACACCATGCCCACCACTACCGTGGGTTCGCCGCCACTCAGTGGCGGCTGTTCGAGAAGAGCGGGGAACTCAAGCCGCTGCTCTACACCTTCCGGGTGCTGCTCACCGGCATCCACCTGATGCGTACGGGCGAGGTGGTTGCCCACCTGCCGACGCTGCTCGGGTCCGTGCCGGCGCCGGAGTACGTGGCCGAGCTCATCGCGGCGAAGGCGGACGCCGAGCACGGGGCGGCCACGGGCGTGGACGTGGAGCGGGTACGGGCGGACGTCGAGGCGCTGCACACCGTCCTGGACGAGGCGCAGGCGGCCTCCGCGCTACCGGACGCCCCCGCCCCCGCCGCGTACGACGCCCTGCACGACTTCGTCGTACGGGCCCGCCTGGAGGGCTCGGAGCGCTGACGCCCGGCGCGTACGGAACAGGAAGTCCTCGACCGCCCGCCGGTCCGGCTCCGGCGGGAGCGGCGAGCGGGGAGCCGCCTCGTCGGCCTCGCCGGCGAGGCGGGCCATCCACGACTCGACCTCTCGCCACGGCACCTCGCCCCGCTTGACCGCCAGCAGCCGTTCGCGGTCGTCGCCCACGTCGATCGTCAGCTCTCCCGTGCGCAGCAGGTCGCGGCAGGACGCCAGCAGGCGCAGCAGGTGCATGGCGTGCTTCCAGCGGGGCGCGCCGTGCGTGCGGACGTCGGCGTCGAGTTTCTTGCGCTGTGCGGTCGCGTACTGCGCGAACGTCTCGTGGGTCTGGCGGGAGAGGAACGCGGCGCGTAGCGCGAGCAGTTCGCGGCCGGTGTCGTCGACGTACTCGACGAGCGGGGAGTGCAGGCACTCCAGGATGTTGGGGTTGGCGCGCAGGGCCAGCTCGCAGAACCGCTCCAGCTCCCAGCTGAACTGCTCGTCCGCCGGGCCCTCTATGTGCGTGGGCGGCTTGTCGAAACGCCACTGGAGCGGGGTGGGTGCGAGGAACACACCTCGGCGGTCGGTGTCGCTGCCGTCCGTGGCCAGCCCAAAGGCGCGCGACCCCATGACGCAGGAGTAGATCGTGTGGTCGCGCACCAGTTCGTCAGGGGTTGGCATAGGCCAGACATTACGTCAGGCGGATGCTGTCCCCCGTCACGGTGATCCGCTCGGCCGGCAGCGGCCTGGTCGCCGGGCCCCGCGCGACCGAGCCGTCCGCGATCCGGAACCGGCTGCCGTGACAGGCGCAGTTGATCGTGCCGTCCTCCACCGTGGCGACGAGGCAGGCCTGGTGGGTGCAGACCGCGGAGAAGGCCGTGAACTCGCCCTCCTGCGGCTGCGTCACCACGACCTTCCGGTCCTTGAAGATCCGGCCTCCGCCGGCCGGGATGTCGGCCGTCCTGGCCAGCTCGGGCGCGGGGCCGGTGGGGCTGGTAGGGCTGGTGGCGGTGGCCGGCGGGGCGGCTCCGTTGCCGTCGCCGCAGCCCCCGACCAGCGCGGCGGTGGCGGACGCGGCGGCCGCGAGGACGGTACGGCGGGGGGTGGGGGTCGATGTCATGGGCCGCATCCTCGCGCCGTACGCCCCCGGGACGAAGCAACCGCGCTGCCGCTTACACCCAGGGGGCGAGCCCCGTGACGCGGCCGGCCGCATCACGCCGGATCTCCCGCACGCCCACGACGGCGGCGCGGTCGACCGGACCGTACACATGCGGGAAGAGCCGGTCGCCCGAACCCTCCCAGCGCACCTCCGCGGTCAGCAGGGCCTCGTCGAGCATCAGCAGCAGCAACGGGCCCGGAACGTCCCGGTAGTGGGCGGCGGCGACGGCCAAGGCCGTGTCCTCGTCGGGGGAGCAGTGCACGAAACCCTCAGTGGCGAGGGAGGCCGGCCGGTAGGGCACCTCCGGGTCGGGGGCGGACCACTCGGCGGCCGGTGCGATGTGAAGCAGCATGCGGACAGTCTCACCCGCCCGTCTGCATGCCGGACACATCCGGCGCGGACGCCCACGCTGACTAGGCTGAACATCAGCACGCGCGCACGCGGCACAGGCGAAGGAGCAGGACGTGGCGGTACGAGCGGTCCGAGGGGCCGTCCAGCTGGAGCGGGACGACGCCGGGCACATGCGGGACCAGGTCGGCGAGCTGCTCACCGCCGTACTGGAGCGCAACGGCCTGACGGCCGACGACCTGATCAGCGTCTGGTTCACCGCGACGCCCGACCTGCACAGCGAATTCCCGGCCGTAGCGGCGCGCGAGCTCGGCATCGTGGACGTCCCGCTGATCTGCGCGCAGGAGCTGGACATCGCCGGTGCGATGCCGCGCGTCGTGCGCCTCCTCGCGCACGTCGAGACCGACCTCCCCAAGTCCGCCGTCGCGCACGTCTACCTCGGCGCCGCGGCCGCCCTCCGCAAGGACATCGCCCAGTGAGAACCGCCGTCGTCATCGGAACCGGACTGATCGGCACCTCGGCCGCCCTCGCGCTGGCCGGGCGCGGCATCAGCGTCCACCTCGTCGACCACGACCCCGCCCGGGCCCGTACCGCCGCCGCGCGGGGCGCGGGCACCGTGGAGCCGCCCGAGGGGCCGGTCGACCTCGCGATCGTCGCCGTACCGCCGGCGTACGTCGCCGCCACCCTCGCCGACGCGATGCACGGCGGGATCGCCCGCGGCTACCTGGACGTGGCCAGCGTCAAGGGAGGACCCAAGCGGGAGCTGGAGGCGATGGGCCTCGACCTCTCCGCGTACATCGGTACGCACCCGATGTCCGGCAAGGAACGCTCGGGTCCGCTGGCCGCGACGGCCGACCTGTTCGAGGGCCGCCCGTGGGTGCTGACCCCCACCCGGGACACCGACACCGAGGTGCTCAACCTCGCCCTGGAGCTGGTGGCCCTGTGCCGGGCGGTCCCGGTCGTCATGGACGCCGACGCCCACGACCGGGCGGTCGCGTTGGTCTCGCACACCCCGCAGCTGGTGTCGTCGATGGTCGCCGCGCGGCTGGCGGACGCCGACGAGACGGCGGTACGGCTCTGCGGGCAGGGCATCCGCGACGTCACCCGCATCGCGGCCTCCGACCCGCGCATGTGGGTCGAGATCCTGTCGGCCAACCCCGGCCCGGTCGCGGACGTCCTCGCCGGGGTGGCCGCCGACCTGGACGAGACGGTCCGGGCGCTGCGGTCCCTGCAGTCCGCCGACGACGACAAGCGCCGCGACGGCGCCACGGGCGTCGAGGACGTGCTGCGCCGCGGCAACGCGGGCCGCGCCCGCGTCCCCGGCAAGCACGGCGGCGGCCCGGTCGCGTACGAGACGGTCGCCGTCCTCCTCAGCGACCAGCCCGGCGAACTCGCCCGCATCTTCGCGGACGCCGGCCGGGCGGGCGTCAATGTCGAGGACGTCCGCATCGAACACGCCACGGGCCAGCAGGCGGGTCTCATCCAGCTGATGGTCGAGCCCGCCTCGGCCCCGGTCCTGGCGGCGGCCCTCCGGGAAAGGGGCTGGGCACTGCGGCAGTAGGCCCGTCCCTGAGGGTGTAGCCCGAATGGGTGCAAGGGGTGGGGCCCGCAGTCGGTAACCTTGTGCCGGGCCCCTTGGCAACCGGCCGGCCCTCACCCCGCGTACCAGGAAGGTGTCCGACACCGTGGAATCCGTGATCGTCGCCATCGACGGGCCCTCCGGCACGGGCAAGTCGAGCACCTCCAAGGCGGTCGCCGCCAAGCTGGGGCTCAGCTACCTGGACACCGGCGCGCAGTACCGGGCGATCACCTGGTGGATGATCACCAACGGCGTGGACGTCGACGACGCCGACGCCGTGGCCTCCGCGGCCGGCAAGCCCGCCATCGTCTCCGGCACCGACCCGTCCCACCCGACGATCACCGTCGACGGCGTGGACGCCTCGGGCCCCATCCGTACGCAGGACGTCACCTCCAAGGTCAGCGCCGTCAGCGCCGTGCCCGAGGTGCGCGCCCTGATCACCGACCTGCAGCGGTCCATCGCCGCGAGCGCCGAGCAGGGCATCGTCGTGGAGGGGCGGGACATCGGTACGACCGTCCTGCCCGACGCCGACCTGAAGATCTTCCTCACCGCGTCCCCCGAGGCCCGTGCCGCCCGCCGCTCCGGCGAGCTCAAGGGCACCGACGTCCACACCACCCGCGAGGCCCTCATCAAGCGGGACGCGGCCGACTCCAGCCGCAAGACGTCCCCGCTCGCCAAGGCGGACGACGCCGTCGAGGTCGACACCACCGACCTCACCCTCCAGCAGGTCATCGAGTGCGTCGTCACGCTCATCGAGGAGAAGCGGGCCGCCAAGTGACCCCAGCCTCGGAGAAGGGCGCCGCGGTCGGCCGGGGCATCGGCATCGGGCTGATGTACGGGCTGTGGAAGCCGCGCGTCCTCGGCGCCTGGCGCGTCCCGGCCTCCGGCCCCGTGATCTTCGCCGTCAACCACGCGCACAACCTCGACGGCCCCATGCTGATGGGCACCGCGCCCCGGCCCGTGCACTTCCTGATCAAGAAGGAGGCCTTCAAGGGGCCTCTCGGGCCGTTCCTGGAAGGAATCGGGCAGCTGAAGGTGGACCGCGGCGCACCCGACCGCACCGCCATCACCGGCGCCCTGGACGTGCTGGCGAACGGCGGCGTCCTCGGCATCTTCCCGGAGGGTACGAGGGGCGAGGGCGACTTCGCCTCGCTCCGCGCCGGCCTCGCGTACTTCGCCCTCCGCAGCGGTGCCCGGATCGTCCCGGTCGCCGTCCTGGGAAGCACCGAGCGCCGCGGACGGTTGATAAAGGCGCTGCCCCCGCTGCGCAGCCGCGTCGACGTCGTCTTCGGTGACGCCTTCGAGGCGGGGGACGGCTCCGGACGCCGCACCCGCACGGCGCTGGACGACGCCACCGTACGCATCCAGGAGCGGCTCACCGCCCACCTGGAAAACGCCAGGCGCCTCACCGGGCGCTGAGCGAGACTTGAGTAGCGGATCAGTCGATCCGCCGATGATGAACGAGGAACGGACTTCATGAACGACCAGCACGACCACGGGGCACTCGGCGACACCGAGTACACGGAGTTCATGGAGCTCGCCGCCGAAGAGGGCTTCGACATCGAGGATGTCGAAGGCGCGATCGAGGAGGCCGGGCACGGCCCGCTCCCCGTCCTCGCCGTCGTCGGCCGGCCGAATGTCGGCAAGTCGACCCTCGTGAACCGCATCATCGGCCGCCGCGAGGCCGTCGTCGAGGACAAGCCCGGCGTCACCCGCGACCGTGTCACCTACGAGGCCGAGTGGGCCGGCCGCCGCTTCAAGGTCGTCGACACCGGCGGCTGGGAGCAGGACGTCCTCGGCATCGACGCCTCCGTCGCCGCCCAGGCCGAGTACGCCATCGAGGCCGCCGACGCCGTCGTCTTCGTCGTGGACGCCACCGTCGGCGCCACCGACACCGACGAGGCCGTCGTCAAGCTGCTGCGCCGGGCCGGCAAGCCCGTCGTCCTCGCCGCCAACAAGGTCGACGGCCCCTCCGCCGAGGCCGACGCCGCCATGCTCTGGTCGCTGGGCCTCGGCGAGCCGTTCCCGGTTTCCGCCCTCCACGGCCGCGGCACCGGCGACCTCCTCGACGAGGTGCTGAAGGCCCTGCCCGAGGCCCCGGAGCAGACCTTCGGCACCGCCGTCGGCGGCCCGCGCCGCATCGCGCTCATCGGCCGCCCCAACGTCGGCAAGTCGTCCCTGCTCAACAAGGTCGCGGGCGAGGAGCGCGTCGTCGTCAACGAGATGGCCGGCACCACCCGTGACCCGGTCGACGAGCTCATCGAACTCGGCGGCACCACCTGGAAGTTCGTCGACACCGCCGGTATCCGCAAGAAGGTCCACCTCCAGGAGGGCGCGGACTACTACGCCTCGCTGCGTACCGCGGCCGCCGTCGAGAAGGCGGAGGTGGCCGTCGTCCTGATCGACACCACCGAGTCCATCTCGGTCCAGGACCAGCGGATCATCACCATGGCCGTCGAGGCGGGCCGCGCGCTGGTCATCGCGTACAACAAGTGGGACGAGCTCGACGAGGAGCGCCGCTACTACCTGGAGCGCGAGATCGAGACGGAGATGCAGCAGGTGGCCTGGGCCCCGCGCGTCAACGTCTCCGCCCGCACCGGCCGCCACATGGACAGGCTCGTCCCCGCCATCGAGACGGCGCTGGCCGGCTGGGAGACCCGTGTCCCCACCGGGCGGCTGAACGCCTTCCTCGGCGAGCTGGTCGCGGCCCATCCGCACCCCATCCGGGGCGGCAAGCAGCCGCGCATCCTGTTCGGTACGCAGGCGGGCACCAAGCCGCCGCGGTTCGTGCTGTTCGCGTCGGGCTTCCTGGAGCACGGCTACCGGCGGTTCGTCGAGCGCCGGCTGCGCGAGGAGTTCGGCTTCGAGGGCACCCCGATCCACATCTCGGTGCGGGTGCGCGAGAAGCGCGGCCGCAAGAAGTGACGCGCTCGTAGCGCATGACGACGGCGGGGCCGGAGCGAACGATTCGCTCCGGCCCCGCCGTCGTCTGCCGGCGGTTGTTCACAAACCTCTGCGAGGTGCCGGTGGCAGCGCCGCCGGGACGTGGTGATGGCCGGCGGGCCGGCGCATACCGACCTGCTGCCAGCCTCCCGTGTAGCCGGCGCTGTGCTGCGTCTGGTACGCACCAGTGCCGCCCGACCCGAACGTCCCGAACCCCTTGAACCCGAGGTCCTCCTCGCCACTGCGGTCGCCGGGCAGCGTCCTGAACGACCTGAGGTACTCGGAGTACAGCGCGTCGTAGATCGGCGTGGCCGACTGGGTGGACAGTCCGTCCTGCGCCGAGCGCATGGCGGGAATCTGCTGGTACGGCTGGCGGGAGGGCTCGTATGCGTGCACGTATGTGCCAACGACCTCGCCGCCCTTCGGATGCGGCCCCGCCCCGGAAAACGCCGGTCGCGGCACCGCGGTGAACGGGCCGACGGGCGGAACCGCAGCGCCCGCCGGGGTGGGGCCGGCGGCCGCGAGCGGGGCGGCCGCCGGGGCCGCGGCGCCCGTCACGACGGGGTCGGCGGCCGTGAGCGGGCGGCCCGCCGTCCACGGGACGGCCGCCGTGGGCGGGGCGGCCGAGGTGAGGGCGCCTGCGGAGGTCGCGGCGGCCGCCGTGACGGGGTGGGCGGCGGTGACCGGGCGGCCTGCCGTCGCCGGGTCGGCTGCCGTGGGCGGGGTGCCTGCCGTCTGCGGGACGGCCGCCGTGAGGGGGGCGGCCGCCGTGAGGGGGGCGGCCGAGGTGACGGGGGCGGCCGAGGTGACGGGGGCGCCTGCCGGGGCTGCGGCGCCCGCCGCGGCGGGTTCGGCGGCCGTGACCGGGGCGGGCGCTGTCGGTGGGTTGGTTGCCGTGGCAGGGGCGGCCGAGGTGACGGGGGCGCCTCCTGAGGCCGCAGCGCTTGCCGTGAGTGGGGCGGCCGCCCAGGTTGCGGGAGCGGCCGGCGTCACGGGAGCCCCTGCCGTCACGGGAGCGCCGCCTCCCGTCGTCGGGGAGGCTGCCGTCATCGGGGTGACCGGCGCGAACGGGGCGGCCGGGGGCACGTAGTCGGGCCGTATGCCGGGGCGTGCGGCCGGGTCCTCCGGGGCCCGGCCTTCCATGGCCCTGGCGTGCATCAGGTACCGGCCAGCGGCATCGCCGCCGCCACCAGCCGGCCGTTCGCCGCCGCCTTCTCCAGCGCGTCACGCAGCAGGTCCTCGCGCGGCTGCTGGCCGATGGAACCGACCGGGGCCGCGAAGACCAGCACCGTGTGCGACTTGTTCGCCGCGGCGCGCCAGCCCTCGGTGACCTGGAGCGGCTGGTGGGCCTGCCACCAGGCGACCGGGCTGCCCCCACCCGTACCGGGCTGGAGGATGGCGTGCAGCTGTCCCATGGCCAGCAGCACGGACCAGCCGGCGATCGGGCTCGGCTTCTGGTTCACGTCCCCGACCGGCAGGAAGCCCTGCTCGATCAGCAGTGGCAGGAACTCGTCGCCGCCGCCCGTCGAACCCGGGCGGGCGATGGGCGCGGTCGGCTCGACGACGAGAGCCGGGTGCAGCTCGTTGTCGATCAGTACGAGACCGCTGGTGACGCCCAGGACGGCCTGGTCACCGACGGCGACGGGGGTCACGGGGGCCGGCTGCGCCTCCGCCCCGGTGATGGACCGGACGGCGCCCTGGAGCTGCTCCTCGGCGACCTTGACGACCTGGGAGGGGATGCAGGTGGCGTGGGCGAAGGCGAGGACCGCGGTCTCCTCGCCGACGAACAGCACGGTGCTGGTGCGCTCCTGCTCGGAGTCGCCCGGGGTGCGGCAGGAGGTGCAGTCGTAGCTGCCCGGGGCGTTCTCGCCGGCGAGCAGCCGGTCGGCTTCCTCGTCGCCGATCTCGGCGCGTACGTCCTCGCTGACGTCGAGCATGCGGGGCACGGTGGCTCCTCGGACTCGTTGCGTGCGATACCGGGCGGATCCCGGCTCGTCTCATGAAGAGTTCAACGGGGATCCGGGGCCGGAGTCACGGGTTGCCTCGCGGCTCGGCGCGTCGGCCGACCGGGTGGGCCTCGACCGCCGCCCCGCGCGCCGCGGCGTGGCGCGCCGTGGCGCCACCTAGCGTGGGCCGATGCCGAAGATCCGCTTGTGGCCGGCCGTGGCGCCGGCCGTGCTGCTGATGGGGTGGGGAACGACGAGCGCGGTCGCCGCACCGGCCGTGCACACCGCCGCCGACTGCGCCGGCGACCAGTGGCCCTGGGGATGCGTGGCGGAGTGCGAGAGCGGCGGCCGCTGGAACCTCGACACCGGCAACGGCTACTACGGCGGCCTGCAGTTCAAACAGTCGACGTGGGAGGCGTACGGCGGTCTCACCTACGCCCCGCGCGCGGATCTGGCGACCCGCAAGCAGCAGATCACGGTCGCGGAGGAGGTGCTGCGCCGGCACGGCTGGGCGGCCTGGCCCACCTGCTCCAAGAAGTACGGACTCTCCGGCCGCGCGCACACCGTCCAGCCGGGCGACATGCTGATCTCCGTGGCACACCGGTTCAAGGTGCCGGGCGGCTGGAAGGCCCTGTACAAGGCCAACAAGAAGGTCATCGGTGCGGACCCGAACCGGATCCGGCCGGGAATGATGCTGTCCCTTCCGGGACTCAAGCCCGCCCCGAAGAGCGCCGGCGGTAAGTGAACTCGGCCGGCTCGCCGCTGAAGGACAGGGCGCCCCGGCGCAGTTCGTGGGCCAGTGTCCCGGGCGGGAGACCGGCCGGCGGGCGCTGTTCGGCCACCACGACCGCCGCGCCGCGGTCGCACAGGTCGCACAGCAGGCGGTAGGTACGGGCGGCGACGGCGGGCGACATGCCGAGGGCCGGCTCGTCGACGAGGACGACACGCGCGGGTGTGAGCAGGGCCCGGGAGAGCGCGAGCATCCGCTGCTCGCCGCCGGAAAGGGTGCCGGCGCGGCGGGGGAGGAGCGGGCGGAGCTCGGGGTAGGCGTCGAGGGCGGGGGCGAAGTTCCGGCCGGGGGCGCCCAGTTCGAGGTTCTCGGCGACCGTGAGCGTGGCGTAGACGGCACGCCGGTCCGGTACGAAGCACAGGCCGCGGCGTGCCCGGCGGTGGGCGTGCAGCCGGGTCACGTCATCGCCCCGCCACAGGACGCGCCCGCCGCTCAGCGGCACCGTCCCGGCGAGGGCGCGCAGCACGGTCGTACGTCCCGAGCCGTTGCGGCCGAGCAGTACGGTGACGGTGGCGGGCGGGACCGGCAGGTCGATGCCGTGCAGGGCCTCCAGGGGGCCGTAGCGGACGCGGGCGGCGCGCAGCGCGATCTCGACGCTCATGACACGAGCCTCCCCGCCTCCATGACGTGCACGGTGTGCGCGATGTCCGCGACCAGGTCGAGGTCGTGCTCGACGACGAACACGGCCGTCCCGTCCGCCGCGAGGGCCTTCAGTACGCGGGCGAGGGCGGCGGTCTCGTCGGCGTCCAGGCCGGCGGCGGGCTCGTCGAGCAGCAGCGTGTGCGGCTGTCCCGCGACGGCGCGGGCGACCTCGACGCGGCGGAGGGCGCCCGTGGACAGCCCGGCGGCGGGCAGGTGGCGGGCGCCGGTCAGGGCGAGGAGGCGGAGGGCCTGCTCGACGGCGTGCGGATCGTCGCGTACGCGGCCCTGCTCGGCGCCGATGCGTACGTTCTCCTCGACGGTCAGGGACGGGAAGACCGCCAGCTCCTGGAACGTCCGGGCGATCCCGAGCCGGGTGCGGGCGTGCGCGGGGCGCGCGGTGATGTCCGCCCCGTCGAGGCCGACGCGGCCGGAGGTGGGGCGGGTGGTGCCGGCCAGGCAGTGGAACAGGCTGCTCTTGCCGGCACCGTTGGGTCCGACGAGAGCGGTGACCCTGCCCGGCTCGACGACGAGGTCGACGCGGTCGAGGGCGGTGAACCCGCCGTAGCGGAGGCTGAGGCGCTGAGCCTGGAGGCCGCGGGCGGGTGCGGGCGCGGGTGCGGCGGGGCGCGGTGCGCGGGGGGTGGGGCGTGGTGCGGGGGCGGCCGTCGGCCGGTGGGGGTGCGTGCCGCCTCCGGCCGGGCTGGTGTCCCCACCCGCACCACCCGTGCGGGGGGGACGGTCGGGTGCGGTTTCTCCCGTGGGTGGTGGGGCGCCGTCGGCGGGGGCGGTGCCCGTGCCGTCGGTGGGTGCGGGTGGGCCCTCCGGGGAGGCGGGGGCGGGCGGGGCGGCGGCACGCGCGCGTGGGGGACGCCGGGGGCGTGGGCGTCCGGCGGACGGGAGCAGCGACGTCAGCGGCGGGACGCGGGCGGTGAAGGCGGCCAGGAGGCCGATCACCGCTGCTGCCGCGCCACCGCGGGCGCCGGCGTCGAGGCCGACCAGGAGGACCGCGGCGGCCAGGGGGGACAGGAGGCTGTCGGCGCCGAGGACCAGGACCGCGGCGAACCACAGCAGGCCGCGCACCGGGTCGTACGCCGCCGGGTCGAAGGCCTGGACGCCCATGCCCAGAAGGCCGCCGCCGAGCGCGGCCAGGGCCGCGCCCGCCACGAAGGCGAGGACCTTCAGGGCGGGGACCGGCACGCCCGCCGCCTCCGCGCCCGCCTCGTGGTCGCGCAGCGCGGCCAGCGCCCTGCCCGTGCGGCCGCGGCGGAGGGCGGCGACGCACAGCAGAGCGCACGCCAGGACGGCCAGCTCCACGGTGTAGTAGGCGCGGTCCGACGTGAGGCCCGCCGGGCGCTCCAGGGACAGCCCCGCCGTCGCGTACGGCTGCGCGAACACGAACCGGCTCACCGCCACCCCCACCGCCAGTGTCGCCAGCGCCAGGGCCAGCCCGTGGCGGCGGATCGCCGGCCAGCCGGTGAGCAGACCGAGCGGGGCGACCAGCACGGCGGCCACCAGGAGGGCGGTGAGTTCCGGGAGGCGGGGCAGGCCCGGGAAGCGGCCCGCCGCCAGCAGCGCCGTGAACAGGGCGCCCAGGCCCGCGTACGCCGCCTGGCCCAGCGAGATCTGACCACCCCGGCCGGTGACCACGACCAGGGACAGCAGGACGACGGCGAGCGCCGGGACCTGGACCGCCGTCTGGAGGTCGCTCCCGGCGAAGCCGAGCGGCAGCAGGAACAGCACCCCCGTCGCCACCCACACCCCCGGCGGGACGCGCGCGCCCGCCGTCGACGTACGCGGCAGGGCGTCCCGCGCCCCCACGCCCGGCAGCACCAGCGCGGCGACCAGGAGGGCGACGACGAACAGGTTCGTGGCGACCGCCTGGACCAGCGGGCCCGACCAGCCCACCGGGTGGAACCGCGTCAGCTGCGCCTGGGCGACCCCGATGACCAGCGCCGTCGCCACCGCCACCGGCAGGCTCCGCATCCGGGCCACCACCGCCACCGCGATCACCTCGACGACCAGCAGTGGCAGCCCGTACGGATCGAGCCGTACGTACGGCGCCAGCAGCACGCCCGTCAGCCCCGCCGTGAACGACCCGAACGCCCACCCCACCGCCGACACCCGGTCCGCGTCGATCCCGCCCAGCACCGCCAGCGCCCGGTTGTCCACCACCGCCCGCAGCTCACGCCCCAGCCGCGTCCAGCGGGTCACCGCCCCCACCGCGCCGCCCACCAGCACCACCGCGCCCAGCTGCGCCCACGGGTCGTCGCCCAGCAGCACCGGCGCGTCCGCCCGGGCCCCGCCGCCCCACACCAGCGCCGCGCCCCCGACGAGCAGCACGAACACGCCGATCGACGCCACCAGCGTCCGCGCCGGGTCCAGGTCGAGCACCGCCGCCGGCCGGAACACCGCCCGGTCCAGCGCCAGCCCGATGCCCGGCGCCACCACCAGCAGCGTCACGCACGCGGCGAGCGGCAGCGGCCAGCCCCACTCCACCACCAGGTGGCGCAGCACGTACGCGCAGACCATGGCGATCGCGCCGTGCGCGAGGTTCAGCACTCCCGTCGCGCGGTACGTGACGATCAGTCCGATCCCGGTGAGGGCGGCCGCGCTGCCCACGGCCAGCCCGGCCAGGACGAGTTCGTACGTCAGCGAGGACACCGGGGCGTCAGCTCCCGGGTTCGCACACCGGGCACGGGTCCAGCGCCGCGTCGCCCACCGGCACCGCGTCCGCCTTGCCCGCCACCAGGGGGCAGTCCGGCCGGTGCGCCAGCGTCCCGCCGGGCACCCGCACCGGCGGGGCGCCGGAGGAGGGGCGGTCCGCCCCGGCGAGAGGCTCCTGCGGCTCGTCCGCGGAAGGGCGCCGCAGCGGCACCCCGTTGCCCAGCAGGACCGCCCCCGCGACGATCAGCGCCGCGCCCGGCACCGTGCAGGACGCCAGGTACGGGATCTGCCGCTCCGCGAACCGCTCGCCGGACACCCCGTACCAGCCGAGCACGCACAGCACCGCGCCGGTGGCGGCGGCCACGATCCCGCCCCACCACAGCACCCGCGACGACGGCATCCCGAACCCTCCGGCTGGCGATGTATGGCGATTCCTTGCACTATGCCCAAGAAGGCCCGAGAAGGCACAGACCCCGGAACCCGGCGGTGAGCCAGATGGTCCACAAGAGTCTCCCCAAGCGCCCCCGCGCCGCGGCACTCGCCGCAGCGGCGGTCCTCGTCCTCGTACCGACCGCCGCGGCCTGTGGCGACGGCAACGGCAACGGCGAAGCGGAAAGGTCGCCGACCGCGACCGCGGCCCAGAACCAGCCCGCCGACCCCGCCGCGGCACGGCAGCAGATCGAGAAGAACTGGGCGGCCTTCTTCAACCCGAAGACCCCGGTCGACGAGAAGGTCAAGCTGCTCGAGAACGGCGACCGGATGCGGCCCGTGCTCCAGGCCTTCTCGGCCAACCCGCAGGCCGCGCAGACGTCCGTGAAGGTCAAGAACGTCGCCTTCACCTCGGCCACCCAGGCCGACGTGACCTACGACCTGCTGGTCGGCGGCCAGCCGGCCCTGCCCGACTCCAAGGGCTCCGCCGTGCACCAGCAGGACACCTGGAAGGTGTCCGTGAAGACGCTGTGCGCGCTGGTCAAGCTCAGCCCCGATGCGACAGCCGTGCCGGGCTGCTGAATCCCTGCTGCTGGTGGCGCTCCTGCTGCTGAGCGCCGCCTGCGGCAGCCGACTCCCGGAGAGCGACTTCGAGGCCCGGCCCCCCGCCCCCACGACCGGCGGCGGGGAGCCGATCAGGATCGGCCTCATCACCGGAGCCACCAGCCCCGTCGGCGGCGGCGCCCTCACCGGCCCGCGCGACGGGGCGCAGGCGTACTTCGCGGCCCTCAACGCCCGCGGCGGCGTCGACGGCCGCCGCGTGGAGGTCTTCACCTGCGACGACGGCGGCAGCGGCGTCGGCAACAACCAGTGCGTGCACGAGCTCGTCGACGACAGGCGCGTCTTCGCCCTGGTCGCCACCACCGCCCTCGACTACGCGGGCGCCGCCCGCGTCTCCCGCGCGGGCGTCCCCGACATCGGGGGCCAGCCGCTGGGCCCCGCGTACGACACGTATCCGCATCTGTACGGGATCTACGGCAGCTCCGCCCCGCGTACCGGGGACGAGCCCGGCTGGAACGGCGTCCTCACCGGGGGCACCGAGGTCTACCGCTGGTTCAAGCGGGAGCACGGCGCCCGTACGGCGGCCGTCGTGGCCTACAACCAGGCGGCGTCCGCGGCCTACGCCCGGCTGGTGGAGCGCGGCCTGGAGGCGGAGGGCTACCGGGTCGTCACCGAACAGGTCGACTTCGCCCTGCCCAACTACCGCGCCGTCGCCGCCGATCTGCGCGAACAGGGTGTCGACGTCGTCTTCGACGCCCTGGACACGCACGGCAACGCCCAGCTGTGCGAGGCGATGGACGCCGTCGGCGTGAGCGTCACCGCCAAGGTCACCAACGTCCAGAACTGGAACGAGAACGTACCCCGCGACTTCAAGGACGCCCAGCGCTGCCGCAACGCCCTGTGGGTCACCGGTGCCAGCCGCAACTACGACGAGACGGCCCACCCCGCCGTACGGGAGTTCCGTGACGCGATGGCGGCGCACATGAAGGGCACGCCGCTCTCCCAGTGGGCGCTGGAGGGCTGGGCGGCGGCCATGTGGTTCACGGACGCCGCGAAGTCCTGCACGAAAACCGGCCTCACGCGCGCGTGCGTCGAGAAGTTCATCAACCGTCCCGAGCCGTACACCGCGCGGGGCCTGCTCCTGCCCGTCGTCTTCGAGCGGCTCCCCGAGCCGCCGAGGACCCGTCACACCTGCCTGTCCGTGGCCCGTTGGCAGGACGACCGGGGCTGGGCCACCCAGGGCGGCGACATGGACGAGAACTGCGCCACCGTCCCCCAGCTCGGCTACCGGCCCTGACCGACCGCGCCCACGAAAGCCAAGTACAGTCCACCTTTGACGACCATACAGAGACCATCGGACGACACCACCGGAACGTCCGGACCAGGGGGACGCGGCGACGCGATGCATATCTCTTTCCTGCTGCACAACGCGTACGGCATCGGCGGCACGATCCGTACGACGTTCAACCTCGCCCGGACCCTGGCCGAGCGGCACGACGTCGAGATCGTGTCCGTCTTCCGCCACCGCGAGGAGCCGACCCTCGGCGCCCCCGCCGGCGTGACCATGAAGCACCTGGTCGACCTCCGCAAGAACAGCCCCACCTACGACGGCGCGCACCCCGACTACAAGAAGCCCGCCAAGGTCTTCCCGCGCGGCGACGGACGCTGGAAGCAGTACAGCCGCCTCACCGACGCCCGCATCGCCGCCCACCTGAAGAGCCTGGAGGCCGACGTCGTCGTCGGCACCCGCCCCGGGCTCAACGTCCACATCGCCCGCCAGGCCCGGCGCGGCCCCGTCCGCGTCGGCCAGGAGCACCTGACGCTGGACAGCCACGGCTACCGGCTGCGCCGCGAGATCGGCCACCGCTACGCCCTGCTCGACGCGATCACCACCGTCACCGAGGCCGACGCCCGCTCGTACCGTGCCAAGCTCAAGCTGCCCGGCGTACGCATCGACTCCGTCCCCAACAGCGTCCCGGCGCCGAGCGTCGCGCCCGCCGACACAGCCGCCAAGTGGGTCGTCGCGGCCGGCCGGCTGACCCGGGTGAAGCGGTACGACCTGCTCGTCGAGGCGTTCGCCAAGGTGGTCGCCGCCCGCCCCGACTGGCGCCTGCGGATCTACGGCTCCGGCGACGCGACCGGCAACGAGCGGAACGCGCTGCGCGCCCTGATCGAGGCGCGCGGGCTGCACAACCACGTCTTCCTGATGGGCACGGCCAACCCGCTGGAGCCCGAGTGGGTCAAGGGATCCATCGCCGCCGTCACCTCCCGCCTCGAATCCTTCGGCATGACCATCGTCGAGGCGATGCGCTGCGGCCTGCCGGTCGTCTCCACCGACTGCCCGCACGGGCCGGGCGAGATCATCGAGGACGGCGTCGACGGGCGCCTCGTGCCGGTCGGTGACGTGGACGCCATCGCCGACGCGCTGCTCGCCCTGATCCAGGACGACGAGCTGCGGCACCGCACCGGGCAGGCCGCGCTCGCGGCGTCGCAGCGCTTCGACCCGGTCCGGATCGCCGAACGCCACGAGGCGCTCTTCACCGAGCTCGTCGCGCAGGGGGCCAACGGCCGCGCGCGCGGCCGGGTCCGTGACGGGCTGCACCGCACGCGCGGCGCGGTCCTGGACGCCGCCTACTCGGTGCGGTACAAGGCCGCCGAGGTGCTCCGGAAGGGAAAGCCCGCATGAGCGACGCCACGACCCCGGCCCCCGCGCACGGAGCGCCGCCGCGCGCGGACTGCGTCGCGGACCACGCCGGCGGCATCACGTTCGACATAGCGGTCGTCGACACGGCCGAACCGGTCCTGGTGCTGCGCCGGCGCGGCGGCTCCGGCGGCCCGTCCGACGAGACCCGGCTGCCGCTCACCCCGACGAGCGCGGGCCATATGCGCGCGGTGCTGCCCAGCACCATGGAGCTCGCCGAGGGCCGATGGGACGTGTACCTCGACGAGCGGGCGGTCGAGCCCGGTGTCCGGGACCTGCGGGCGCTCGTCGACCGGGTTCCCGACGAGGAGGGCGGGGTAGCCGTGCGCGTCCCGTACCCCACGGCGGACGGCCGGCTCGCCGTGCGTAGCTGGGTGCGCCTGCCGCACGCCGAGGCCGGCGACATCGTCTTCGGCGAGGGCGCCTGCACGGTGGAAGGGACGCTGTACGGGGCACAGGCCGGTGCCGGCGCGGTGGCCGAGGCGCGGCTGGGCGGGAAGGTCCACCGGATGCCGGCCGACGGCGAGAAGGGGACGTTCGCCTTCACCCTCCCGTACGACACGCTCGCCGAGCCGCCGGTCGCGGGGGAGCAGCTGTGGGAGCTGTGGCTGCGGCCCGGGGCGGACGCGGAGCCGGTGCGGATCTCCCGCGTCCTGGACGACGTCTGGGACCGGAAGAACGTCTTCGTGTACCCGGTGCATCAGGGCGAGGGCTACAAGGCGGCGCCCTGCTACACGACCGACAACGACCTCTGCGTACGGATCACGAAGTAGCACCGGTCGCGGACCGTACCTGTCCGCGACCGCTGGCAGACTCGCGTCCATGTTGGAGACCTCGGCACGACTGCTGCGCCTGCTGTCCCTGCTCCAGGCGCACCGCGAATGGTCCGGCGCCGACCTCGCGCAGCGGCTGGGCGTCACGCCGCGCACCGTACGGCGTGACGTCGACCGGCTGCGCGCGCTCGGCTACCCCGTCAACGCCAGCCCCGGCACGGGCGGCGGCTACCAGCTCGGCGCGGGGGCCGCGCTGCCTCCGCTGCTGCTGGACGACGACGAGGCGGTCGCGGTCGCCGTCGGGCTGCGTACCGCGGCGGGCAGCGGCATCGAGGGCGTGGGGGAGACGTCGGTGGGGGCGCTGGCCAAGCTGGAGCAGGTGCTGCCCGACCGGCTGCGGCGCCGCGTCAGCGCGCTGACCACCTTCA
The DNA here is from genome assembly GCF_002099185.1 of Streptomyces sp. CB03238. Taxonomy (NCBI): domain Bacteria; kingdom Bacillati; phylum Actinomycetota; class Actinomycetes; order Kitasatosporales; family Streptomycetaceae; genus Streptomyces; species Streptomyces sp. CB03238. The sequence goes on along the minus strand of NZ_NBCN01000005.1, from coordinate 335,561 downwards.
CGGTGCCGATACTGCGCACGCCCGAGTCCCAGGTGGACCCGTCGGTGCTCACCGAGCTGGCGGCGGCCTGCCGGGACAGTGAGCGGCTGCGCTTCGAGTACCGCGACCACAACGGCTCGGCCACGCGCCGCACGGTGGAGCCGCACCGCCTGGTGTGCACCGAGCGCCGCTGGTACCTGGTCGCCTGGGACGTGGACCGCTCCGACTGGCGTACGTTCCGGGCGGACCGGATCGCTCCCAAGCCGCCGCACGGGCCGCGTTTCCCGCCGCGTACACCGCCCGCCGAGGATCTGGCGGCCTATGTGTCCCAGGGCGTGTCGACGAGGGTGTACGCGGCGAAGGCCGTCGTCCGGCTCCATGTCCCGGCCGCCGAGGCCGCGCGGGTGGTGGGGCCGATGGACGGTGTCCTGGAGGCGGAGGGGGAGTCGACGTGTCTGCTGCGCACGGGCGGCACGAGCGTCGACGTCCTGGTGATCCACATCGCCCTCATGGGGATGGAGTTCGAGGTGGTCGAGCCGCGTGAACTCGACGACCACGTCAGGGCGCTCCGCGACCGGCTCTCGCGGGCCCTGGACCGGTCCGCGCAGCCGGATCGGCACGGTGGGAATTCTGCGGGGAACACGTGAATGGGCTGGCTGCGGCAATTATCGTGACGATAGGCCGAAGCGTTTTTCCGGGGCGCGGGAATTCGCCCGTACGGCGGTGCGCGAAGGGACTCCCGGCCCTGCGTAATTCCTCCGGTAACACCCTTCGGAGCCGCGCGGGAAGGCCCGGCGGGTGAAGAGGCCCTTACTGAACACATGTCGTGATCCTGTGACACAAGCGTGACCGCTGAGGTACGTGAGGATGGTGGGGTGATGTGCTCCGACCGGCTTCCGTCACCGTGCGCCGCGCCCTACGGTGAATGACATGGCACCGATTCCGAGCTCTCCCCGACAGCCCGACGACAGCCCCGATGCGTACGTCGGCCTCGGCGAACGCGACGCGGAGCAGCGCGCCCGCGCCCGTGGCTGGACCACGGTGCGGTCGCTGCCGCCCGGCTCGATCATCACCCTGGAGTACGTGGCGGGCCGGATCAATTTCGAGGTCGACGACGACACCGTCACTCGCTGCTGGGTCGGCTGACCCCCGCACGGACGGACAGACGCAGGGCCCCGGCTTTTCGAAAAAGCCGGGGCCCTGCGTCCGTGTCCTGGCGGCCTCAGCCGCCCGTCACCGGCCGTGAACGCGGCGGCCGGCGGCTGCCCGCCGAGGTGACGGGTGTCCGCTCCGAACGCACCACGGCGTGCGGCCTCGGCTGCGTGAGCGTGGTCCTGACCGTGGCCGCACGGCCGCCGCCCGCGGCGGAGACCGGCTCGCGCACCGGCTCCTCCTCCGCGCCCAGCGGCCGCTGCTGGTACACCCCCGGCCGAGGCCCGCCCGCCGCGACGGGCAGCGACGGCGCCTGGCCGCGGCGGCGCGCCCGCAGCTGCTCGCGCACGGCGAAGACGACCGCCTCGGCGCGGGCGATCAGCGGCTCGCACCAGGGCAGCCCGAGCAGGATCAGCAGGCCGGCGGCCCAGCCGAGCAACACATCGCTCAGCCAGTGCGTACCGAGGTAGACGGTGGTCAGGCCGACGCCCAGGGCGACCACGGCGGACAGGGCCGACAGATAGCGCCTCGCCCGGGGCGTGGTGGCGAGATAGGCCAGAATGCCCCAGGTCACCACCGCGTTGGCGGTATGTCCGGAAGGGAATATATCGCCGCCCGCGAACATCTCGGCCGAGCCGATCTGCGTCGCGTAGTGGGGGCCCAGCCGGCCCAGACCGAGTTTGACCGCGCCCACCGTGGCGTTCAGCAGCAGGAGCGCGGCGCCCAGCGCCAGCAGCGGGCGGAGCGTGTGCTGCCGCCAGGAGCGCCAGCCGAGCCAGGCCGCCACCATCACGGCCGTCGGGCCGCGCTGGCCCAGCACCACGAAGTAGTCCAGCGTCGCGTGCAGCTCCGGCCACTGCTGATACGGCCGGAAGAGCATGACCTTCCAGTCGAGGGTCACCAGCCACGACGAGACGAGCACGGCCACCACGATGGCGAGGTAGAACGCCGACGTCCCGCCGAAGAGGGCGAGACGGGTGCGGCTCATCCGCGGGATCTCAATCTTCGGCGGTTCCGGCTCCCGGTCCAGACGGGCAAAGATGTCGGTACGCACCCAATCGACGTTACAGGGAGTGAGTGTCGGCCCACGCCCATCCGCTCTCTTCGTGATGACGATGTGATGTGGAGTGTGTCTCAGCCGGATGTTTATTCCTTGCTTATCCATAAACCTCGGGGGCCATGGGTCCTATTGCCACAGGGTCGCCGACCGGAAGTGTGTGTGTCTGCCGTGAGAAATGGCCGACGGCACCCGGAGCCCGGAATTGCCCGCCTCCCCGTCCCCGTCCCTCCCCCTGTGGTACGGACCCGGCGCGGCCCCTGACGGGCCGGCCGGCGTGGCGTACGCCACACTCCCGCGTCTGCCCCCATGAGAGGTGGACCACGCGCCACCGGCCCGGACTCGCGTACGCTGACGGCTCACTCGCCCGTCGATGCCGGGCTGCCCCGGAGGACGTCCCCCTCCGGCAGGTGCCCACCGAGCGCGAGGGATCCATCTGTGGGAGGTACGTACATGTCCCTGACGACCACGGCCGGAGCACGGCTGCGTGCCACCGGCGGCGGTGCCAACCGCTGGGTCGTCCTCGTCGTCCTCTGCGTCAGCCTGCTGCTGGTCGCGCTCGACGCCACCGTCCTCCACGTCGCCGTCCCCGCCGTCACCGAGGACCTGCGCCCCAGCTCCACGGCGCTGCTGTGGATCGTCGACGCCTACCCCCTGGTCTGCGCCTCGCTGCTGATCCTCTTCGGCACGCTCGGCGACCGGATCGGGCGCCGACGGGTCCTGCTGGCCGGTTACGGACTGTTCGGCGCGGCCTCCGCGGTCGCGGCCTTCGCCGACACCCCCGCCGTACTGATCGCCGCCCGCGCGCTGCTCGGCGTCGGCGGCGCCATGATCATGCCCGCCACCCTGTCGATCCTCCGTGCGGTCTTCCCCGACCGGCGGGAGCGTGCCACGGCGATCGGCATCTGGACGGCCGTCGCCGCCGCCGGCGCCGCGACCGGGCCCGTACTCGGAGGCTTCCTGGTCGAGCACTTCTGGTGGGGCTCGGTCTTCCTCATAAACATCCCCCTGATGGCACTGATCCTGCCGCTCGGCCGCTGGCTGCTGCCCGAGTCCAAGGGCAGCGGCGACGGCCCCTGGGACGTGCTGGGCGCCCTCATGGCGGCGGCGGGCGTGCTGGGCGTGGTCCTCGGCGTCAAACGGGCCGGCGCCGGCGGCTCCGTACTGAGCCCCGAGACGGCCGGGCCGCTGCTGCTCGGCGCGGCGCTGCTGATCCTCTTCGTACGGCGGCAGCGGCGTCGCGCGCACCCGCTGATCGACATGCGGATGTTCGGCCGGGCGGCCTTCACCACCTCCGTCGGCTGCATCGTCCTCGCCATGCTCGCGCTGGTCGGCCTGGAACTGATCGCCGTCCAGTACCTCCAGCTCGTCCTCGGGCTGAGCCCCCTGGAGACCGGTCTGCGGCTGCTGCCGCTCACCTTCGCCGCCATGGCCGCCGGAGCCACCGGCTCCGCCACGCTGCGGCGCGTCGGCCCGCGCCGGATGGTCGGCTGTGGCTTCGTCCTCACCGCGGGCTCCGTCCTCCTGCTGGTCCTGATGGGACAGCACGACCGGCCGCTGCTGCTCACGGCCGGTTTCGTCCTGCTCGGCTTCGGGCTCCAGACGACGCTGTTCGGGGCGTACGAGTCGATGCTGAGCGAGGCCCCGGCGCACAGCGCGGGCGGGGCCGCCGCGATCGGCGAGACCTCCTACCAGCTCGGCGCCGGCATGGGCATCGCGCTGCTCGGCAGCGTCATGAACGCCGCGTACGCGCCCGGCCTCGCCGGCGTGCCGGGCGTGCCCGCGCCCGCCGGAGCGGCCGCCGCGAACTCGCTGGGCGAGGCCTACCAGGTCGCCGCCCAGCTCGGCGGCCCGGCGGGCGAGGCGCTGCGCACGGCCGCGCGCCACGCGTTCGTGCACGGCCTGCACGTCACGCTGGTCGTCAGCGCCGGGCTGCTCCTGCTCGGCGCGCTGATGGCGGTGCGGCTGCCGCGCGTGATGGAGTGCCAGGCGGACCTCGACGCCCGGCTGGGCACCGCGGAGTCCTGGCCGGAGGCACACGCCGAGGACACCGGTGCGGAGGCCGACGGCCGGTCCGGCGCGCCCAAGGGCGAGACCGTGCCCGGGGCGCGGACCGCCGACGGCGGCTCCCGGCTCGGCGTGGCACCGCCGGACGGTGGCCGCGAGGCCCATGTGCCCGCGCGTCGGGAGCCGGTGGAGTCAGCGAGGTCAAGGCGTACGGTGCGCTGAGGAACCGGGGGCTCCGCCCCCGGGACCCCCGTTCCTCAATCGCCGGAGGGGCTGCGTTTCAGCCTCTGGGGGTCCCCCCGCGCCGCCAGGCGCAGGGGGAGGGGTAGGGGTAGGAGAGAGTTCACCGCAGGCGCCCGAGACGCCGCACCGGGCTGGACGTGCCGCAGCCCGCGTCGTAACGTCGGCGGCGCAGCGTAACTAACACCGCTAGTTTTAGTGCTCGCCCGGAGGTCCCGCATGCCCGTACCCGCGAAGCTCCCGCCCTTCGACCCCAGCGACCCCCTCGGCATCGACGACCTTCTCTCGCCCGAGGACCTCGCCATCCGCGACACCGTCCGCGCCTGGGCCGCCGACCGGGTGCTGCCGTACATCGCCGACTGGTACGAGAAGGGCGAGCTGCCCGGCATCCGGGAGCTGGCCCGCGAGCTCGGCTCGATCGGCGCGCTCGGCATGTCGCTGGAGGGCTACGGCTGCGCGGGCGCGACCGCCGTCCAGTACGGGCTGGCCTGTCTGGAGCTGGAGGCCGCCGACTCCGGCATCCGCTCCCTGGTCTCCGTGCAGGGCTCGCTCGCCATGTACGCGATCCACCGGTTCGGCTCCGAGGAGCAGAAGCAGCGCTGGCTGCCCTCCATGGCCGCGGGCGAGACCATTGGCTGCTTCGGCCTGACCGAGCCGGACCACGGCTCCGACCCGGCCGCGATGCGGACGTACGCCAAGAAGGACGGCACCGACTGGGTCCTGGGCGGCCGCAAGATGTGGATCACCAACGGCTCGGTCGCCGGGGTCGCCGTCGTCTGGGCGCGGACCGACGAGGGTATCCGGGGCTTCGTGGTGCCCACCGACAGCCCCGGCTTCTCCGCGCCCGAGATCAAGCACAAGTGGTCGCTGCGCGCCAGCGTCACCAGCGAGCTCGTCCTGGACGACGTACGGCTGCCGGCCGACGCCGTGCTGCCCGGGGTCACCGGCCTGAAGGGGCCGCTCAGCTGCCTGAGCCACGCCCGGTACGGAATCGTCTGGGGTGCCATGGGCGCCGCGCGCTCGTCGTTCGAGGCGGCGCTGGAGTACGCGAAGACGCGCGAGCAGTTCGGCAGGCCCATCGGTGGCTTCCAGCTCACCCAGGCCAAGCTCGCCGACATGGCGGTGGAACTGCACAAGGGAATCCTGCTCGCCCACCACCTCGGGCGGCGGCTCGACGCCGGAAAGCTCCGCCCCGAGCAGGTCAGCTTCGGCAAGCTCAACAACGTACGGGAGGCGATCGAGATCTGCCGCACCTCGCGGACCATCCTCGGCGCCAACGGGATCTCCCTCGAATACCCCGTCATGCGGCACGCCACCAACCTGGAGTCGGTGCTCACCTACGAGGGCACCGTCGAGATGCACCAGCTCGTGCTGGGCAAGGCGCTCACCGGCCTCGACGCGTTCCGGTAAGCGGCCTCGCCCGCTAGCTCTGGTTGAAGAAGCCGTCCTGGGTGTGCGGCCCGGGCTCCCCGTTGACGATCTGCGTGTCCGCGGGCGTCAGCAGGAAGACCCGGGTCGCCACGCGCTCGATCGAGCCCCGCAGCCCGAAGGTCAGGCCGGCCGCGAAGTCGACCACGCGCTTGGCGTCGGCGGGCTCCATGGACGTGAGGTTCATGATGACCGGGACGCCGTCCCGGAACAGCTCGCCGATGCTCCGGGCGTCCCGGAACCCGTCCGGGGACACCGTGGCGATCCGGCGGCCCTCCTCCTGGGCGGTCTCGGAGGCGACGCGCACCCGCGGGTCGGTCACCCAGGCGTCGCTGTTGCGGTCACCCTCGGCGTACTCGTCGTCGTAGTAGCGCTCGTCGTTGTCCTCGACGAGGCCGAGCCATGCACTCGCCTTGCGCACCGATCCCATGGACGCCTCCTTTCACGCGGTCACTTGTGGTTCCGCTATCCCTATGGTCGTCCATCATGCGGATCGCGCGCCAAGTGGACAGTCGCCGCGCGAGCGATTCGTGACGGTACTGGTGCAGAAGATGTGGCGATTCGTCAAGGTTCCACGGGCGTACGGGCCCTGAGAAGGGGCCTGCGTAACTCAAATATGAAATTCGGGCCGTACGGGTGAGCGTGCGGACGTACGGGTGAACGAACGGGCTCGGTACGATGCCCGCCGCGCACTTCGCACGACTCACGGGGGAGCACCATGTTCGGAATCGTCAGGCCCTGCACGCACCGGCTCAACGAGGGGCTGAAGACGGAGTGGATGGCCCATCTGTGCGGGCTCTGCCTGGCACTTCGGGCCGACCACGGGCAGTTCGCCCGGGTCGCCACCAACTACGACGGCCTCATCGTCTCGGTTCTGACGGAGGCTCAGACCGAGCGGACCGCCGCGGCGCGGCGCACGGCGGGGCCCTGTCCACTGCGCGCAATGCGGACCGCGCCCGTCGCCCGGGGCGAGGGTGCGCGGCTCGCCGCCGCCGTCTCGCTGGTGCTGGCCTCGGCGAAGGTACGGGACCATGTCGCCGACCGGGACGGGCTGCTGGCGCACCGTCCGATGGCCGCCGCCGCGCGCCGGGTCGCCCTCGGCTGGGACCGGGCGGGCGCCAGGGCCGGGCGCGAGCTGGGCTTCGACACGGCCGTCCTGGTCGACGCGGTGGACCGGCAGACCGGCATCGAGGCGCTGGCCGGGCCGGGTACGCCCCTGCTCCGCATCACCGAGCCGACCGAGACGGCCACCGCCGCGGCGTTCGCGCACACCGCCGTCCTGGCCGGCAAGCCGCAGAACACGGCGCCGCTCGCGGAGGCGGGCCGGCTCTTCGGGCGCCTCGCGCACCTGCTGGACGCCGTGGAGGACCGGGAAGCTGACGCCGCGTCGGGTGCCTGGAACCCGCTCACCGCGACCGGTACGTCCCTCGCGGAGGCGCGCCGGCTCGCGGACGACGCGCTGCACGGGATACGGCTCGCCCTGCGCGACGCGGAATTCGTGGACGACACGCTGCTGCACGTGCTGCTCGCGCACGAGCTGCGGCAGTCGGTGGACCGGGCGTTCTCCACGACGACCTGCTCGCACCAGGGGTACGGAGGGCCCGCCCCCCACCAGGGCGCCGGCTACGGCCCGTACGGCACCCCGAACCCGTACGGCGGCGGTCCGTCGGGCCCCGGCGGTCCGGGTGGGTACCCGGGCGGCGCGTACCCCGGCGGCCCGGGGGGTCCGGGCGGCGCGTACCCCGGCGGTCCCGGGGGCCCGGGCGGCTACCCCGGCGGCCCAGGCGGTCACGGCGGCTCCGGCGGCGGGATGCCGCCCGGGTTCGGCGGCCCCGGCGGCGAGCCGTCGCGGCCCAAGCCGCGCGGCTTCTGGGCCGGGTGTGCCGCGTTCACCTGGCTCTTCTGCACCTGCCAGATCTGCTGCGCCAAGGAGTACGAAGGCCCCTGGTCCCGCAAGAAGCGTGAGGGCTGCTGCCGCGACTGCGACTGCAACCCCGGCAGCTGCGACTGCTGCTGTCCCTGCGACGGCTGCTGACGGCCCGTAAGGTCTCCGCATGAGCAGCGATCCTCGTGCGGACTGGACGCGCTGGCACGAACGGCGCACCGCCTCCGTCTCGGCCCCCTACGGCCCGCTCTCCCTCACCGGCACGTACTGGCTCTCCGACTACCCGGACGGGCGAATTCCGGCCGTCCCCGGCGTCTGGCGTGAAGACGGCGACCACGTGCTCCTGAGCGGCACCGCCGCCGAGGGCCTCACCGTCGACGGCGAGCCCCTGACCGGCGACGTCCGCCTGACCGCCGACCACGGTCCGATTCCCCGCTCGCGCGTCGCGGCGGGGGAGCGGCGGCTGGTCGTGCTGCGCCGCGAAGGGCTCTGGGCGGTCCGCGACTTCGACCCCGACGCCCCGGCGCGCCGCGCCTTCACGGGCATCGAGGCCACCCCGTACGACGAGAGCTGGGTGGTGCCGGGCACCTACCGGCCCTACGGGGCGGCGCGCAGCGTCCGGGTCGAGAACGCCGACGGGCGCGAGCGCGGGCTCGGCCTCTCGGGCGAGCTGGCGTTCACGCTCGGGGGCGCCGAGCACACCCTGCGGGTCGCGGTCGAGGACGACGGCTCGCTGTGGGCCGTCTTCGCCGACGCGACCAGCGGAAAGGACACGTACCGCTTCCGCTTCCTGCGGCCCGCGGCCCCGGGTGCCGACGGGGCGGTGACCGTCGATTTCAACCGGGCGCTGCTGCCGCCGTGCGCCTTCGCCGCGCACTTCATCTGTCCCCTCCCGCCGCCCGGCAACACCCTCCCGGTCCCCGTCCCGGCGGGGGAGCGGAACCCACTGAGCCGCTGATACGTCCCACGGACGAATCCGGCGGAGGGCCACACCCGCCGGGCACCTTCCCGCGCCCGTGACCCGGCTCGGCCGAAACCTGCCCTTGTGCCGGTGGTTGACCCTGCGAATACTCCCGAAGCAGCGCTTGTCAGGAGCACGGCATGTCCGAAACCCGGACACCGCCGAGGCGCACGAACCTGACCGCGCCTCACGGGCCCGACACCCCCACGGCGGGCCCCCGATTCCCCTCGGGAGGAATGAGAAGTGAGGATCAAGCGCACCACCCCCCGCAGCGGCATAGCCAGACGAACCCGTCTGCTCGCCGTCTCCACCGGTTTCGCCGCCGCCGCCACCCTCGCGGTCCCCGCCGCGAACGCCGACTCACCGCAGACGTACAGCGCCGCCCAGCTGTCCGCCGCCGGCTCGGCCGTCCTGGAGGCCGACGTACCGGGCACCGCCTGGCACGTCGACCTGGCGGCCAACAAGCTGGTCGTCACCGCCGACTCGACCGTCTCCCAGGCCGAGATCGCCACGATCAAGCGCCAGGCCGGAGCCAACGCCGGCGCCCTGAAGATCGAGCGCACCCCGGGCAAGTTCACCAAGCTCATCTCAGGCGGCGACGCCATCTACGCCAGCAGCTGGCGCTGCTCCCTCGGCTTCAACGTCCGCGACAGCGCGGGCACCACGTACTTCCTCACCGCCGGCCACTGCACCGACGGCGCGGGCACCTGGTACGCCAACTCCGGCCGGACCACCGTCCTCGGTCCGACCACCGGCTCCAGCTTCCCGAACAACGACTACGGGATCGTCCGCTACTCCAACAGCTCCATCGCCAAGCCCGGCACCGTCGGCAACGTCGACATCACCAGCGCCGCCAACGCCACCGTCGGCATGTCCGTCACCCGCCGCGGCTCCACCACCGGTACCCACAGCGGTTCGGTCACCGGCCTGAACGCCACGGTCAACTACGGCGGCGGCGACGTCGTCTACGGCATGATCCGTACGAACGTGTGCGCCGAGCCCGGCGACAGCGGCGGCCCGCTCTACTCCGGCAGCCGCGCCATCGGCCTCACCTCCGGCGGCAGCGGCAACTGCTCCTCCGGCGGGACGACCTTCTTCCAACCGGTCACCGAGGCCTTGAACGCCTACCGCGTCAGCGTCTACTGACCGCACACCGCACACCGCACACCGCCCAGCGCCACGAGCCCCCGGCCGGATCCCCGGCCGGGGGCTCGACGCCCTGTCCGGAAGCGCCCACATTTGAGAGCATGTGACGGCGCTCGGGCGCAGGGGGACTTCGGAGAGCGGGGGCGGATGAGGCGCATCGGAGTGACCGGGCACAGGGACATCCCCGTCGAGCTCGACGCCCATGTGCGCGTCGCGATCCGCACCGCCATCCGTGCCGCGCTCCGGGGCCACGAGGGTCCGCTGGAGGCGCTGTCCAGCCTGGCGGCGGGGGCGGACCAGCTCTTCGCGGACATCGCCCTCGCCTGCGGTGCCGAGCTGACCGTCGTCATCCCCAGCGGGGACTACGAGGACGGCTTCACCGACCCGGAGGAGCTGGCCCGCTACCAGGCCTTCCGCAAGCGCGCCACGCGCGAGGTCCGGATGGACTACCCGCGCTCCACCGACGAGGCCTACTACGCGGCCGGCACCTACATCGCCGACCACTGCGACCGGCTCCTCGCCGTCTGGGACGGCCGCCCCGCCCGGGGTCTCGGCGGCACCGGCGACATCGTCCGCTACGCCCGTGCTCGTGGGAAGCCGGTGACCGTCATCTGGCGCACGGGCGTGGAACGTCCCTGACAGGTCAGCGCCGGTGCTGGACCAGCCAGTCGGTGTGCTGCGGCGAGACGATGCGCTCGGTCTCGTACACGGCCGCCGGCCACCGGTCCTCGCCGATCACCGTCTCCATCGCGGTGTGCATCGCCGCCAGGTCCTCCTCGACCAGGGAGTGCGCCGCTATCAACGGCTGGTGGCGGCGGATCTCGCTCCACGCCACGCACGCGGCCGCCGCCGCCGACAGCAGCCCGGCCATCACGGCCGACTCGCCGACCGAGAAGGTCCGCAGCACGCCCAGGAACAGGGCGAGGCCGGTGAGCACCGAGATGGTCACGGACCACAGCGTGGTGGCCCGGCGCGACACCACGGTCTTCCTGTGGTACCAGTTGCGCTGCTCGATCAGCCGGTCCCTGACGTACGTCTCCTTGCGTACCCGGAAGGGCTTGTCGCGCAGCATCCGCATGGCCGGGGTGATGAGCTCCGCCCGGCCGACGGCCGGCGCCGACTCGCGAGGGTCGGCCCAGCCCACCTTGCGCAGTTCGCCGAGCCCCGCCTCCAGCCGGGTGAGGAACTCCCCGTCGGGGTCGGGGAAATCGGCGTCGAAGGGCGCGCCGTGGACCGCGTACCGCCAGCACATCGACTTGATGAACTCGGCGGCGGAGCGGTTCAGTTGCCAATGCGACTTCGCACGGCGCCTTGAGGCACGGTACGTGGCCAGGAGTACGCCCGCGTACGCCAACGCACTGAACGCGCCCGCGAGTTGGAACGTACCCCCGATCCGCCAGCCGTTGGGTACCGCCGCCAGGCAGGCGCCCAGGACGAGCAACCACAGTTGTAAGCGGGTGTCCTGCACCGCGTCGCGCTGCCGGGCGATGGCGATCTCGTCCGCCCGGTGGAACAGCGCGGGCAGATCTGCGTTTCGGAAGACCATGCTCTGCAGTGGGCCCTGAAACCCGGTCATGCGCACCCCCGTCTGCGGTTTTGTCTTCACTCTTTCGGTGGAATGGCTCGTTCCGGGTCGGTCGGGGAATACTGGCGCAACGCTTTTGTTTCACGCGCTGATTTGCTGTGGGTGGGCATGAGAGTAAAGTCGTGCCGCCGACACTGCAACGGTGCGGTTATCCGAGATCGACCACTCCCCCAAGGACGGCCGTCGTGAGCTTTCAGACCTCAGTAACCTTCGCTGTCGCGAAGAAAAATCGTGTGCCCCTCGCCGAGATCGATGTGCGAGGAGCGGCAGCCGCCAAGAAGCTCAGCCGTGTTCTGCCGTCGGTGAGCGACCGTACCGAGCGTGTCTCGACGTTCAACTCGGCGCTCTAAACTGGCGGAATGACTGGACCCCTGGTCCCATTCCGCGAGATCGTCCTCAAGGTCCACAGCAGGTGTGATCTTGCATGTGACCACTGCTATATCTACGAACACGCTGATCAGAGCTGGCGTACCCGCCCCAAGGCAATCTCTGACCAGGCCATTTCCTGGACAGCTCTGCGACTGGCCGAGCATGCCAAGAAACATGCCCTGCCCTCCGTGTCAGTGATCCTGCACGGAGGGGAGCCTCTGCTGGCAGGGCCCGCGCGCCTCAGGCGCGTCTGCGAGGAGCTGACCACCGCCCTCGCCCCGGTCACCGACCTGGACCTGCGGATCCACACCAACGGCCTCCAGCTCAGCCCCCGCTACCTCGATCTGTTCGACGAGTACGGCGTGAAGGTGGGCATCTCCCTCGACGGCGACAGGACGGCCAACGACCGCCACCGCCGCTTCGCCGACGGCCGCAGCAGCCACCCCCTCGTGCTCAAGGCCATCGACCTGCTGCACCAGGAGCGCTACCGCCACCTCGACCTCGGCCTGCTGTGCACCATCGACGTGGCCAACGATCCCGTCGCCGTGTACGACGCGCTCATCGCGCTCGCACCCCCGCGCATCGACTTCCTGCTCCCGCACGCCACGTGGGAAGAGCCCCCACCCCGCCCGGACGGCTCGCCCACCGCGTACGCCGAGTGGATCCTCACCGTCTTCGACCGGTGGAACGACCAGGGCAGGCCCGTCCCGGTACGGCTCTTCGAGTCCGTCCTGTCCACCCTGAACGGCGGCCCCAGCCTCACCGAATCGCTGGGTCTGGCCCCCACCGACCTCGTCGTCGTCGAAACCGACGGCACCCTCGAACAGGTCGACTCCCTCAAAAGTGCCTACGAGGGCGCCGCCGCCACCGGCTTCGACGTATACCGGCACACCTTCGACGACGTCGCCGCCCACCCCGGCGTCCGGGTGCGCCAGCTCGGCCTCGCCGGCGTCAGCGAGACCTGCCGCCGGTGCCCCGTCGTCCGCTCCTGCGGCGGCGGCCTCTACACCCACCGCTACCGGGCCGCGAACGGCTTCGACAACCCGTCCGTCTACTGCGCCGACCTCGAAGCGCTCGTCCGGGGCATCGAGGACCGCACCGCCGCCACCGCCGCCCCCGCCGTGACCGACCCGGGCGCGCTCGTCGCCGAACAGTACGACCTGACCCGCGTCCTCCTCGCCGAACTGCACAGCGAGCTCGACGGACGCGGCGGCGAGCGGTGGGCCGAGGCATGGGAACTGGCGGGCGCCGTCGAACAGTGTTCCGACGGGCTCGACGAGGTGCTCGCCCACCCCTACACGCGCACCTGGCTCCTGGACTGCCTGGACGCGCTGCGGGAAGGGCGGGCCGGGGCGACGGACCTGGCGGGGGAGTTCGCGCGGTACGTGGCCGCCGCCGCCGTACGGGGCCGGGTCGACGTCCCGGTCCGCGTCGCCCACCGGGGCGGGGCGCTGCACCTGCCGACCCTCGGGACGCTGGGCCTCGATGGGGCCGGTCCGGTGGAGGTGCGGGCGGCCGGGGACGGGTTCGTGGTGCGGGGCGGGGACGGGGAACTGCGCGTCGAACGGCTCCAGGAGGAGAGCGCCGGATGGCGGCCGGTACGGCGTGGGGCGCACGGTGTCGCGCTCGACGACCTCGACCCCTGCCGGGACGGTTTCGACGCGCCCGCCGCCGGGCGGCTCACTCCCGGTGAGGCGGCCGGCTGGAGCGGGCGGCTGGAGCGCGCCTGGGCGCTGCTGCGGGCCGCCGTACCGGACCAGGCCGCCGAGGCCGCCGCGAGCCTGACCACCCTGACGCCGCTCACCGGGACGGAGCCCTCCGTGGGCCGGCACGGGTACGGGGCGCTCGGCCTGCCGCTCCACGCGGAGGCCGGCGCGCTCGCGCGGGACCTGCTGCGCGGCTTCCGGCGGGCCAAGCTGCGGGCGCTGCTCGACGTCGCGGACCTCTACGCGCTGGACGGCGCCTGGAGCCACCCCGCACCCTGGCAGGAGGACACACCGGTGCCGGTCTCCGCCCTGCTCGCCGGGGCGTACGAGAAGGCGGGCCTCTCTGCGTACGAGGAAGGGCATGCCGAACACGCCGAAAGGGCGCTCGACCTGCTGGAAAACGCCGCCGAACTCACCGTGAGCGGCAAACTCCTGGTCGCGGGAGTACGCAAGGAACTGTGCCGATCAAGGGAGCGGTCCGTCATGCTGTCGCAGGGATGACCGAAAAGCAGCGTTGAATGACTGAACGTCGTGGGGGTGGAGCAAAGCCTGCTCCGGAATGATTAATCAGCTCGTATCCTTCTCATCCCGGATGCGAGTGATCACATAGGACGGGGGTCGTGTGCAGGCGTCACCGCAAGCGCGAGCGGCGGACCATCGGCCGTACTTCTTCCTGAGTTATGCGCACACGCCGAGGTACGGAGCCGGTGGCCCCGATCCCGACATGTGGGTCGAGCGGCTCTACCGCGATCTGTGCGGCCATGTGATGGCCATGACCGATCTCCCCGCCGGAGCCTCCGCCGGGTTCATGGACCGGGAGATACGATCCGGCGAGGGCTGGTCGGAACGGCTGGGAGAAGTCCTGGCCACCTGCCGGGTCTTCGTCCCTCTGTTCTCTCCGCGCTATTTCGCCAGCGAGATGTGCGGCAAGGAGTGGTACGCGTTCGCCACCCGGGCGATCTACCACCACGCCAAGCACAACAAGCCCGCCGACGCCATCGTGCCCGCCCTGTGGGTACCGGTCCCGCCCGAGCAACTCCCCGGCCCCGCCGAGCGGTTGCAGTTCAACCACCGCGACTTCGGCGACCGGTACGTCACCGACGGGCTCTACGGCCTGATCAAACTCCGGATATTCGCCGAGGAGTACGAACGGGCCGTGTACGAACTGGCCAAACGCATCGTCTCCGTCGCCGACACCGCGGGGATCAGCCCCGGCAGACCCGTCGACTACCGCTCCGCGCCCAGCGCCTTCGGCACCCCCGGCCGCGGCCCCAGACCCCTCCAGGTCACCGTCGCCGCCCCCACCCGCCACGACCTGCCTGAAGGCCGCGACCCCGAGTACTACGGCGACATGCCGCAGGACTGGAACCCGTACCACCCCGACGCCGCACGGCCGCTCGCCTACGTCACCGAGGACCTGGTCCGCTCGCTCAACTACCAGGCCACCGTCACCTCCTTCGACCACGACGCCGGCCCGCCCGACGCCAAGCAGCCCCCCAGCCGCCCCGAGATCCTGCTCCTCGACCGCTGGGCCCTCAAGGACGACGAGCGGCGCGAACGGCTCGCCGCCTTCGACGCGGAACACCGCCCCTGGGTGAGCGTCGTCGTCCCCCGCAACCAGATGGACCACCAGACCAGGGCGGCGGACGCCGAGCTGAACCGGGCACTCGAAGAGACCATGCCCATCAAGATGGGCCAGGGCCGCGCCGCCAGCCGCGCCGCCGCCAGAGGCGTACCGAGCATGGAGGCGTTCGGCCAGATCCTGCCCCAGGTGGTGGAGGCGGCCGCCCAGCAGTACCTGCGGCACGCCGCCGTCTACCCGCCCGCGGGCGGCCGGCACACCGAACGGCCACGGCTGCGCGGCCCGATGGCCAACGAGCTCGGCACCACGCACTACATACCCGAGACGCACGAGATCGCGCCCGATGCGGAGGACCTGGATGACAGCCAGTCGTGACGGACGCATCGTCACCTTCTACTCCTACAAGGGTGGTACGGGACGGACGATGGCCCTGGCCAACACGGCCTGGATACTCGCCGCGAACGGCAAGCGGGTCCTGGCCGTCGACTGGGACCTGGAAGCGCCCGGACTGCACCGCTTCTTCCACCCCTTCCTCGACCCGTCCACCCTCGGCGCCACCACCGGCGTCATCGACCTGATCACCGAATACGCCTGGGCCGCCACCAGCCCCGTGCAGCGCCCCGACGACTGGCACCGCGACTACGCGCGCATCCAGCCGCACGCCGTCTCCCTCACCCCCGAGGCGCTCGGCTGGGAGTTCCCCGACGGCGGCACCCTCGACTTCGTCTCCGCCGGCAAGCAGAACCGCGAGTACTCCGCGACCGTCTCCACCTTCGACTGGGACAACTTCTACGACCGGCTCGGCGGCGGGCACTTCTTCGACGCGCTGCGCGACGACATGAAGGCCAACTACGACTACGTCCTCATCGACAGCCGCACCGGCCTCAGCGACATCGCCGACATCTGCACCGTCCACCTGCCCGACGCCCTCGTGGACTGCTTCACCCTCAGCGACCAGTCCATGGACGGCGCCGCCGCCGTCGCCCGGCAGATCGACGAGCGGTACGGCGGCCGGGGCATCCGGATCTTCCCCGTGCCGATGCGGATCGACGAGGGCGAGAAGGAGAAGGCCGACGCGGGCCGGGCGCTGGCCCGGCTGAAGTTCGACGGCTTCCCCAGCGGCCTGACGGGGGAGGAGCTCGCCTCCTACTGGGGCGCCGTGGAGATCCCGTACCGGCCCTACTACGCGTACGAGGAGACCCTCGCCACCTTCGGCGACGACGCCGGGATCGCCAACTCGCTGCTGTCGGCCTTCGAGCGGCTGACCGCCGTCGTCACCGACGGGGACGTCACCGCCATGCCGACGGTCAACGAGGAGGTACGGCTGCGGATCCGCGACGCCTTCACCCGCCGCCGCCCCGCCCTGCCCGCCGACCTGTTCCTGTCGTACGTCGCCGAGAACCGCATGTGGGCCGACTGGATCGAGTCCGTCCTCACCCGCGCCGGCTTCCGCGTCGTCCCGCGCGACGTCTCCGCCGACCCCGCGACGAGCGGCGGCGACGTGCTCCACGCCGCCGAGAACGCCGCCCGCACGGTCGTCCTGCTGTCCAGCGCGTACCTGAAGTCGGCCCGCGCGGTGGAGGTGTGGGAGCGGGCCGCCACCGAGGACCCGGGCGGCGGGCGGCGCCACCTGCTGCCGCTGCGCGTCGGGGACGTCCGCCTCACCACCCCGTACATCGACCGCAACCCCGTCGACCTGTTCCGGCTCGACGAGGTGCACGCCACGGCCGCGCTGCTGCGTGCCCTGGACCGGCCCGTCAAGCTCAACGAGGGCGTGCCTCCCGGGCCGCGCTTCCCCGGGACCGTACCGAAGATCTGGAACGCGCCGCCCCGCAACCCCGGCTTCACCGGCCGGTCCATGGTCCTGGAGCGGATGCGCGACCAGCTCGGCGGCGGCATGGCCGTCGTCCTGCCCCAGCCGCAGACCCTGTACGGGCTCGGCGGCGTCGGCAAGACGCAGGTCGCCCTGGAGTACGTGCACCGCTTCATGGCCGACTACGACCTGGTGTGGTGGATGTCCGCCGAGCAGACCGACGACGTGATCGCCGGCCTCGCCGAGCTGGCCGTCCGCCTCGGGGCGCAAGGCGGCGACGACATGGCCGCCGCCTGCCAGGAGGCCATCGACCTGCTGCGGCGCGGGGTGCCGTCCAACCGGTGGCTGCTGGTCTTCGACAACGCCGACGACCCCGACGCGCTCAAGCGTTTCTTCCCGACCGGCGGGCACATACTGGTCACCTCCAGGAACCAGACCTGGTCGCAGTACGGCGACGCGCTGCCGGTCGACGTGTTCCTGCGCGAGGAGTCCGTCGAGCACCTCCAGCGCCGCGCCAAGGGGCTGACCGTCGAGGACGCCGACAAGGTCGCCACCGCGGTCGGTGACCTGCCGCTCGCCGTCGAACAGGCCGCGGCCTGGATCGCGGAGACGGCCACCCCGGTCGCCACCTACCTGGAGCAGCTCGAGGAGGCCGCCGCCCGCACCCTGGCGCTCAACCAGCCGGCCGGCTATCCCAAGCCGGTCGCCGCGACCTGGAACGTCTCCATCGAACGGCTCAAGGAACGCTCACCGGCCGCCGTGCGGCTGCTCCAGCTGTGCGCGTTCTTCGCGCCCGAGCCGATCCACGCCAACCTCCTCTACAGCAAGGAGATGATCGAGGCGCTCAAGCCGTACGACGCCTCCCTCCAGGAGAAGCTGGTGCTGGGCCGGGTGATCCGGGAGATCGGCCGGTTCGCCCTGGCCAAGGTCGACCAGGTGTCGAACTCCATCCAGGTGCACCGGCTGGTGCAGGCCGTCATCCGGGCCCAGCTGTCCGAGGAGGAGCAGCGGGAGGCCCGGCACGCCGTCCACCGGATCCTCGCCGGGGCCCGGCCGGACGACGACGAGCCGATCGACAACCCCGAGACCTGGCCCCGGTTCGCCACCATCTGGCCGCACCTGGGGACCTCCGAGGCCCGCTACTGCAAGGAGCCCGAGACCCGCCGGCTGCTCATCGACCGCATCCGCTACCTCTGGAAGCGCGGCGACTGGCAGACCGCCGGCGCGCTCGCGGAGGACCTGCGCGACGCCTGGCGCGACATGCTCGGCAACGACGACCTCCAGTACCTCTACCTGCGCTTCCACCTCTCCAACATCCTCCGCTCCCAAGGCCGTTACGTGGAGGCGCGGGAGCTGGACGAGGTCACCCTGGAACGGCAGCGCGCCGTCCTCGGCCGGTCCCACCCGCACACGTACATGACCACCTCCAGCCTCGCCATGGACCTCGGAGCGCTCGGCCAGTACGGCAGGGCGATGGAACTGGCCACCGAGGCGCACGAGGGCTTCAGCCAGATCTTCCACGACTCCCACCCGCGCACCCTGGCCGCCGCGAACAACCTGGCGCTCAACCTGCGCATGGTCGGCCAGTACTCCCGGGCCCGCGAGATCGACCAGGAGGTCTTCGACCGGCGCACCGAGGTGCTCGGCCCCGAGCACCCCTACACCCTGTCCTCGGCGACCTCGCTCGCCCGCGACCTGCGGGAGGTCGGACGGTACGAGGACTCGGTGGCGCTGCTCTCACGTACGTACGACAGCTACAAGGACACCCTCGGCCGGGCCTTCCCCGGCACCCTCGCCGCCGGCAAGAGCCTCGCCGTGTCGCTGCGCCGGGCGGGCAGACTGGAGGACGCGCGGCGGCTCACCACCGCCACCCGCAACCGGTACCGCGCCAAGTACACCTACGCGCACCCCGACTCGCTGGCCTGCGACCTGAACCTGGCGGCGGACCTCTTCGCGGCCGGGGAGCCGGTCGCGGCCCGGGACCTGGCGCAGGAGGTCGTCGACCAGTACCGCGAGGTGCCGGGGGAGCGGCACCCCTACACCCTGGCCGCCCTCAACAACCTGGGCATCTACCAGTGGGGCTGCGGCGCGCCCGAGACCGCCGAGCAACTGCTCCAGGCCGCGCTCAGGGTCATGCGGGAGGTGCTGGGCGAGCGGCATCCGCACGCCCTGTTCTGCGCGGTGAACATCGCCAACGCCAAGGCCGACCTGGGCGAACTGGACGAGGCCCTGGCGATCGAGCAGCGCGCCGTGCGCACGCTGCGCGAGGTCCTGGGCGCCCACCACCCGGAGGTGCTGGGCGCCGCCTCCAACCTGGCGGTCACCCTCGGCGCGCTGGGCCGCAAGGACGAGGCGGCCCAGCTGCGCACGGAGACCGCCGACGAACTCGCCCGCCAACTGGGCGACGACCACGCGCTGACCCGCCTGGCGCGGGACGAGCGCCGCGTGCACCGGGACCTGGAGCCGCTCGCTGTTTAGTCTTGTGGCTCGGTTCGCCTCCGGGGCGCCTCAGCGTGCGTCGACGGTCGATCGTGCTCGGTCCCTCGTACCCCGGGACCTCCGCGCGTTCTCCCTTTCGACACCCGCGTGCTCCTTCGGCTCACTCGCCCTCGTCCAGGAGCCAGGTCAGGACGCGGGGCAGGGCGTGCAGGGCGTCGAAGTGCGCGGCGGCCGGTTCCAGGACGGCCGTCGCGCCCGGGATGCGCTCGGCGAGCCAGCGCGCGTGCCCGACCGGCGAGAAGACGTCCTGCTCGCCGTGCCACAGCAGCACCTCGCCCGGGATGTCGGCCGGGTCGAACCCCCAGGGGCTGCAGAACGCCAGCGCGTCGTCGATCCAGCCGTACGCCGAGGTCCGCAGCGCCTCCTGGTAGTTGCGCAGCAGCATGGACCGTACGCCCGCGTCCGAGACGACCATCCGGTCCGAGGCGGTCAGCTCCCGGCGCAGGTCGTCCAGGAGCCGGACCGGGTCCTTGCGGATCGCGTCGGCGCGCGGCGTGAGGCGGGCGGCCACCCCGTCGGGGTCGAGGGTGGCGTGGGTGTACTCCGTGACGTTCGAGGCGGCCATGCCCTCGAACCAGTCCAGCCCGTCCGCGTCCCGGGGCGCCAGGGTCACCAGCGCGGCGGTACGGGTCACCCGGTGCGGCAGCAGCGCCGCGCAGGCCAGCGCGTGCGGGGCGCCGCCGGAGCGGCCCACCACCGCGAACCGCTCCAGGCCGAGCGCGTCCGCGATGTCCGCCACGTCCGACGCCACATCGGCGACGCTCCGCCCCGCCAGGCGGTCCGAACCACCGTAGCCGGGGCGGTCGTACGCGATCAGTTGCATGCCGCGCTGGTAGAGCACCATGCCCCGTGGGGCCGGTCCCAGTCTGCTGCCGGGCGTGCCGTGCAGCAGGAAGACCGGACGGCCCCGCGGGTCCCCCAGGCGTTCCACCATCAGATGCCGGCCGTCCGCCGCGCGCACCCGACGTCGCAAGCCCCCCGCCCCCTTCGAGTGTCCTCCGTGTGATTACCCATCAGGGTGCCTGTACGGGATCGCTTTGTCGCCTGTCGGGACGGGCCCGGTATTCGCAAACGGAACCGGCACGCGGCGTCGGGAGTAGTGGGAGTGCCGGGGGCGCAGAGTGAAGGTCGCGTGCGCGTCCTGAAGTCGACCTTGTGTGCTACCGGTTGGTATCGGGATAGTGGGCTGACCATCCTCCGTGTCAGGGCACCCCACTGCCCGGACGCGGCCCCCCACAGGAGAGGTCGACGTTGTGAATCACCGACGCATACCCAAAAGGCGTGCGGCGATCGCCGGCGGAGCCGCTGTCGCTCTGCTCGGAGCGGGAGTCACCTTCCAGACTGCGAACGCCAGTGAGGAAGCGCCCCGGTTCACCGTGAAGTCCCTGTCGGCGCCGGCGGCGGGAACTCTCGCCGCGACACTCGACAAGGCTCTCGGCGGCGACGCGGCCGGCGCGTACTACGACGCGAAGTCCAAGGCCCTGGTGGTCAACGTGGTGGACGAGGCGGCGGCCGAGTCCGTACGCGAGGCGGGCGGCAGGGCGAGACTCGTCCAGCACACGCTGGCCGAGCTGACCGGCGCCCGCCAGACCCTGAAGAGCCGGGCGACCATACCCGGCACGTCGTGGGCCGTCGACCCGGTGACCAACAAGGTCGTCGTCACGGCCGACCGCACCGTCAAGGGCGCGTCGCTGGACCGGCTCACCGAGGTGGTGAAGGGGCTCGGCTCGAAGGCGGAACTGAAGCGCACGGAGGGCGAGTTCAAGCCGCTCATCGCGGGCGGTGACGCCATCCACTCCGGCGGCGGACGCTGCTCGCTCGGGTTCAACGTGGTCAAGGACGGCCGGCCGCACTTCATCACGGCCGGCCACTGCGGCGAGACGGGCAGCGAGTGGGCCGGGTCCCAGGGCGGCCCGGCGATCGGCACGATGGCCGACTCCCAGTTCCCGGGCAATGACTTCGCGCTGGTCGAGTACAACGGTGACACCGCGCACCCGAGCGAGGTCAACCTCTACAACGGCAGCACGCAGGCGATCACCAAGGCGGCCGAGGCGACCGTCGGGATGAAGGTCACCCGCAGCGGCTCGACCACCCAGGTCCACGAAGGCGAGGTCACCGGCCTGAACGCCACCGTCAACTACGGTAACGGGCAGGTCGTCGAGGGCCTCATCCAGACCAATGTCTGCGCCGAGCCCGGCGACAGCGGCGGCTCGCTCTTCACGGGCGACGCGGCGGTCGGCCTGACCTCGGGCGGCAGTGGCGACTGCTCCTCGGGCGGTGAGACGTTCTTCCAGCCGGTCACGGAGGCGCTGACCACCTTCGGCGCGCAGATCGGCTGACGTACGCGTACGGCATGACGGGCCCCGGATCCATGGTGATCCGGGGCCCGGCTCATGCGGCGTCCGCGCCGGCCGGCTCGCCGGCGTCGTCCCGGTCGGTCCGCTTGCGGACCGCGGACATCACCAGGGTCAGTACGGTGCCGACGACCGCCCAGACGGCGAGGACCTGCATCGCCCCGGAGAGCGCGTTGCCCTTGAAGTACGCGATCGAGCGCGCCGCCCAGGTGCCCGCGCCCGGCGGCAGGGCCGGGCCGATCGCCCGCCAGAAGTCGGGCAGCATCGGGCTGGGGAAGGCGCCGCCCGCGCTCGGGTTTCCCGCGATCACGATCAGCAGGACAGCCAGGCCGATGCCGACGATCCCGGTGAGCGCCTGGAGCGCCAGCGTGACCGCGCCGACCGAGAAGACGACCAGCGCGCCCAGGCCCCACAGGGCGGCCACGCTGCCGGGCAGGGCGCCCAGGACCGGCCCGACGATCACCGCGCCGCCGAGGCCCCCGAGGATCGCGGAGAGCGCCAGGACGACGAGCCGGATGATGGCGCGCTGCGGGTTGGCGGGCCGGGAGCCCGCGCTGATCGCCAGGATCGACGCGAGCAGGTAGCCGCCCACGCACCACCCCACCACCAGGTAGAACGCGGACAGGCCGTCGAAGTCCTGGGGCGAGGCGGGGGCCACGTCCACCGTCCGTACCGTGCGGTGCTGGGGCCTTTCGATCTCGGTGGCGATGGTGTGCAGGGCGTTGGCGAGGACGGTGCCGCCGCCGGAGGCGACCAGCAGGGTGTCGGTCGTGCCCCTCGGGTCGACGATCAGGGCGCCGTCGATCTCCCGGTCCATGATCTGCTGCCGCGCCTCGGCCGGGTCGGCGAGCACCCGTGGGTCGAGCGGGTCACCGGGCAGCTTCGCCAACCGAGCCTCCGCCTGGGCGGCCGCCGGGCCCGGTGCCACCACGCCGAAGGGCACGTCCTCGGGTTTCGGATTGTGCAGCGCGCCCACGTAGGAGGCGATGAACAGCAGCTGCAACGCGAGCACGCCGATGACCAGCAGCGCGGCGCGGGGCGTGACGGCGTTCCTGACTTCGGCGGCGAGCTTCATGTCCCCACGCTCCGAGGCGCGCGGCATTCGCGCAGGTGGGGCGGGCCGAATGGCGGATTCGATTCGTGTCGTACGAATGTTCGAAACTGGTCTATGGTGGTAGTGGGGGAGGTGAGACCGGATTGATCCAGGAGGTGCGGGTGCCAGGGTTCACGCATCTGCACACCGTTTCGGGCTTCTCCCTGCGCTATGGGGCCTCGCACCCGGAGCGGCTGGCGGCGCGTGCCGCCGAGCGCGGCATGGACGCCGTCGCCCTGACCGACCGCGACACCGTCGCCGGCGCGGTCCGCTTCGCCACGGCCTGCGCCAAGGAGGGCGTCCGGCCGCTCTTCGGTGTCGACCTCGCGATCGACGGACCGGCGACCCGGGAGGACGGGCCCACCGAGCGGCGCCGCACCCCGGTGCGCGGCGGCGCCTTCGTCGACGAGTCCGCGCCCCGCGCGGTCTTCCTCGCCCGGTCCCGCGAGGGGTGGGCCACCTTGTGCCGGCTGATCACCGCCGCGCACGCGGAGGAGGACGGTGCGGCGGCCGGACACGGCGCCGGGCACGACGCCGGGGACGGTGCCGGGTACGCGGTGGGACGGGCGGCCGGGGACGGTGCCGGGCAGGTCGCCGGACGTGCCGCCGGGCGGGCCTCCCGGTACGCCACCGGACGCACCCCCGGGCACGGTGCCCGCAGCGGCAGCCCCCTGCTCCCCTGGGCCGAGAACCACGGCGACGGCGTCACCGTCCTCCTCGGGCCCGACTCCGACATCGGCCGCGCCCTCGCCGCCGGCCGCCCCGACCGCGCCGCCCGGCTCCTCGCCCCCTGGCGGGACGCCCACGGCGACGCCCTGCGCCTGGAGGTCGTCCACCACGGCCGCACCGGCACCGGGCCCGGCTCGCTGCGGCACGCCGCCCGCACCCTCGGGTTCGCCGCCGAGCAGGGCGTACGCGCCGTGCTGACCAACGCCGTGCGGTACGCCGACCCCGGCCAGGGCCCGGTCGCCGACGTCCTCGACGCGGCCCGCCGCCTGGTGCCCATCGACCCCCGCAAGGGCCTCGACAGCGGTGAACGCTGGCTCAAGGACCCGGCCGCGATGGCGGCCACCGCCGAGCTGGTCGCCGAGGCCGCCGGGTTCCGCCGCGACACCGCGCACCGGCTCCTCGCCATGACCGAGGAGACGGCCGCCGCGTGCCTGGTCGACCCCGAGGACGACCTGGGCATCGGGTCCGTCCACTTCCCCGAGGCGCACCTGGTCGGCGCCGGCCGCCGCACCGCCGAGCGGGTGCTGCGCTCGCGCTGCGCCGCCGGGATGGTGCTGCGCGGCCACGACCGGAAGCGGGCGTACTGGGCCCGCCTGGAGGACGAGCTGGGCACCATCGAGCGGCTCGGCTTCGCCTCGTACTTCCTCACCGTCGCCCAGGTCGTCGACGACACCCGCGAGATGGGCATCCGGGTCGCCGCGCGCGGCTCGGGCGCCGGGTCCCTGGTCAACCACCTCCTCGGCATCGCCCACGCCGATCCGGTCGAACAGGGCCTGCTGATGGAGCGCTTCCTGTCGGTGCGGCGGCCCGTGCTGCCCGACATCGACATCGACGTGGAGTCCGCCCGCCGCCTGGAGGTCTACCGCGCCATCCTCGACCGCTTCGGCCCCGAGCGCGTCGCCGCCGTCGCCATGCCCGAGACGTACCGCGTCCGCCACGCCGTACGGGACGTGGGCGCCGCCCTGTCCATGGACCCGGCCGACATCGACCGGATCGCCAAGTCCTTCCCGCACATCCGCGCCCGCGACGCTCGCGCCGCGCTCGACGAGCTGCCCGAGCTGCGCGAACTGGCGGGCGAGCGGGAGAAGTACGGCAGGCTGTGGGAGCTGGTCGAGGCGCTCGACGCGCTGCCGCGCGGTGTCGCCATGCACCCGTGCGGGGTGCTCCTCTCGGACGCCTCGCTGCTGAGGCGTACGCCGGTGGTACCGACCAGCGGCGAGAGCTTCCCCATGTCCCAGTTCGACAAGGACGACGTGGAGGAGCTGGGCCTGCTCAAGCTCGACGTCCTCGGCGTGCGGATGCAGTCGGCGATGGCGCACGCGGTCGCCGAGGTCGAGCGGGCGAGCGGCGAGGTGGTCGACATCGACGACCCCGAGCGGGTGCGGCCCGGCGACCCCGCCACGTACGACCTCATCCGCTCCGCCGATACGCTCGGCTGCTTCCAGATCGAGTCGCCGGGCCAGCGCGACCTGGTCGGGCGGCTCCAGCCGTCCACCTTCCACGACCTGGTCGTCGACATCTCCCTCTTCCGGCCGGGCCCGGTCGCGGCCGACATGGTCCGGCCGTTCATCGAGGCCCGGCACGGGCGGGCGCCGGTGCGCTACCCGCACCCCGACCTGGAGGACGCGCTGAGGGAGACGTACGGGGTCGTCGTCTTCCACGAGCAGATCATCAAGATCATCGACATCTTGACCGGCTGCGGCCGCGAGGAGGCCGACGCGGTACGGCGCGGGCTGTCCGACCCCGAGTCGCAGGGCCGGATCAAGGTGTGGTTCGCGCAGCATGCGAAGGCCAAGGGGTACGCGGACGATGTGGTCGCCCGGACCTGGGAGATCGTCGAGGCCTTCGGGTCGTACGGCTTCTGCAAGGCGCACGCGGTGGCCTTCGCCGTACCGACGTACCAGTCGGCGTGGCTGAAGGCGCACTATCCAGCCGCCTTCTACGCCGGGTTGCTCACGCATGATCCCGGTATGTACCCCAAGCGGCTGCTGCTGGCGGACGCGCGGCGGCGCGGGGTACCGGTGCTGCCGGTGGATGTGAACCGGTCGGCGGTCGCACACCGTATCGAACTGGTGTCCGGTTCGTTGGGCAAGTGGGGCCTGCGGCTGGCGCTTTCGGACGTCCACGGCATCAGCGAGGCGGAGGCGGCCCGCATCGAGGCCGGTCAGCCGTACGCCTCGCTGCTGGACTTCTGGGAGCGGGCCCGGCCCAGCCGCCCCGTCGCCGAACGGCTCGCCCAGGTCGGCGCGTTGGACGCGTTCGGAGGCAACCGGCGCGACCTGCTGCTGCACCTCGCCGAACTCCACCGCCTCCAGCGTGGCTCCGGCTCGTACGGCGACCAGCTCCCGCTCGCGGGCGGCCGCACGTCCGCGCCCATCGGGCTGCCGGACCTCAACGAGGCCGAACGGCTCAGCGCCGAGCTGGGCGTGCTGTCCATGGACGCCTCGCGCAACCTGATGACCGATCACCACGCCTTCCTCGCCGAGCTCGGCGTGGTCTCCGCCCAGCGACTGCGGGCGGCACCGCACGGGCAGACCGTGCTGGTCGCGGGGGCCAAGGCGGCCACCCAGACCCCGCCCATCCGGTCCGGCAAGCGCGTCATCTTCACCACCCTCGACGACGGCACCGGCCTGGTCGACCTCGCCTTCTTCGACGACAGCCACGAGCGGTGCGCGCACACCGTCTTCCACTCCTGGCTGCTGCTCGTACGGGGTGTGGTGCAGCGGCGCGGCCCGCGCAGCCTCAGCGTCGTCGGCTCCGCCGCCTGGAACCTCGCCGAACTGGTGGAACTGCGGCGCGAGGGCGGCCTGGACGCGGTGGCGGCACGGCTGGCCGAGCCGGCGATGCCGGGTGCTCCGTCGTCCTCCGACAGCGGGCGGCGGATCACGATGCCCACCGGATACGAGATGAACCCGTGGGCGGACCTGCGCCCGGCGGGCGAAGGGACGGCAGGGGTTCCGAAGAAGCTGTGGCACCAGAGTCAGGGGAGCGCGGGATGATCCTCTACGTACGATTCCGGCTGGAGCCCACGCATGAGGCGCTGCTTCCGCACCTGGTGGGCATGCTGGAGCAGTTCACGCCCGTCGTCGAGGCGGCCCCGCCCGACGCCGCGCTCGCCGACGTACGCGGCGCCGTACGGTACTTCCGGCGCGGACCCGCCGAACTGGCCGCCGTCATCCGCGTCCGGGCGCTCGCCCTGTACGGCGTGGACTGCGCCATCGGGGCCGGGCCCAACCCGATGCTCGCCCGCATGGCCGCGCGGGACGCGATGCCCGGGACGACCCTGGTGGTCGACGACCCGGAGGCGTTCCTGCGGGACAAGCCGGTCGCCGCGCTGTACGGCGTCGGCCCGGCCACCGCGAAGACGCTCTGCTCGTACGGGCTCGACTCCATCGGGCGCGTCGCCGCCGCGCCGCTCGCCGTGCTCCAGCGGATCGTGGGCGCGCGGGCGGGGCGCGAGCTGTGGGAGCGGGCGCAGGGCATCGACCGTACGGCGGTCGTCCCCAACGCCGCGTCCCGGTCGGTCGCCGCCGAACGGGCCTTCGACCGCGACGAGCTGGACCAGGACCGGCACCGGCGCGCCCTGCTGTCGCTCGCCGGGGAGCTGGGCGCGCGGATGCGGGGCGAGGAGCAGGTGTGCCGCTCGCTGACGCTGACCGTGCGGTACGCCGACCGGTCGGCGACCACCCGGACCCGCACCCTGCGCGAGCCGACCGCCCACACGGCCGCGCTGGCGGAGGCCGCGTACGCGATGCACGAGGCGCTCGGGCTCCAGCGGGCCCGGGTACGGTCCATCGGGCTGCGCGCCGAGGGCCTGATGCCCACCGACAAGGCCGCGCACCAGCTGTCCCTCGACCCGGCCGACGACAAGGCGCGGCGGATCGAGGCGGTGGCGGACAAGGCGCGGGCGAGGTTCGGGCCGGGCGCGATCGTGCCCGGGTCGCTCGCCGCCTGACGCGCTAGTCCGCGAGCCCGACTTTCGCCAGATACCGGTCGAGGTGCGCCGGGTCCTGGGTGGCCAGCCCGATGTGGCCGTCCGGGCGGATCACGAACAGCCCCGCGCCGAGCGCCTCGGCCACGGCACCGCCGGTCACCCGGTGCGTGACGATCTCCGACGGCACCCGGGGCGGGGTGCGGTCCACCGCGAGCAGGGTGAAGTGCGGGCCGGTGAGCAGCTCGTGGAGCCGCTCAGGGCCGTTGCCCGCCGTCGCGCACGGCAGGT
This sequence comes from Streptomyces sp. CB03238, assembly GCF_002099185.1. NCBI lineage: Bacteria > Bacillati > Actinomycetota > Actinomycetes > Kitasatosporales > Streptomycetaceae > Streptomyces > Streptomyces sp. CB03238. Next base: position 307,754 of record NZ_NBCN01000005.1, on the reverse strand, counting down.
CGGGGGCGCGGTCGCCGGCCTGGACGGCCGTGTCGGAGAGCCGTTCCCGGGTCTCGGTGCTCAGGGCGCTCTCGCGGTACCCCACGGTCAGCAGATGGGTGACCCGGCCGCGGTGACGCGCCTGCTCGCTGCCTCCCTCGGGGCTGCGGCCGGTCCGGTAGAGCCGGGTGCTGAGCTTCAGGACGTGGGCGGCGGCGGGGCGGCGCTCCGCCTCGTAGCTGTCCAGCAGCTCGTCCGGGGCGTGGTGGCGCAGCACCTGGCCCAGCTTCCAGCCCAGGTTGTACGCGTCCTGGACGCCGATGTTCAGGCCCTGCCCGCCGCCCGGCGGGTGGGCGTGCGCGGCGTCCCCCGCGAGGAAGACCCGGCCGTCCCGGAAGCGCTCGGCCAGCGCCGTACGGGGCTCGTAGTACGAGGCCCACAGCACATCGGTGACGGCGTCGGCCGGCAGGTGCGTCCGGGCGGCGATCAGGGCCCGCACCGTCTCCGGCGTGACCTCGGGATCCTCGCCGTCGGCCCGGGCGTTCAGCTGGAAGTCCTCGGTCCCGGGCAGTGGGCACATCAGCACACTGCCCACGCCCCGGGTGTCCGGGTCGTCCAGCCAGATGTGCCAGTGGTCGCGGTCCAGGCCCCGGACGCGTACGTCCGCCACCACGGCCGGGCGCAAATCGCTCTCCCCGCCCTTCATGGCGATGCGCAGCGCCTCGCGCACGGTGCTGTGCCCGCCGTCGGCACCGACCAGGTACGGCACGGTCAGCGTCCGGCGGCTGCCGTCGGCGTGCGCCAGCTCGGCCAGTACGTGCCGGTCCGTCTGGTGCAGGGACGTCAGCCGGGTCCCGTACTCGACCGTCCCGCCCAGCTCCAGGAACCGGTCCCGCAGGACCTCCTGCGTACGCCACTGGGGAACCAGCCACGGTTCCGGGAACCGGGAGGCCGGGGCCTCCGGGTCCGGCTCGATCAGCCGCCACTCGCCCTCCCGCCGCCCGTCCCGCCAGGTCTGCATGGGCGGGAACGGCCCGCCCGCGGCCCGCAGCGCGTCCATGACGCCGAGGTCGTCGAGGGCCTCCTGGGTGCGGGGCTGCAGGCTCTTGCCGCGCGACCCGGAGAACAGCCGGTCGGCCGCCTCGACGACATGGGTGCGTACGCCGCGCCGGGCCAGGTCGCAGGCGAGGGTGAGCCCGGTGGGGCCGGCGCCGACGACCAGGACGTCCACGGCACCGTGCACCGGTGCTCCTCGATGTGCGTCGGCTGGCATCTCTCACCGCTTTCTGCCGTCGGTCACGGCCCTGGAGTGCACGGAACAGTCATCTACCGCAAGATGCGGCATATGCGGGATATGCCCCTGAATCAGATGGTCTCGTCGCGTGAGCGCCAACATCCGCCCACATGGCCGGACGCCCTCAGCTGCCCCTTCGACTTCAGCGAGGCCCTGGACTTCGATCCGCTGCTCGCGGATCTCATGGCGCGGGGCCCGGTGACCCGGATCCGGCTGCCCTACGGCGACTCCGCGGCGTGGCTGGTCACCACGTTCGACGGCGTACGTCAGGTGACCACCGACCCGAGGTTCAGCCGCGCGGCCATCGTCGGCCGGGACTACCCGCGGCTGACACCGGAACCCATCGTCTCGCCGGAGTCGGTCAATGTGCTGGACCCGCCGCACAGCACCCGCCTGCGCCACGCCGCCGCGCGGGCGTTCACGAAGAAGCGCGTGGAGCGCATGCGCCCGGCCATCGAGCGGGTGGCCGGCCACCTGCTGGACGAGATGGCCGAGCACGGCCCACCGGCCGACCTGGCCCACCACCTCTCCGCGCGGCTGCCACACCACACCATCTGCGACCTGCTGGGCGTGGCCCCGGCCGACAGGCCCGTACTGCTGCGCCGTACGCACGAGATGCTGACCACGGCACCGGAGGCGCGGCGGGCGGCGGCGGATGCCAAGCGGTACCTGCGCGACTACTTCGCCGGCCTGGTCGTGGAGCGGCGGCGGGCGCCGGGGGAGGACCTCATCAGCGCCATGGCCGCCGCCGCCCCCGATGACGGCGAGAAGCCCTTGAACGACGAGGAGTTGGCGGTCCTGGCGGTGACGCTCATCCTCAGCGGGAACGACACGGCCACCTGCCAGATCAGCAACATCGTCCACACCCTGCTCACCCGCCCCGGCCAATGGGCCGCGCTGGTACGCGATCCGGAGCGGCTGCCCGGGGTGCTGGACGAACTCCTCCGCTTCATCCCGTTCCGCAAGGGCGTCGGCATCCCGCGCGTCGCGCTGGAGGACGTGGAGGTGGAGGGGGTGCTCGTCCGGGCGGGCGACTTCGTCCATGTGTCGTACCTGGCGGCCAACCGGGACCCCCGGGTGTTCCGCGACCCCCATGTGCTCGACCCGGACCGGCCGGTCCAGCCCCATATGACCTTCGGCTGGGGCGGACACCACTGTGTCGCCGCGCCCCTGGCGCTGGCGGAGCTGCGGGTGGCCGTCGGCGCCCTGCTCGCCCGCTTCCCCGGGCTGCGCCTCGCGGTGCCGGCGCGGGAGGTGGCGTGGGACACCGCGACGATCCGGCGCTTCCCGCTGCGGCTGCCGGTGAGGTGGTAGACCGGCAGTTTTTACCGTCGCGTAACTTCCCTCCCGCTGTTACGCGTGCGTAACTTGGCATGAGCACGGCATGCCCGCCGTGCGTCCCCACAGTGGTCCGGGCCACAGGGCGTACCGCCACCGCCCCATCCCCATTCCTTGAGCCGCAAGGAGACCACTCGATGCTGCCCTCACGCCTGCCCGCACGTGTGCGCCGCGCGCTCAGAGTCTCGGCCGTCCTGCTGCTGGCCGTCGCCGCGACGCTCACCCCCGCCTCCGCCGCCCACGCCGCGTCCCCCAGCAGCGGCTGGAACGACTACACCTGCAAGCCGTCACCCGCCCACCCCCGCCCCGTCGTCCTCGTCCACGGCACCTTCGCGAACTCCGTCGACAACTGGCTCGGCCTCGCCCCCTACCTGGTCGGGCGCGGCTACTGCGTCTTCTCCCTCGACTACGGGCAGCTGCCCGGCGTGCCGTTCTTCCACGGCCTCGGCCCCATCGAGAAGTCGGCCGAGCAGCTCGCCGCCCACGTCGACAAGGTCCTCGCCGCGACCGGCGCCGCCGAGGCCGACCTCGTCGGCCACTCGCAGGGCGGCATGATGCCCCGCCACTACCTCAAGTTCCTCGGCGGCGCCGACAAGGTGAACGCCCTCGTCGGCATCGCCCCCGACAACCACGGCACCACCCTCCTCGGCCTCACCGCGCTGCTGCCGTACTTCCCCGGCGTGGCCGACCTGCTGAACGAGAAGACCCCGGCACTCGCCGACCAGGTGGCCGGCTCCCCGTTCCTGACGAAGCTCAACGAGGGCGGCGACACCGTCCCGGGCGTCCGCTACACCGTCATCGCCACCAGGTACGACCAGGTCGTCACCCCGTACCGCTCCCAGTTCCTCGACGGCCCGAATGTCCGGAACGTGCTCTTGCAGGACCTGTGCCCTCTGGACTTCTCCGAGCACGTGGCGATAGGGCTGACCGACCGGATCGCGTTCCACGAGGTCGTGAACGCACTCGATCCGGCGCACGCGACGCCCACCACGTGCGCGTCGGTCATCGACTGAAGGGTGACTTCGTGAAGTTCAGCTACGTCTTACTGCCCGACTACCCGCTCACCGAGTCCCTGGCCTCCATCAGGCTCGCCGACGAACTCGGCTTCCACGCCTGTTACGCCGCCGACGAGACCTGGCACAAGGACATGTGGCTGCTCTTCGCGGCGGCGGCCGGACAGACCAGCCGCATCCGCCTCGGCCCCAGCCTCTCTTCCGTCGTCCTGCGCGAACCCACCCTGATCGCGCAGTCCCTCGCCACCCTCGACGAACTCTCCGGCGGCCGCGCCGAAGGCGTCCTGTCCAGCGGCAACTTCGGCCTCCTCGCCCAGTACGGCATCGACTGGGCCCGGCAGCGCCCGCTGTCCCGCACCAAGGAGGCGCTGCACGTGGTGCGCACCCTGCTGGACGAGGGGAGCATCACGTACGACGGCGAATTCTTCACCTACAACCGGCTGTTCACCTTCGCCCGCCCGGTGCAGGAGCACCTGCCGGTCAAGCTGGGCGCGATGCGCGGGCCCAAGTCCTTCGAGGCGGCCGGGGAGTTGTCGGACGGCTGCCACCACGCGCTCAGCTACACGCGCGAGGCGTACGACTACGCCGTCACCCACATCCGCGCCGGCGCCGAGCGGGCCGGCAAGGACTGGCGGTCGCTGGACATCGGGGCGTGGGTGGTCTTCGCGACCGGGCCGGATTCGGCCAAGGCGAAGGAGGCCGCCCGTTCGATGGTCGGCATCTACGCCTCGTCGATGCCCGAGGAGCAACTGCGCCGCAACGGGGTCGACCCGGCGGAGCTGAAGCCGGTGATCGACGCGATCGGCGGCGGCGACCTCGCCCGGGGCATCGAGCTGACCTCACCGGAGGTGGCGGAGAAGCTGTCGGTGTCGGGCACGCCGGAGGAGTGCCTGGAGAAGATCCGCCGGGAGATCGAGCCGAGCGGGGTCAACCACATGATCTGCGCGATCACCGACCGCAGCCTGGTGCGCGCCTTCACCGGGCGGGACCTGGACGGGGTCGCGGACGTGGACACGCAGCTGCGGCTGATCCACGAGCGGATCATGCCGGCCTGGGCATGACGGAGCCGGGGCCCCCGCCTTCGCGGTGGGCCCCGGCGCCGCCCCGGTCGTCACCGTCCGTCGTTACCGTGCGGACCTGCGGCGCGTCGTCGCGAACAGCACCGCGGCTCCGATCGCCAGGACGCCCGCGCCGCCGATGGCGAGGTACGGGGTGGTGCCGCTGCCGCCGGTCTCGGCGAGGTTGTCACCGCTCGCCGGCGCGGCGGCGGGCGACGGGGTGCCGGCGCCATTGGCCTGGGGCTCGTTGGCCGGCTCCGTGGGAGCCGCCGGAGCCGCCGGAGCCGAAGCGGGCGCCGAAGCGGGCGCCGACGGCTCCGCCGAGTGGTCGTCGCCGTGGCCGTCGCCGTGGTCGTCGCCCCCGTGCCCGCCGTGGTCGACCGTCGACTGGTCCGCGCCGTCCTCGATCTGCTCGTCGGACGGGGCCGACGCGGTCGGAGCGGGAGTGCCCGCAGAGCCGTTGTCCTCCCCGAACACCACGTCGGAGCAGGTGTAGAACGCCTCGGGCGAGTCGGAGCGCTGCCAGATCGAGTAGACCAGGTGGCGGCCGGACTTGGCGGGGACGGTGCCGTCGAAGACGTACGCACCGTTCTCCAGCTTCGGGTCGGTGACCTTGGCGAACGGCTTCGCCTCCAGGTCCGACCACTTCAGCGGCTTGGACGGGTCGTAGCCGTCCTTGGTGATGTACAGCTCGATGGAGCCCTTGTGCGGGGCGGTCGCCTTGTAGCGGAAGGTGTGGTTGCCGGCGGCGAGCTCGGACGACGGCCAGTCACCGCGGGGCAGGTCGAGCCCCTTGTACTTGTCGCGGTTCGCGCTGCACAGCTTGCCGTCAGGGATCAGCCGCTTGTGGTTGCCGGCGGCGTTGGCGATGTTGACCTCGTTCCAGTCGTAGAACGCCTGCGCCCCGCTGGCCGCCACCGCCGCCTTGCACGCCGCCGAATCCGGGCTCTCCGGCCCCTCGGCGTAACAGGCGGACACCCGGCTGACCGGATCGGTCATCGTGCCGTGCGCCGCGGCCGGCGACGCGGCCAGTCCGGCGAGCGCGAGCGGCGCGATGCCCAGGGCGACGGCGGCGGCTGCCGTGCTGCTGCGGCGAGCAGTCATGGTGACGGTTCTCCTTCGACGGGAAAGCGGTATGTGGGGGGTTACGGGGCCGGATCCCGGACGGGCGGCGCAGCCCCCCGGCTTCGGCACCGACGGTCCGGACCAGCCCCGTGATCAGCAAGCTAGCCCCTCGGAAGGCCGGAATCGCCTGCTGGAAGCGGCTGATGAGGATCCTTATGCTCCGCTTAAGGCGACGCTAAGAAGACGCTCAGGTAGATGCTCCTCGCGCGGTCGTCCGCCCCTGACAGCACGGCCTTCACCGTCCGCCGTAGTCCGTCGACGTCCGCCTGATGCCGTGGTTGGTGGCTCCCTGCATGGCCCCCATGGGGAGCCACCGACCGGTTGTGCCGCCCTCGCGGGAGCGACCTGGTACCCATGGAGCGTCCGCGTGCGTGAGTCCGCGTGTGCGGCAGTTCGGGCAGATCTGCTGAGCAGCGACGAAGGAGAGAGGCACTTGGGTTGGCCTGGGACCCAGAGGGGTTCGTGTTCGGCACGGACAGTGGCGATCCGCGCCCCACGGACCAGGTTCGGCGGAACTTCCGAGCGCTGCTGCGGCGAGCTGCGGCACAGCTTCGTTTCACGCTCTCTGACCACGGCATTCCGATCGAAGTCATTGCGCGGGCCGTCATCACGGAGGAAGCCGAAGCCCTGGACGACATCTTTGAAGCTCCGCCACCTTGAAGTGGCTGGTCAGCGGGGTGACGTGAGCTCGTTTCGGGGTGCTCGTGCTCGTGCTGGTCGTGGGCGGCAGTCTGTGTTGCAGATCGTCCGGCGGGGTGGTTCTGCCGATGAGTTCACCGTCCTCGAACGGTCTACCCAGCGACACGACCGTTCTCGACAGGAGTGCCATGTCCACCATCCAGCCAGTGATCGTGACTGCCGACCAGGACGTTCTGCTCGGCTTCTATACGGAATTGTTCGGCGCTGAGGAGATCTTCCGGGTACCGGAAGAAGGCCCGGCCTTCTACCTCGGCTTGCGCATCGGCGACACCGACCTCGGGCTGGTGGTCAAGGCGAACCCGGGGACTGGGGCGGCGCCGCGGATCATGCTCAGCATCGGTGTCGACGACGTCGACGAGACGCTCGGCCGGGTAACGGCGCTGGGCGGCTCGGTGCGCTCCGGCCCCACCGACATGTCGTGGGGACAGCGCGTCGCCCACATCCAGGACCCCGACGGCAACCCGGTGAACCTCACTCAGCCGATCCCGGCCCGGTGACGCTGTTCCGAGGGCATGTGCTGATCGTGGGCCACCTGCGGTAGAGATCGATTGTCGGTAGCGGCCTCGGTGAGGAGCCGCCAGTTCTTCAGGTGGGCAAAGCCATCGTTCAAGAGGGGACGCGTCCGGCGGCCAAGGACCCTGATGACGGGGGAGTTGCTACCTGGTACGCGCCCCGTGGGGGAGCCACAGCTCCGTGCGGCTCCCCCCTTTGGCTCCCGGCCCGAGGATCCCCAGCGCTGGGCTGTCGGCCACACACGCTCCGACCTGCAACGGCACCGGATCGGTCGTGCCGTGTGTCCTTTGACAGCGAACCCAGTCGCTGCGTCATCCAATCCAGTCGACGCCGCTGGCGTCGCCCCGACCCACCAGCCTGAGCGAAGCTGTCGATGCTGCTCCTCCGCAGTTGCTGGGCCGATGCGGACTTCCACGACGGCAGGCAGCGGCCACCGTCCCAGCCCCCGCAAGAACCTGTGCAAGAGGCCACTTGGACAGGGAAAACGCAACTTCGACATGGCCCGCAGAGGCAGCTACCTTCACCTGGTCTTCGGCGATCGCCCACGGTCGCACAGGAGTTCCTTCAGGCTGAGCCACCCGCGACGGGATGATTTGGTCACACCCCACGAATCCTCGCCCCCAGGCGTAAGCCACCGAACCGGATCCACACCAGGCACCCCCAACCAGGGAGAGACGAATGCCCCATCTTGCGCTGTACACATTCGGCGTCCTGAAGTCACCTCTCGCCGATCCCGCACCTCTCACGCGCGAACTCCACGACAGCGGCGAGGCCATCTACCGGAAGATCGGCCAGCACCCCGGGTACCTCGCTCGTGCTGAAGCGGCAGACGGCGGCCGGGGCACACACTTCGACTTAGACTGGGGTGCATGGGGCGAGTTTGCCGTACCGACCTGGTACGGCAAGGGCCATACGGTGGAAACCATCGCCCTGGCCGCGACCCTCTCACTCTGGACCGGCCTGCGCCCCGCCTTCGACGCCATCTACACCGGCCTGCACCGTGAGGCGCTGAACAGGCGTTACGACTGGTTCGAGAGGACAGGACACCCGAGTTACGTGTTCTGGTGGGTCTCCGACGGCGTGATACCCACCTGGCAGGACGGGGTTTCCAGGCTGGAACACCTCCACGACCACGGCTCCACGCCGCACGCCTTCACCTTCCACCACTCGTTCGCCCAGGACGGAACTCCGACCCGGATCAAAGGCATCGCGCCGCAGAGCGACCAGGTTCGCTGACAAGGAAGCCTGAACGACTGGGTTCGCTGTCAAACGCCCGTACCCTTCAAGTGAGCTCGATCAGGCATGAGTTGCAACACCGGCACACCGGCGATCCCGATATCAGACGCCGGCGGCCGTCCGGCGCATGGGCGAGAGCAGGCTGACCGCCGCATCTCCGGGCTCAGATCGAGGCTGTTGGGATATTCGGTGATTGCTTCTGGTGCCAGCAGACACGGCTCCGGCACATAGCCAGGGTAGTTCGCCTCATACGGTTCCGGCGGTGGCGAGGACGTCGACGACCGCGGCGGCGGACCGCCAGAACAGTGCGGTCGACGGCTTGTAATCCCGATCGTGGTCGTAGGGGCACCAGAGGACCTGGAGCAGATCGGCCTGGCCGGGCGGCCGCAACAGGGGTATGTCGCGCGGCTCCTCCACCGGCCACATGAACGGCCCCCGACCGAGCTGTCCCTGAGCGAAGCTGACCCGGCACGAGGATGCAGCCGAATCGCAGGACGCGCCAACGGAGCCGGCTCAGGAAAGACCGCGGTCACCTCAACAGGCCGCGGCGGAGTGGTACGTACGAAGACCATGCCGGTGATCCTGCCACCAGCCACCGACAGTCCCCTGCCACCTCAACCGGCGTCAACGCTCAACTGGCTGCAACGCCCACCAACTCAGCCACGGTGACAACAAGTCTGCCTATGTGGCAACTATCGTGCTTCTGCTCACTCTGACCGGGAACCAAGGCTTGCGCCACCCGACATCACGATTTCAAGTTCAAGTAAGAAGCCGCTCAGGAAGGCCGGACCACACCGTCGTCCACGCCCGCGACTGGCAAACAGGGTGGGGCATCCGGACACGTCCGGTCGGATGACTTGACTGGGGCGGGTCAGCAGTCAAGGTGGTTACATGCCGGAGGTCGCCGCGCCCCTTTGCCGTTGGGGCATTCGGTTCCTTTCAGATCAGGGGGCAGAAATGGCCGAGTCGCATGATGCTGCGTGTGTCTCGTTGTTATGGCTCGAGATCACGGGAAAATGCCAGCTCGAGTGCGTCCACTGTTATGCCGAGAGCGGCCCCGACGGGGACCACGGCCTCATGACGCGGCAGGACTGGCTGGAGGTCATTGCGGAAGCTCGTGACATCGGTGTGAAAACTGTGGTGTTCATCGGCGGGGAACCCACCCTGCATCCGCTGTTGGGCGAATTCGTCGAGTACGCACTCGGCCTCGGGCTGTCGGTCCGCATCGTGACCAACCTCGTCCATGTCCCCACGGGTCTGTGGGACGTGTACGTCCGGCCGGGTGTTTCTGTCTCGGTCAGTTACTATTCGAGCGATCCAGCCGCCCATGACGCGATGACCCGGCGACGGGGCAGTCACCGCCGTACGGTCGTGAACCTGGAGAAAGCGGCCCGGCTCGGGGTGCACGTCACTGGACTGATCATCACCACGGACACATCACCGGATGCCGATCCCGCGCGGAACGCGCTGGAACGGTTGGGGGTACGACAGCAGAAGGTGGCTCCCGTTCAGGCCCTGGGGCGGGCGGCAGCCGGCTGTGCCCCCTCGTTGTCCGATCTCTGTGGCCAGTGCGCGGGCCACCTCCTGGCCGTGGACCCTCGGGGCAGGGCCTTTCCGTGCGTCATGGCCCGCTGGCTGCCTGTCGGTGATGTGCGCGGCGGTTCGCTCGCGGCGATCGTGCGGGACGGTCGCCTGACCGATGTGCGGCGGCGGATTCACGAAGCGTTCGATCCGCGTGTGACCGGGCGGCCACCGGTGGTGCTCCACCACGGGTGCGAGGGGAACTCGGGTGGCCAAGACGGTTGTGGGCCGTGACGCCTCGTCACCGTCACCGTAGACGTCAGCGTCTGTCGACGGGCAGGGCAGGGATACGGAAGTCCTCGATCTCCGCACGCAGATCGGCCACCTGCGGGGCTCCGCGTGCCACCGGTGCCCGCAACGCCTGGGCGAACTCCAGCAGCCTCGCCCGCATGTGCTCGCTCCGCAGGCGTAAATCGGTGTCCAGCACGGGACGCAGTTCCGCCCGGGCCGCTTCGAGGTCACCTCGCAGCAGGCGCGAGGTGGCGAGGGTGATCCGTGCGCCTGCTTCCAGCGATGTGTCCCGTTCGGCCTCTGGGCTCTGCTCGTAGAGGCGGATTGACGAACCGGCGGCATCGGCGGCCTCGTCCGCCAGGCCGAGCAGGATCAATCCATTGGCTGTGTTGTGAAACTGCTTCGCCGGGTCGGCGGTGAAGACCCCTCCCACCTCGTCGAAGAAGTCGTCCGCCCCCGACATCCTCTCTCGTGCCTCCTGAGCGAGCCGGAAGGCGTGCAAGGCACCATCCCTGTCGCCGAGCGCGGCGAGCGCCGTGCCTTCCATGCTGTGCAGGCGCTGCTTCGAGGCCTCGTTCCGGCCGGCCAGCCGAAGTCCTGAACGGGCCAGCGCGACCGCCGAGCCGGGGCGCTGATCGCGGTACGCGTACCAGGACTGCGCGGACCTGCACCAAGTCCGGATGGAGTTGTGTCCGATGATTTCCGCGTAGGCCCACGCGGCGCGCGTCTGTTCCAGAGCAGCGGCCCGATAGCCGAACGTCTGGCTTGCTTCTGCCAGGAGACAGCAGACCACGCTGGCCAGGAAGTACAGCTCCCGGGTCTGTGCGGGGTGGTGATGTCCTTCCAGAATGCGGTAGATACGGTCCCGTGTGCCGACCATCTTCGCGAACAGAGGCAGCGGGTCCAGGTGGACCAGGCCACGTGACAGGCGGGTCACGTCGTCGCGTAACGTCTCGAGAGTCGAGGCACCGACGTTGCTGGTCTCGGCCCATCCGGCGTGTTCGCTGGACTCGTGCGCGGCTGCCATGACGGTCGCCTCCTCGATTGTGCTGCTGTGCCTCAACGGGGTGGGCTTCAGGGAGACGGAGGCCACCATGTCGGAACGGCTCAGCACGACGGCCGTACTCTCCGCCTCCTTCCCCGCGCCCGTAACCGGCTTTCGCCCAGAGGGCCGGTCGGGGTGACCGCTGCGTCCGCGGAGCAGGCTGATCTCTTCCGGATGCAGGTGGTTCCGGTCCAGGAGATCGGTGAGCTCGATGGGGCGTACGCCATAGACCCGGCTGAGCAGCGACAGGACACGGATGCTCGGCCTTGACCCGCCCAGGGGCCACAACTCGTACTCGCTGATGCGTTTGCCGGTCAGGGCAGGGCCTTCCCCCGTGGCCAGTGCGTTGCACCGGTCCGCGGCCTCCTCCTGCGACATGCCATACGCGAAGCGCCACGCCTGCCGGGGTCGGAAATTCCAGCGGCGGACCATCTCGTCGACGATCTCACGGGGGGAGCAGCCTTGTGTCAGTAACTCTCTGCGCAACTGCTCGCGTTCAGGTTTGCATCCCGGCTTGCCTCGTGCGGTTCGTGCCATCGCGGATCCTCCCCGATTTCACGGTAGCCGCCTGCGGAGCGGGGCGGAACCCCGCTCCCGCTCGGGCGGAAAAACGGCCGGGAAATCTGGGTATGCGCAGCTCACATGCTTTCGATCAGCGGAAAAACGGTCCGGTCCCAGAGGTTCAGAAATGGACTGGCCGCGCACGAACATGAGGTGTGCTTCGAGGAGCCCGACGATAAGCCGATGAACGGATGAAGGGGGACGCGGTTCATGATGACGGAATTGAGCGGGTCGTGCCGACAGGCGGTACGCCGGCATCCGGTGGCGGTGGTGCTGGGCGTATCCGCGGTGGTCGTGAGCGTCGCGTTGTTGGCCATGGCACTGACCGTGCTCCCCGAGGGAGTGGGGGCTGCGGTCATCGGCTTGCTCAGTGCGCTCTGGGGAGCTGCCATTCTCGGCGGTTGTACCCTTGCCACCGCCGCGATCTCCCGGCGCCCGGCGCAGCAGGCCACGGAAGCGGCAGAGCAACCCCGTGAGGCTCGGGGCAACCTCACCCCACCCGCCGGTAGCGCCGCTCCGGGCGGCCCGTGCCGCCGTAGCGGAGGGTGACCTCGGCGCGGCCGGTTTCCGCGAAGTACTCCAGGTAGCGGCGGGCGCTCACGCGGGAGAGGGAGCCCGCCTCCGCGCACTCGGTGGCCGAGAGGCCCGACGGGTGGGCGCGGAGGATGCGGTCCACCAGGTCGGCGGTGTGGGCGGCCAGGCCCTTGGGGAGTTCGCGGGAGCCGGGCGGGCGGGTGCCGAAGATCTGGTCGACGTCCTCCTGCCGCGCTTCGTCCAGCGACTCCAGGCGGCTGCGCAGGGACGCCACGTGCAGCAGCTGCTCGCGCAGCGCCGCCTGGCTGAACGGCTTGATCAGGTAGTGCAGGGCACCCGCGCGCAGCGCCGAGCGGATCGTGCCCGCGTCCCGGGCCGCCGTGATGAACAGGGCGTCGACGCCGTGCCCCGCCGCCCGCAGCGCGCGCAGCACACCGATCCCGTCCATGTCCGGCAGGTAGATGTCCAGCAGGACGACGTCCGGGCGTAGCGCCTCGGCGGCGCGCAGCGCTTCGGCGCCGCTGTGCGCCACCCCGACGACCGTGAAACCGTCCACCGCGGACACATAGCGGCTGTGCAGCTTCGCGACCATGAAGTCGTCGTCCACCACCAGCACCTTTGTCACCGGCGACACGCTAGGTCCCGACCACAACGACCACAACGTCCGTTGGTTGCGGAAGGGAGACAGGTTCTTAACGCGCGGGCAACATGTGGGCCACTTCACAGATACCGCATGAAAGGCGGCACCCGTGCGATTGCGCACTCCCCTCGCCCTGCTCGGGGCGGCGCTGCTGGTGCTCGTGGGGCCACCGCTGCTCACCACGGGCAGCGGCTCCGACACCGGCACGCAGATCCCCGGCCTGCGCTTCATGGTCCCCAACACGCCCGGTGGCGGCTACGACATCACGGCCCGCACCGCCGCCAAGAACGCCGAGGACGCCGGCCTCACCCACGACATCGAGGTCTTCAACCTGCCCGGCGCGGGCGGCACGGTCGGCCTGACGCGGCTCGTCGGCGAGCACGGCAACGGCAGGCTCGCCATGTCCATGGGCCTCGGCGTCGTCGGAGCCGTACACACCAACAAGACCCCGGCGACCCTCGCCGACACCACCCCGATCGCCCGGCTCACCGAGGAGCAGGACATCGTGGTCGTCGGCAAGGACTCCCCGTACACGACCATCCAGGACCTCCTCGCCGCCTGGAAGAAGAACCCGGCCAAGCTGCCGGTCGGCGGCGGATCGTCCCCGGGCGGGCCCGACCACCTCGCGCCGATGCTGATGGCGCAGGCCGCCGGAATCGCCCCGAAATCGGTGAACTACATCCCCTTCGACGGCGGCGGTGAGCTCCTCGCCTCCATCCTCGGCAACAAGGTCGCCTTCGGGGTCTCGGGCGTGGGCGAGTACCTCGACCAGATCAAGTCCGGCGAGCTGCGGCTGCTCGCCGTCACCGGCCCCGAGCGGGTCCCCGGACTGGACGCCCCCACCCTCCGCGAGGCGGGGCTCGACACCGAGTTCACCAACTGGCGCGGCATCGTCGCCCCGCCCGGCCTGACCGCCGCCGAGCGCGACAAGCTCATCGGCCTCGTCGAGAAGCTGCACGCCTCCAAGGAGTGGCGGGAGTCGCTGAAGAAGAACGGCTGGAGCGACGCCTACCTGTCCGGCGAGGAGTTCGGGACCTTCCTCGACGAGCAGAACGAGCGCGTCGACTCCGTACTGAAGGAGCTGGGGCTGTGACCGCACCCGACGCAGACCGGCGCTCCTGGCTGCGCGAGCACTCCGAGCTCGGCGTCGGCCTGCTCCTCGCCGTCATCGGCGTACTCGTCCTGACCGACGCGCTGACCATGGACATCGCCGCGGGACAGCGCGGACCCGTCGGCCCCACCACCGTCCCCCTCGTCGTCGGCACGGGCCTCCTCCTCGTCGCCGTCCTCCTCGCCGTCGACGTCCTGCGCGGCGGCCGTGGCGAGGCCGAGGGCGGCGAGGACATCGACCTGTCCGAGCCCAGCGACTGGCGCACCGTCCTGCTGCTCGCCGGGGTCTTCCTCGGCGGCGCCGTCCTCATCGGCCCGGTCGGTTTCCCCATCGCGGGCGGGCTGATCTTCTGGGGCTCCGCGTACGCGCTCGGCAGCCGCCGGGCCGACCGCGACCCGCTGATCGCGGCCGTCCTCTCCCTCGTCACCTACGTCGTCTTCAACAACCTGCTCGGCGTCCCGCTCCCCGGTGGCCCGCTGATGGGAGTGCTCTGATGGACTCTTTGAACTCCCTCCTCGACGGCTTCGGCACCGCCCTGACGCCCATCAACCTGTTGTGGGCGGCGATAGGCGTGCTCCTCGGCACGGCCATCGGCGTCCTGCCCGGCATCGGCCCCGCCATGGCGGTCGCGCTGCTGCTGCCCGTGACGTACGGACTCGAACCCACCGGCGCGTTCATCATGTTCGCGGGCATCTACTACGGCGCGATGTTCGGCGGCTCCACCACCTCCATCCTGCTCAACACGCCCGGTGAGAGCGCCGCCGTCGTCGCCGCCATCGAGGGCAACCCGATGGCCAAGGCGGGGCGCGGCGCGCAAGCCCTCGCGGCGGCCGCGGGCGGGCACTTCGCGGGCGGCATGATCGGCACGATCCTGCTCGTCGCCCTCGCCCCGGCCGTCGCCGACCTGGCGGTGGACATCGGCGCGCCCGACTACTTCGCCATCATGGTGCTGGCGTTCATCGCGGTGACCTCCGTGCTGGGCTCGTCCCGCATCCGGGGCCTGGCCTCGCTGCTCATCGGCCTCACCCTGGGCCTCGTCGGGCTCGACCAGATGACCGGCCAGCAGCGGCTCACCTTCGGCTCGCTCCAGCTCGCCGACGGCATCGACGTCGTCATCGTCGCGGTCGGCCTCTTCGCCATCGGCGAGGCGCTGTGGGTCGCCGCGCACCTGCGGCGCACCGGCGGCGACGCCATCCCCGTCGGCCGGCCCTGGCTCGGAAAGGACGACGTCAGGCGGACGTGGAAGCCGTGGCTGCGCGGGCCGCTCATCGGCTTCCCGTTCGGCGCCATCCCGGCCGGTGGTGCGGAGATCCCGACCTTCCTGTCGTACGTCACCGAGAAGCGGCTGTCCAAGCACAAGGACGAGTTCGGGCGCGGCGCCATCGAGGGCGTCGCCGGCCCGGAGTCGGCCGCCTCCGCCTCGGCCGCCGGCACCCTCGTGTCCATGCTGACGCTGGGGCTGCCCACCACCGCCGTCGCCGCCGTGATGCTGGCCGCCTTCCAGCAGTACGGCATCCAGCCAGGACCGCTGCTCTTCGAGCGCGAACCCGACCTGGTGTGGGGCCTGATCGCCTCCCTCTTCGTCGGCATGGTGCTGCTCCTCGCGCTGAACCTGCCGCTCGCGCCCCTGTGGGCCAAGCTGCTGCGCATCCCGCGCCCGTACCTGTACGCGGGGATCCTGTTCTTCGCGGCGACCGGCGCGTACGCGGTCGGCGGCGAAGCCCTCGACCTGGTCATCCTGCTGATCATCGGCCTCATCGGGTTCGGGATGCGCCGCTACGGCCTGCCGGTGCTGCCGGCGGTGATCGGCGTCATCCTCGGCCCGGCCGCCGAACAGCAGCTGCGCCGGGCGCTCCAGATCAGCGACGGCAGCGTCACCGGCCTGGTCAACACGCCGTTCTCGGTGACCGTGTACGCGGTGATCGTCGTCCTGCTGGCCTGGCCCCTGCTCAAGAAGGTGATCATGCGCCGCCATAA
The DNA here is from genome assembly GCF_002099185.1 of Streptomyces sp. CB03238. Lineage (NCBI taxonomy): Bacteria > Bacillati > Actinomycetota > Actinomycetes > Kitasatosporales > Streptomycetaceae > Streptomyces > Streptomyces sp. CB03238. The sequence continues at coordinate 291,819 of NZ_NBCN01000005.1, read as the reverse complement.
TCTGACGGTATGACAATTCGCCGTGCGACCGCCGACGACGTCCCCCGCGTGAAGGCCGTGACCGACGCGGCCTACCACCACTACATCGACCGGATCGGTCGCGCACCGGCCCCGATGGAGGCCGACCACGCGGCGGACGTGGCCGCGGGCAGGGTGTACGTCGCCGGTGACCCGGTGGTCGGCCTCGTGGTCCTCAGGACCGAGGCCGACCACCTGTACCTGGACAACATCGCCGTCCACCCCGACGCCCAGGGCACCGGCCTCGGCCGTCGCCTGCTCGCCTTCGTGGAGGAGCGGGCCCGCGACCTCGGCCTGCCCGAGGTGCGGCTCCTCACGCACACGCTGATGCGGGAGAACCAGGCGATGTACGCGCGGTACGGGTACGAGGTCGACGAGCCGCGTACGGCGGACGACCCCGAGCGCGTCCACTACCGCAAGCGCGTCTCCTGACCCGCCCCCGGCAGGCCGCCCGCGCGGGCCAGCGTCTCCAGCGCGTCCAGCGCCTCGCGGGCGGCCGCCGCGGCCGCCGCGTCCCGTTCCGCCAGGCCGCTCGCCTCGAACTCGTCCTCGTCCAGCCGCCGCACCTCGCGGCCGTCCGCCGACACCCACAGGTCGAGGTCCAGGTCCTCCACGACCACCTCGTCATCAGAGACGAGGGCGGGCCGCGTGATGTCGCAGTACCAGCCCTTGAGGGCGCCGTCCCCGGTCCGGACCTCCTTCACCGCGTACCACCGGTCCCGCCAGTAGTGCTCCGTGAAGACATCGCCCGGCTCGAAGCGTACGAACCCGAAGTCCCGCACCCCGTCCGCCGCCCACGGGGCGCGGACCGTCAGGCGGGTGCCGTCGTCGGCGACCACCTCGGCCGGATACCGGATCTTCGTCCGGCCCGCCTTGACGAGCCGGACGTCAACCGAGCGTGCGGACATGGCGGACCTCCGTCGCGCAGATCGCGTACCCGAACCACTTGTTGATCGCCAGCATCGGCCCGTTCTCCGCGTCGTTGCTCGTGAACGCGTCCGTGTAGCCGGCCGCGCGGGCCCGTCGCAGCGAGTCCGTCTTGGCGAGCTTCGCCAGCCCCCGGCCCCGGTACGCGCGCAGCGTCCCGGTCATGCCCGAGTGGTAGCGCGCCCCGCCGTCGGTGTGGGCGGCGGTGAAGGCCGCCACCTTGCCCTCCACCGTGACGACCGTGGTCAGGTCACGGTCTAGGAGCGGGTTGTTCCAGGTCTCGGCCAGCCAGGCCTCGTAGTCGTCCAGCTCCGCCCCGATGTCGCTCGGCTCGTCCGACGTCACCTCCGCGTCCGCCTCGAACAGCGGGCGCGGGTCGGCGGCGTAGTCGGCGGCGGTACGCAGCTCGACGCCCGGCGGGAGCGCCGCGGGCAGCTCCGGCAGGGCGCCGCCCGCCAGGTCCAGCCGCTGGAAGTGCGCCGGCCGGGAGGGCCGGTAGCCGCGCTTCCCGGCGAACGACCGGAACCCCGGCTCGTCCAGCACCCAGGCGTACACGCTCTCCGCGCCCTCGGCCGCCAGATGCTCCTCGGCGGTACGCAGCAGCAGGCCGCCCGCGCCATGGCCCCGGTGGTCCGGGTGGACCTGCGGATTGGCGTACGACAGCCCGGGGGTCCCGGACTCGTACGCGAGGCCGACATTGGCCGTGCCGACGATCTCGCCGTCCTCCTCGGCTATCAGAAGCCGGTACTTCTTCGCCGGGTTGGCCGACTCTACCTGGCGAAGGACGGCATGGGGCGTCGTCACCTCGAAGGGCAGCGCGGCACGCCGCACCCGCACCACGGCCTCGGCGTCATCGGGACGGAAGTCACGCACGATCACAGTCATGGGCCCGCACGGTACGCGTGCCCCGGATCCGATCGCCTCCCAATTTCGCCTCCGTGGGGGACAATCGGGCCCGTGACCTTGAAGATTTCCATCGACGCGGGCTCCTCGACCGCCCCGTACGAACAACTGCGCGCCCAGATCTCCGCCCAGGCCCGCTCGGGCCGCCTCCCCGTCGGCTACAAGCTGCCGACCGTCCGGGGCCTCGCGGAGGAGCTGGGCCTCGCCGCCAACACGGTCGCCAAGGCGTACCGGGTGCTGGAGACCGACGGCGTGATCGAGACACGCGGCCGGGCCGGCACGTTCGTCGCACCCGCCGGAGACGCCGCCGCCCGCCAGGCCGCCACGGCAGCCGCCGCGTACGCCGCCGAGGCTCACCGCCTGGGCCTCAGCCGCGCCGACGCGGAAGCGGCCGTGACCGACGCGCTCCGGGCGGTGTACGGCTAGAGGTACAGCCCCGCGTCCGCGCCGCGCGACTGGTCCGGGACCGCCGCCGGGCCCGTGCCGCGGCGCAGCGCGTACAGCTCCGCCAGCGTCGCCCCGTCCCGGCCGACGCCCTCCTCGGAGCCGAGCCAGGCCACCGCCTCCGGCCGGGTCAGCGGGCCGACCTCGATGCGGGCCAGGCAGCGGCCGGGGCGGACCACCGCCGGGTGGAGGCGCTCCAGGTCCTCGTTGGTGGTGACCCCGACCAGGACGTTGCGGCCCTGCCCCAGCAGCCCGTCCGTCAGGTTCAGCAGCCGCGACAGGGCCTGGCCGGCCGTGTGCCTGGCCTCGCCGCGGATCAGCTCGTCGCAGTCCTCCAGGAGCAGCAGCCGCCACCGGCCGTTCGCCGTGCCCTCGTCCTCGCCGATCGCGATGTCCATCAGATACCCGACGTCGTTGAACAGCCGCTCCGGGTCCAGCACGCAGTCCACCTGGCACCAGTCCCGCCACGACCGGGCCAGGGTGCGCAGCGCCGACGTCTTGCCGGTGCCCGGCGGGCCGTGCAGTAGAAGGAGGCGGCCCGCGATGTCGTCCGGGGTGACCTTCATCAGCCGGTCCATCGCCTCGGCGACCGGCGCGGTGTAGTTGGCCCGCACCGCCTCCCACGACCCGGCGGCGATCCGGCGGGTCGTACGGTGCGGGCCGCGGCGCGGCGACACGTACCAGAAGCCCATGGTCACGTTGTCCGGCTGCGGCTCCGGGTCGTCCTTCGCGCCGTCCGTCGCCTGCTTCAGCACCCGTTCGGCCAGCTCCTGCTCGACCGCCGTGACGGTCACGTCGGCGCCCCGGTTCCAGCGGGAGACCAGCAGCGTCCAGCCGTCGCCCTCGGCGAGCGTGGCGCTGCGGTCGTCGTCGCGGGCCGAACGGAGCACCGCGGCGCCCGGCGGGAGCAGGGTCGCGCCGGGCTTGACGCGGTCGATGGTGGAGCTGTGCGCGTACGGCTGCTCGCCCGTCGCGAAGCGCCCGAGGAACAGCGCGTCGACGACGTCGGCAGGGGTGTCGCTGTCGTCGACGGTGAGCCGGATCGGCAGAGCCTCATGAGGGTTTGCAGACATGCGCTCCATGATCCGGCACACACGCGTTCCCCGCACGGCGTTTATGTACGTGTGCGAACCAGCACGGCCGCCGCCCGCCGGGCGCGCCGGACGACCGCGTACCCCTTGGTCAGTGCCCGGTCCTTCGCGAACGTCCGCCCGATGGCCCGCCCTTCCACGAGCCGCCCGAACTCCTCGATGCCCGTGCCGCGCCGCACGGTCACCCGGCGCAGCGCGTACGGGCCCTGCGCGCGCCGCGCCGGCGCGTTGCCCACGGCCAGCGCCTGCGCGAACCCGGCCTCGCGGACCGTGCGCCGCACGCGCCGGCTGGAGTAGCCGTACGGGTAGGCGAACGAGACCGGGGCGGTGCCCACCTCCTCCGTGATGATGTCCCGGCACCGGACCGTCTCGAACCGGAGCCGTTCGTCGTCGAGTTGGTCCAGCTGCGGATGGGTGTGGGAGTGGCCGCCGATCTCGGTGCCGGCGGCGGCCAGTTCCCGCACCTGGTCCCAGTCGAGCATGGTGTCCGGGGCGCCGCCCCTGTCGTACGCGCCGCGCAGCCACCCCGTCGACACGAACAGGGTGGCGGCGAAGCCGTGCTGGGCGAGGACCGGCAGGGCATGCCGGTGCACCCCCTCGTACCCGTCGTCGAAGGTGATGAGCACCGGGCGGCCGGGCAGTGGCGCACCGGTCCGCCACGCCTGGCCGAGCCCGGCCGTCGTGACCGGCGTGAAGCCGCGTTCGCCGAGCAGCTCCATCTGCGCGGCGAACGCCTCCGGCGAGACGGACAGCCCGTACGCCGCCTTCGCGGGCCGGTGCCCGACGGCGTGGTACATCAGGATCGGTACGGGACCGGTCATGACGGGTCGCCGATCGGTCCGTACGAGAAGCCGCCGCCCTTACGGGATGCCAGGGCGCCCCGTACGTAACCCCCCGCCGCCACCGCCACGCCCGTGACAATGGCGCCCGCCCGCCCCGCGCCGCCCGGCCGGGCCAGCACGAAGTCCCGCAGGCCCCGCACCACCCCGGCGGGCAGCACCCGCGTGGTGTACCGGCGCTCGGTCTCCAGGCCCTTGCCCGCGCCGACGCTGCGGGCGACGAGCGCCTTGGACAGGCCCTCGGCGTAGGCGCGGGTACGGAAGTAACGGAACCGTTCGCGCGTGACCGGGACCTTGTGGTGGATCACCGCCCGGTCGTCGATCAGCAGGACGGCGTCCGGCAGGGCGTTGCCGAGCCGGATGCACAGCTCCGTCTCCTCGCAGCCCAGCGGCCGTTTGTCGCCGCACCGCCCGATCCCGGTGGCGAACCCGCCCGCCGCGTCGAAGGCGCCGCGCCGGAAGGAGGCGTTCCCGCCCAGGACGTTGCGCACGCGCACCCGCCCGGGCGGCAGTCCCCGGTACGTACAGCCGACGACCCAGTCGAACTCCTCCGGGAACCACACCGGGCGCCGCCCCGACGCCCACGCCGGCACGGTCCGCCCGCCGACGGCCACCACCCGGGGGTCGTCGTACGCCTCGTCGAACCACCGCAGCCAGTCCCGCTCGGCGACGGCGTCGTCGTCGAGGAAGGCGACGATGTCGCCGCGGGCGGCCGCGATGCCGGTGTTGCGGCCGGCCGACAGGCCGCGGGGGCCCGCGTTCGCGAGCACCCGCACCTCCTCCCCGGCGTCCTCGTACTCCTTGCCGAGCCGCTCCAGCAGCGCCTCGTTGTGGTCGACGACGAGCAGCGTCTCCAGGGCGGGCCGCGACTGGTGCCGTACGGACTCGACGGCCGCCAGGACGTCCTCCCACCGGTCCTCGGTGTAGGCGCAGATCACCACGGAGAAGTGACGACCGCTCAAGAGAGCTCACCCCGGGGCACGCTCACGGAGAAGTCGGTCGTACGGCGGCGCTCGGCGCGCCGGACGCCCTTCTCCTTGAGGATCACCTTCAGGACGCGGATGCCGTCGCGTACGGCGTTGAGGTTGCTGACGCCGTGGATGCGCAGGTACTCGTGGCTGGGCACTTCCTGGACCCTGAGGCCCGCCTTGACGACCCGGATGTTGATCAGGGTCTCGATCTCGAAGCCGGTGCAGTCGAGGGTGATCTTGTCGAGGCAGTGGCGCCAGAAGGCGTTGTAGCCGTAGCACAGGTCGGTGTAGCGGGCGCCGAACTTGGCGTTGACGATGGCGCACAGCAGCCGGTTGCCCAGCTTGCGGACCGGTGTCATGTCGTCCGTGCCGCCGCCGTTGGCGAACCGGGAGCCCTTGGCGAAGTCGGCGCCGCCGACCAGGGCGGAGACGTACGACACGATCTCCTGGCCGTCGGCCGAGCCGTCGGCGTCGACCATCACGATGATGTCGCCGGTGCAGGCGGCGAAGCCGCTGATCAGGGCGTCGCCCTTGCCCTTGCCGACCTGCTTGACGACCTTGACGTCGGGCCGCAGCTCACGGGCGACGTTCACGGTGTCGTCGGTGGAATTGCCGTCGACGAGGACCACTTCATGAATCCAGTCGGGCAGGGTCTTGAAGACGTACGGAAGGTTCTCCGCCTCGTTCATCGCGGGAATCACCACGCTCACCGGCGGCGCGATGGCCAGGTGCGACGTGATGGCCCGGTACTGGGCGGCTATTCGGCCGGCGTCGGATTCGACGGCATCGCCGACGGCCGGGCGCAGGAAGGAGCTCATGAGTCATTTCCCTCTCGTCCGGTGGACCGCCCACCCCCGGGCGGTCCGGATGAGTTTCCGGTTCGAAAGGGGGGTTGTGCTCACTCGTCGCATGCCGGAATGGATCTCCGTACGGGATGGGTGAGCTGGCAATTCTGGCCGCGCGCGGTACGCGCCCCGGCACTGGAAACGTCACCGAGCACGGCACCCCCCTACCGCGCCCCGCTCCGGACCCATCGCGGCGCTTGAGCCCTCCCCTTGAGCCGCCTTGCGTGATGGACCGTTGCGGGTGGATGTATGACGGTATTGATAATGCGGACTATATGGCAAGACCTGGACCGAGGCCCGCATTTTTGCTTCTTTGGCCATACTTTGACGGACTGCGGCAAAGACGCGGTACGGGCCCGGTCGGTTCCGGTGAATAAAGCGGTAGGAGATCCTTCCGTGCGCCAGGGGGAATTGAGGCGGGAGTTACGTCTGGGAAATCAATTCCCTTCCGCCGTGCGCAGGAAATCGAGGCGCGCCCGGGGACCGGCACCGAGCAGGAGCAGGGGGCCCGCCCGGGAGATCATGCTCCGCACGGGTGAGTTGCCCCCGAACATCCGGATATCCGGCCTCGCGACCGAGCAGACTTTGACTCGGCGTCAACTACACGCCACGCCCGGCTATTGGCATGGACACTGCAGCCTGCTACGAACTTTTTAGGCAGAAATCCTGCTAAAGGGAGGTTCCATGAGACTGTCCCGAGCCGCGGCATTCCCCACCTCGCTCCTCCTCGGCGCCGTCCTGACCCTGACCGGGGCAGGCGCGGCGCAGTCCGTAGCCCTCGACTACGTGGCCCTCGGCGACTCGTACTCCTCCGGAGTCGGCGCCGGCGCCTACGACAGCTCCAGCGGCAACTGCAAGCGCACCCCCCGCGCCTACCCCGCCCTCTGGGCGGCCGCCAATTCCCCCTCGTCCTTCGCGTTCACCGCCTGCTCAGGCGCGCGTACCAACGATGTGACGGCAAGCCAGCTCGGACCGCTGTCCTCCGCCACCGACCTCGTCTCCATCAGCGTCGGCGGCAACGACGCCGGATTCGCCGACGTGATGACGACCTGCGTCATGCAGTCGGAGGCCACCTGCATCGCCCGCGTCAACGAGGCGAAGCGCTATGTCGACACCACCTTGCCGGGCCGCCTGGACTCGGTGTACTCGGCCATCAGGACCAAGGCCCCGTCGGCGCGTGTCGTCGTCCTCGGCTACCCCCGCTTCTACAAGATCGGCGGCAGCTGCCTCGCCGGCCTCACCGAGAACGAACGCCGCGCCATCAACGGCGGCGCGGACCACCTCAACGCGGCGACCGCCAAACGCGCCGCCGACCACGGCTACACCTTCGCCGACGTCACCCCCGCCTTCACGGGCCACGAGATCTGCTCGGGCGCGTCCTGGCTGCACAGCGTGAACTGGCTCAACATCGGCGAGTCCTACCACCCCACCGCCGCCGGACAGTCCGGTGGCTACCTGCCCACCTTCAAGGCAGCGCTGTAGGAGCCGCGCTCGACGAGGTGGTGCCCGTAGGAGTCGGCGTCGGCGCGGGGCTGCCGGAAGGCGTCCCGCCCGTCGGTTCGGGCTCCTTGCACGTGACCGAGAAACCCACCCAATTGGACCGTGCCTCGACCGGGCTCCGGATCTCCAGCCGGACCCGGCCGCGGTGCGTCCCACCGTGCTCGTACGTCAGTTCCGTGTGTTCCACCCGCCGCACGGTGTCCCCACCGGAACCGAACTCCGCCGTCCGCCAACCCGGGCTCTCGCCGCTCTCCGTCACCCAGCGGTAGCCGACGGAGGCGGGCGTGCGGCCCAGGGTGATCGTCGCGCGGAAGGCCGGGGCCTCGGACTCCGGGGGCGGACACGTCCCGCTGTAACTCCCGCGCACCGCCCGTGCGTACACGTTCACCGACTGCGGAGGCGGGGCGACGCTCGTTCTGGGCGGCGGAGTCGAGACGTCGTCCTTGCTGCTGCTGGGCGTGGCCGTCACACCCGGCGAGGTGGCGCCCGCGCCGACGCCCTGGGCGCCCCGGTCGTCGTCGCGCAACACGGCGTACGTCAGCCCCGCGACCGCGAGCAGCAGAACGGCCACCCCGGCCGCCAGCAGGGCACCGGCGCGCCGCGACGGACCCGGCGAGTCACCGGCGGCAAGAGCGGCCCCGCCTGCCGCCGCGACGACCGTCGCAGCCGACCCGCCCGCCTCGACCGGGCCCGTACGCGGGTTTCCCCCCGTGCCCACGACACGCAGCTGCTGCCCGGCCTCCTCGGCCGTGAGCCGCTCCGCCGGATCCTTGCGCAGCAGCCCGTCGATGACCGGCGCGAGCGGACCCGCCCAGCGCGGCGGCGGCAGCTCCTCGTCCACCACGGCACGCAGCGTGCTCAGTGGCGTGTCCTGCCGGAACGGCGTGACGCCCTCCACCGCCGCGTACAGCAGCACGCCCAGCGACCACAGGTCCGAGGCAGGACCGGGCGTCTGTCCCAGCGCCCGCTCCGGAGCCAGGAATTCGGGGGAGCCGATCAACTCACCCGTCATGGTGAGGTTGGACGTGCCCGCCACCATGGCGATCCCGAAGTCGGTCAGCACCACCCGGCCGTCATTGGCGAGCAGGACGTTCGCGGGTTTCACGTCCCGGTGCAGCACTCCCGCCTCGTGCGCGGCGCTCAGCGCCGCCAGCACCTCCGCCCCGATGTGGGCGGCCCGCCGCGGCGGCATGGGGCCCTCCGCTTCGAGCGTGTCGGCGAGCGTCAGCCCCCGGACCAGCTCCATCACGATCCACGGCCGGCCGTCCTCGGTCGCCACGTCGTACACGGTGACCACATTCCGGTGCGAGATACGGGCGGCGGCCCACGCCTCCCGCTCCAACCGCGCGTACAGCCGCTGCTCGTCGGCGGAGCCGAGGCCGGCGGGCGCGCGTACCTCCTTGACCGCCACCTCGCGGCCCAGCACCTCGTCCCGCGCGCGCCACACGACGCCCATGCCGCCCCGGCCCAGCGGGCCCAGCAATCGGTAACGTCCCGCCACCATTCGTGCGCCGCCCGGCCCTTCGGTCATAGGACCTCAAGCTAGCTCAACCCGACCCCGCTGGGAACGTGTCCAACTCGCCCTGGAATCACTCGTATTTGGAGGGTAGTCGTCAACCCTCGTACATGTGTGGTGAATCCCGTCACCGGGATACACGCATGAGATGCGGGGACGATAGGGTTAATCTGCAGCGGCCGGGTGCCCTCGTACGGGTGGGGAGTGACATGGAACAGATAACGGTGCGCAGCAGGCCTCGGGTGCCTGCCATCACGTGCGGGAGCAAAGCGACCAGCACGCGCCTCGACCGACATCTCTCGGTACTGGGCGGTCCGGCCGTCCCGCAGCGTGAGACGGCCGAAGCGACGCTGCTCATGCGGGAGTTGACGACGCGTGATGTCGCACACACCCGTACGAGCAAGAGCGCACGCGTCAGGCTCTTCGCACCGCTGCGCCGCCTGCGCCGCTCGCTCTTCGGCAACCACGCCTGACGGCACCCGCACCCGTCGGAAGCCCACCGCGTACGTCGTCCCGGCCACGGTCCGCAGTCGGCATCCGGCCGGGGCGGGGCCGTGCAGGGTCGCCCCCGCAGAGCTTGAGGGAGGCGTCGGAGGGCTCCCCTTCCTACGTACCCAAGGCCGCCGGCCTCGTGGGGGTACCCCCTCTGGGGGAGAGACGAGCCCGGAGGGGCTACGCCCCCCACCCGCCGGCAGCAGACGACCCGCACCGCGGTCGTCAGCCCACCACACCCTCCCGCCGCAGCACCACCCGCGCGTCCTCCGGAACGCCCAACTCCCGCAGCACGGCGTCCGTGTGCTCGCCCAGCACCGGCACCGCCCCCATCCGCGGCTCCGCCCCGCCCGGCAGGGTGATCGGCGGAAGCATCGCCCGCAGCGGCCCCACCGCCGTGTCCACCTCCCGCCACCGCTCCCGCGCCGCGAGCTGCGGATGCGCCGCCACGTCCGCCACCGTGTTCAGCCGGGCGCACGCGATGCCCGCCGCCTCCAGGCGCCCGACCGCCTCCGCCGTGCCCAGCACGGCCAGCGCCTCCCCAACCACCGCGTCCGTCTTCTCCCGGTGCGCCACCCGTGCCGTGTTCGTGGCGAACGCCGGGTCGTCGCCCAGCTCCGGCCGGCCCAGCACCTGCTCGGCCAGCCGCCGCCACTCCCGGTCGTTCTGCACCGACAGCAGCACCTGGCCCCCATCGGCGGTCGCATAGGCGTCGTACGGCGCGATGACGGCGTGCGCGACGCCCGTACGCGCCGGGGCCTCACCCCCGTGCATCCCGTGGTGCAGCGGGTGCCCCATCCACTCGGCCAGTGACTCCAGCATGGAGATCTCCACCGGCCCGCCCCGCCCGGTCGTCGCCCGCCGCAGCAGCGCCGCGAGCACCCCCGAGAAGGCGTACATCGCCGCCGCGATATCGGCCGCCGGGATCCCCGCCTTCACCGGCTGGTCCGGTGTCCCGGTCACCGACACGAGCCCCGCCTCGCACTGCACGAGCATGTCGTACGCCCGCTTGTGCGCGTACGGGCCGCCTGCCCCGTACCCGGAGATGTCCACCGCGATCAGCCGATCGTCCGCCGCGCAGAGCGTGGCCGCGTCCAGGCCGAGCCGGGCCGCCGCCCCCTGCGCCAGGTTCTGCACGAACACGTCGGCTCCGGCGACCAGCCGCCGCACCACCTCAAGACCCCGCGGATCCTTCAGATCCACCGCCACCGACTCCTTGCCCCGGTTGCACCAGACGAAGTGCGAGGCCAGGCCGCCCGCCGCCGTGTCGTAGCCGCGCGCGAAGTCACCGCCGTCCGGCCGCTCGATCTTGATGACGCGGGCGCCCAGGTCGGCGAGCTGGCGGGTGGCGAACGGCGCGGAGACGGCCTGCTCGACGGCGACGACGGTGATCCCCTCAAGGGGAAGCGGCAGTGTGCTCATGCAGCCGTGCCTATCGTGTACGTACCACCTTTGTCACCCCTCCGGCGCTGCATACCTCCGCACCGCCGCCGGCACGCACACCGCCGGCAGCACCCAGCGACCAGCCCACCGCCCCCGCCACCGGGTGGGCGACCGGCCACGCGGCACCCTCCGCGGCGGCCGCCGCGTTGCCGAAGAGGTCCCGTACCGCCGTCGCCACCGCCGAGATCGGGTTCCATTCGGCGACCGTCCGCAGCCAGCCCGGCATGCCGTCCGTCGGGATGTACGCGTTCGACAGCAGCGGCAGCATGAACGTGGCGCTGCCGAGCTGCCCCGCCGCCTCCTCGCTGCGCGACGCGAGCCCCAGCAAAATCCCCACCCAGGTGGTCGCGAACCGGAACAGCAGCAACAGCCCGAAGGCCCCCGCCGCCTCCAGCGCACCGCCCTCGAACCGCCAGCCCCACCAGCATCAGCGGCACCAGCCCCGCCGCCGTGGTCACCAGGTCGGCCGCCGCCTGGCCCAGCGGCACGGCCGCCCGGCTCATCGGCAGCGTACGGAAGGGGTCCATCACGCCCCGGTGGGCGTCCTGGGCGGCGGTGAACATCCCGGTCATGATGCCGTTCGCGCTCTTCGACCGCGCGCTGCGGCGGGTGCTGGACTCCTTCGGTCAGTCAGAGCAGGGCGAGCTGCCCCTCGGGGCCCTCTTCCTCCCGGTCAAGTACGGAGGCCGGGCGGCGCGACGCCTCCGGCGCCGGGAGTACGCCGGTCGCGCGGAGGTCGTCGCCGGTGATGAGCGCCGCACCGGACACATCCGCCCTGCTCGCCTCCAGTTGGGCCTGGAGCGCCAGCACCGTGATCAGCTCCAGCAGCTCGGACGTCCACTCCTGGGGCCACGCGGCGGGGCGGATCGCCTCCAGGGTGCCCGGCTCGGCGGGGGCGGTGCGGTGGTCGAACCAGAGCTCCAGCACCCGCACCCCGCCCACCCGGTAGTCCCAGGCCTCCGCCGGGACGGGCGAGATCCGGCCACCGTCGCCGACCAGCAGGGCCTCGTCCTCCGCGTCGTACGCGAGCCCCTGGGGCCGTGCCGGGAGCGCGGCGCGGACGTAGGGGCGGCGCCCGCCGGGGAGCCGGGGGCGCTCGCCGCCCCGGGCGCCGCGCAGCTGGACGTCCGTCATGCGGTGGCCGAGCGTCACGCCGGCCGCCCAGACGCCCGGGTCGGCGGGCAGTGGGACGGCGCACCCGGCGGGGGAGGGGCGGGCGGCGGCCACCGCCCACGCCAGCAGGTCCTCGGGGGCGACCCCGGAGCCGTACCGGGCGCTCAGCAGCTCCAGGAGCCCGGGCGCGACGTTGGGCTCCCGCCCGCCGGGCCGCCGGTACAGCGGCCGGATACGGCCAGGGCGGCCCGCCGGGGAGCGGCCGTCCGGCAGCGCGGCCGTCACCAACAAGGCCGGGCCCTGCCCCTGCGGCACGTACCCCTGCTCGACCGCGAACACCTGCCGTTCACCGTCCGCCACCCGCCACAGCTCGGGCCGCGCGGCGTCCAGCAGCCGGTGGTCGGGGAGCAGCCACTGCTCGTCGAACGGTCCGTGCGCCAGCCGTACCGGCTCCGGGCACGGCCCCGCCTCCCGCGCCAGCCGGGCGGTCGAGGTCCGCTGCCCCGGCAGCGCGGCGACCGAGCTCGTGAGCGTACGCGCCCGGCTGGGCCGGAACAGGGCCTCCCGCTCGTCGCCCCCGGCCCGTAGCAGCGCGTCCCAGCGGGCCCGCAGTGTCGGCACGTCCGGGGCGACGACCCAGGAGCGCCCCAGCCGCAGCGGAGCCGCGGACCAGGGCATGAGGTCGTCGAGCAGGGGCACATCATCCGTCACCCGCCGCATGCTAGTGACCGCGCTCAGTCCGCCTCCACCGTGACCGTGAAGGAGAACCGGTCGCCCCGGTAGCGGATCCTGGCCACATCCACCACCCGGCCGGCCTCGTCGTAGGTGACGCCCGTGTAGTGCAGGATCGGCGAGAGCAGCGGCACCTGGAGCAGCTCGGCCGTCTCGGGGTCCGCGAGCCGGGCCTCCACGGTGTCGGTGATCCGGCTGATCCGCACCCCGACCGCGTCCCGCAGCACCTTGGTCATCGGCCACCGCTCCAGGTCGGCCAGGTCGATCCCGGCCGCGACCTCCGGAAGGACCGCGTTCTCCGCCCAGTTGGTCGGCTCACCGCTCTCGCCGTCGCAGCGCAGCCGCTTGTACGTGACGACCTCCGTCACGCCCGGGAAGTGCTCGGCGAGCTCGCCCGGGAGTTTGGCCGTCCCATGGCCGAGAATCGTCGTCCGCTCGCCCGACTGCTGCGCCACGATCGCGTCGATCGAGCCGAGCAGCCGGCGCGGCGCGCTGCGCCGGGCGCCCGGCTCGATGAACGTGCCGCGCCGCCTGTGCCGGCTGATCAGCCCCTCCGCCTCCAGCTCCTTGAGCGCCTGCCGCATGGTCAGCACGCTGACGCCGTAGTGCGCGGCCAGCTGCTCCTCGGTGGGCAGCCGCAGGGAGGCGTCCGGCGCGCGGCCGAGTATGGAGGCGCGCAGGGACTGCGAGACCTGGTACCACAGCGGGAGCTTGCGGTTCAGGACCAGCGAGTCGGGGGCGAAGGCGGTCACTTTTACTCCGTACTACGGCCGAAAGTGGCGCTCCAGACCCTGCCATACGTCGTCGTACCCGCGCTGCAGGTGGTCGGCGTTCGCCGCCTGGGCGGTGGCCGTGACGGGCCAGCGCGTCTCGAACATGAAGGCCAGACCGTCGTCGATCTTCTGCGGCTTCAGCTCGGCGGCGCTCGCCCTGTCGAACGTCTCCCGGTCCGGGCCGTGCGCCGACATCATGTTGTGCAGCGACCCGCCGCCGGGGACGAAGCCTTCGGCCTTCGCGTCGTACGCGCCCTCGATCAGGCCCACGTACTCGCTCATCACATTGCGGTGGAAGTACGGCGGGCGGAAGGTGTCCTCGCCGACCAGCCAGCGCGGTGCGAACACGACGAAGTCGACGCCCGCCAGGCCGGGGGTGTCGGACGGCGAGGTGAGGACGGTGAAGATCGACGGGTCGGGATGGTCGTACGAGATCGTCCCGATGACGTTGAAGGTGTGCAAGTCGTAGACGTACGGGACGTGGTTGCCGTGCCAGGCGACGACGTCCAGCGGCGAGTGGTCGTACGTCGCGGTCCACAGGTTGCCGCAGAACTTGTTCACCACCTCCACCTCGCCCTCGACGTCCTCGTACGCGGCGACCGGAGCCCGGAAGTCCCGGGGGTTGGCCAGGCCGTTGGCGCCGATCGGGCCGAGGTCGGGGAGCTGGAAGGGCTGCCCGTAGTTCTCGCACACGTACCCACGCGCGGTCTCGTCCAGGAGCTCGACGCGGAAGCGGATTCCGCGCGGGATCAGGGCCACGTCGCCGGGGCGGGCGGCGAGGATGCCCAGCTCGGTGCGGAGCAGCAGGCCGCCGCGCTCGGGGACGATCAGCAGCTCGCCGTCGGCGTCGCTGAAGACCCGGTCCATGGAGGCGTTGGCGTGGTAGAGGTGCACGGCCATGCCGGTGCGCTGGGTGGCGTCGCCGTTGCCGCCGAGGGTCCACAGGCCGGCCAGCCAGTCCGTGCCGGGCGCCGGGTCCGGGAGCGGGTTCCAGCGCAGCCGGTTGGGGTCGGGGACGGTCTCGGTGAAGGGCGCGGTGCGGAGGGCGCCGTTGCCGGTGCGTACGAAGGGCGGGTGCGCGGCCGACGGGCGGATCCGGTAGAGCCACGAGCGGCGGTTGTGGGCGCGCGGCTCGGTGAACGCGGAGCCGCTCAGCTGCTCGGCGTACAGGCCCAGGGGCGCGCGCTGCGGCGAGTTCCGGCCGAGCGGCAGGGCGCCGGGCAGGGCCTCGGAGCTGTGCTCGTTGCCGAAGCCGGAGGAGTACTCCAGCGTCTCGGCGATCTTCTTCGCCTGTTCGGTGCCGTCATTCGTCATCGTCGCCCGCTCCTGTCGCTCGACCTGCCCCAACGGAATCCTATGCAAGACCGTAGGATTCCGCGCGGCCCGCGTCAACGGGGGTGGGTCTTGGACGATTGCCGACGGGAGCGGGTTCCGGCGGCGCGGCGCGGCATCATGGACCCCGTGCCCCAGCGACCTCCGCTCCGCCGTACGCCCGTGCAGCAGCGCAGCGCCGAGCGCCTGGCCCGGATCCTCGACGCCTGCGCGCAGCTCCTCGAAGAGGCGGGCTACGAAGAGCTGAGCACCCGGGACGTCGCCGTGCGCGCCGGCGTACCGATCGGATCGGTCTACCGCTTCTTCTCCAACAAGCGCGCCATGGCCGCCGCCCTCGCCCACCGCAACCTCGACCGTTACGCCGAGCGCGTGGCGGCCCGCCTGGCCGACCGCGCACCGGCCGGGGTGGTCGACGTCGTCCTCGACGAATACCTCGCCATGAAGCGCACCGTCCCCGGCTTCGCCCTCGTCGACTTCGGTGTCCCGGCATCCGTGGACGAACCGGCCGACGACCCCGACCACCTCGCCAACCACCTCGTCGCCGACCGCGTCTGCGCCCTGCTCGCCGCCCACCTGGACCGCCCCGCCGACGACCTGCTGCGCCGCAAGGTGCTGGTGGCCGTCGAAGCCGCCGACGCCCTGCTCCGGCTCGCCTTCCGCACCGGCCCGCCGGGCGACCCCGAGCTGATCCACGAGACCCGCGCCCTGCTCCACGCCTATCTGGCGCCGGTCCTTGGGTAAGGGCCCCTTGCGAAGTCGGGCAGGGGCACCTTTGTGCGTTCCGGTCGGCAGACCTTGGAAGCAAGCGTGGAATCACGACTCTCTGGGGGTTTTTGCATGAGCACGACCACCATCGGCGACCGGCTCAGGGGTCTGCGCGAATTCCGGGGCCTCACCCAGGAGGAACTCGCTGACAGGGCAGGCGTAAGCGTCTCCATCGTTCAAAAGCTGGAACAGAACCGTCGTCAATCCGCTCACCTGTCAACTCTTCGTGCACTCGCGTTCGCTCTTGATGTTGAGCTGGAACGCCTGCTGGGACAGCCCACCGTGACTCAGCACCAACCCGACGACGGTGGCCTGATCGCCCTGCGAGATGCGATCCAGGACATCGGTGCCCTGCCCGGTGTACTCATGGACGGCATCGACGACGACCCACCGCCTCCGGCGGAGTGGATGGAGTCCGCACGAGCAGCCACAGAGCTGTACTGGCAGGGTGAGTACAGCGCGCTGTCCGGTCATCTGCCTCTCCTCCTTAGAGAAGGTCGCGCGGTGGCGCGTGATGCCCGCGGGGCGGACGTTGAGAAGGTGTGGAGGCAGATGGCGCTCGCCTATCAACTGGCCGCCTCCCTCGCCACCCAGGCAGGCCATACCAGCTGGGCGTTCGTCGCTGTCGAGAAGCAACTGCTGGCCGCGCAGCGAGCCTCCGACCCGCTGCTGGAGGGGATGGGCGTATCCACCCTGTCCTGGGTGCTGCTCCGGCAAGGCCGGTGGGAGGAAGCACAACGGGTCGCCGAGCGAAAGGCTGATGCGCTGGAACCCAGCTTCCGTAAGGGCACGAAAGATCAGTTCACGGTGTACGGCAACCTGCTCCTGGCTGCGGCTACGCCTGCCGCGCGGCGAGGGCAGCACACCGAAGCGGCGGCCATGCTGAAGGCAGCGGAAGCCGCTGCCGTGCAGTCGGGGCCGGTCCGGCGGTACGGAACCGCCTTCAGCGTGCCCGACGTCCGGACGCAGCGCGTGAACATCGCGCTGGCAGGCGACGACCCACAACCCGATCTGGCGCTCCGGGCGGCTCACAAGGTGGACGTGCGTGCCATCAGCCGCCCCGTGCATCGGGCTGCCCACCGGCTTGACGTGGCGCAAGCCCAGTACCAGACCGGCAACCACGCCGACGCTCTGGAAACGATGCTCGAGGTGGAAGGGGAGCAGCCCGAGTGGGTCCGGTATCAGGTGCTCGCGGCCGCCACCGTGCGAGACATGCTGGAGTCGGGGCGACGGCGCAACGTCGAACTGCGCAGTCTCGCAGCGCGGTTGGGCGTCGGCCCCTCAGTGTGAGGGGTAGGACATGACGTGCGAGTACGCGTAGAATCTGCTGACAAAGTGTCACATCGCGCCGCTGGGCTGTGACGGGTTGCCGACCTAGCGTGATGCCCTGATGGCAGCGGTGCCGACGACCTCCGCCAGGACTGGTCGGCACCGCACCTGGGGACAGGAGCAGCGATGGACCCGAAACCGCTCGATCTCGCCACGATGCGCGACACCGCCCGGTACGTACTCACCCTTGAGTCGGCGCTCTTGCCGCTTGGGGAACTGGACGTCCTGATCGACACCCTGCACGGCCACGTGCGGTTGCTGGTGCCGGAGGTGCGGGCGCTCATTCGTTCGATGCCGGTCGGTGACGTGCCGGCCAGGGTGGCTCGGATCGGCATCGAAGAGGCGTGGAGACGGCTGTACACCCCGCCCGGGCCCGGATGGGATGCCACCTTCCGTCACGCCAAGAAGGTCGCCCTGTCGGTGAACTCCCTGTGCGACCACTACGAGACCCTCGACCCCGCGCTGCGTTGAGGCTGTTTCACACCGGCAGCGACCCGCGCGGGCGCAAGTCCCCGGCACGAGCTCCACCCGTCGCAGTAGACGCCCTCCATGCAAGGAGTCCCTGTGCAAGATCGTCATGCCCTCCTCGCCGGTCTGGGAGGCCGCACCGTACTCGTCACCGGCGGTGCTGGACTGATCGGCCACCGCATCGTCGCGCGCCTCCGGGTCCTCGGGGCTCGTCCCGTCGCCCTGTGCAAGCTCGACGCCTACCCGGAACACATCTATCAGAACGTCTTCGGACTCGATCCGCATGATCCCGACGTGGTGGCCGGCGACGTGCAGAACGCCGGCCTCGTCCGACAGCTGGTACAACGGAGCGACTATGTGATCCACGCTGCGGCACTCGCCGACGTCGCCGCCTGTACGCGGCTGCCGATGGCGGCGATTCACAACAACATCACCGGGACGCAGACCGTGCTGGACGCCGTAGCGGCTGCCGAGGGTGTCCAGCGCCTTGTGTTCGTCTCCTCGGCCAGCGTGTACGGCAACGGCGGCCCGGAGGACTGGGCCAGTCCTGACGACGAGCACAGGACTACCCGTGAGCTGCTCCAGACAGTGTTCGACGGCCGCACACCGCCGCAGTTCCACGAGCGTCGCGAGCTGCGTCCGATGTCGGTGTACGGCAACACGAAGGCCTTCGGCGAGCGTCAGACGGAACTCGTCCTCGGCGCGATCGGCACGCCGTACACCATCGTGCGGTACTTCTCCGTCTACGGGGAGCCTCAGGTGGTGAAGCCCCACTCGCACTCATGGGTGGTCGCGTGGTTCTCCGCGCGTGCGGAGGTCGGTCTGCCTCTCCACCTCAACGGCGGCGGCCGGCAGGTCCGCGACCTGGTCCACGTGAACGACATCGCCGAAGGCACCATCCGCGCCCTCGTCGCCCCACCCACGGACAGCGCGACGGTGAACATCGGCACAGGCACGCCGACGAGCATCCGCCAGGTGGCAACGCTGGTTGCCCGGCACCACGACAAGACGAAGTTCCTGGACACCCCGATGCCTCCCGGTGACCCGCTCGGGGGTTATGCCTCCACCCGTCACATGGAGGAGGTGCTCGGCTGGAAGCCGGGCATCACGATCGCAGAAGGTGTGGCCCGCTATGTGGCCTGGCTCAGACGGACGCCTGCGGCCATCCCGGACTGGCTGCGCGAACAGAGCCGGGCCGGTACCTAGACGATCGGCGGGCGACCGAGGCGAGTCATGTGCCACACCGTGCGCCACCGCATGGGCCGCCTCCGCCCGCACGGAGTGCGTACCCCCTCGACAAAGCCCGCGGCCCAGGCACGCAGGCCGGTGGCCGACCGGGTTCGCACGAGGGCGAGCGTGGCCCACACGGTCAGGTAGAGCGGCATGAGGAGGGCCGGCAGGTGCCGACGGGCGAGCCACACCCGGTTGCGGGCGGTCATCCGGTAGTAGACCGCGTGCCGCGCGGGGCTCGTCCGCGGGTGCTGCAAGAGCAGCTCCGGCGCGTACAGGATCCGCCAGCCATGATCCAGGGCCCGCCAGGCTAGGTCAGTCTCCTCGTGAGTGAAGAAGAACTCGTCCGGCCACCCGCCCGTCTCGGTCAGCATCCGCATGGAAAGGCTGTGGCCGCCTCCGAGGAACGTGGTCACATACCCACCACGCATCGGGTCGTCAGCGCGTAGACGCGGGATATGCCGACGAGCGGTGAAGCCCGTGTCATCAGCAATACGGAAGCTGATGATGCCAAGCCGGGCGTCCGCCTCGTGCAGGTCGGCGATCCGGCGGAGGGCGCCCGTATCGACGAGCAGCCCGTCGTCGTCCAAGTCCACAACGATGTCGACGTCCCCGAACTCCCGCAGCACGTCGATGGCGACATTGCGACCGCCCGACACACCGAGGTTTTCGGGAAGCTCCACCACATGCACACCGTCCGATTGCGGCGGTAGTTCCGTGCCGTTGCCCACCACCACGACCCGCGCCGGTTGTTCGTCCTGTGCCGCCACGGACGCCAGTAGCGCCCGCAGCTCGTCAGGCCTGGTGCCCATGGTCAGCACGGCGACACCTACGCGCGGTCGAGTCACGTCCCAATTTCCCGTCCTTGGCGGCCTACAGAGGGGCGAATGCTATCGACTTCCCTGTTTGCCGCTCGTCCCTGTGAGGCAGGTCTTCATGTCCACCATCGTCATCGGCGACTACGTCCGCAGCGCGACCATGGGCCGTGCTGCGAACACCCCCTATGGCGACCTGGCAGAGTACGATCTTGCCCGGTTCCTCACCGCCTGGCCACGGATCCACCGGGAGGCACTCGGCCGCATCGGGCAGGAACGGATCCACCCCTCCGCGTTCATCCACCCCACAGCCATCATCGGCGAGGACGTCATCATCGGGCCCGACGTCCACATTCACGAGTTCACGACCGTCCGTAAGGGCTCCTTCCTGGCGGCCGGGGCCAGGATCGGTTTCAACTGTGAGGTCACCGCCTGCTACGTCGGCGAGGGTGCGGTCCTGGGCCACCGGATCGGCGTCAACCGCACGATCGTCGGCGCCGAAGCCCATCTCTCCGCCTCTGTGACCGTTGCGGCGATCAACATGTCCGACGACATGACCAGTCCGGACCGCGAGATCTTCCTGCGCACACAGCGAGGGCTGTACCGATGCGGTACGCGCCAATTCGGCGCGCCGATCGGCGACAACGTCCAGACCGGCAACAACATCAGCCTCGGCCCGGGCGTCGCCATCGGCCGCCGCACCCGCATCAACAGCGGCGTCACCCTCGCGGCCCGCGCCGTACCGGGTGACAGCATCATCACGGCCCCACACACCGCTGACGCCCACATCCGCCGACGCCGCACTCCCGGAGGTCGCTGAGATCACCGTGCGATGCCGCTTCCCGACCATCGCCACCATGCCTACTGGTCGGTATGCTCGGCGGCATCTGCGCGTCACCGTCAACGCCGCCGCCCCGGGAGGCCTCCATGCCCACCGCCCTCCGCATCTGCCCGCTCTGCGAAGCCACCTGCGGGCTCACCCTCACCCTCGACGGCACGCGGGTCACCGGCGTGCGCGGTGACCGGGACGACGTCTTCAGTCAGGGGTTCATCTGCCCCAAGGGTGCGTCGTTCGGCGAACTCGACGCCGACCCCGACCGGCTGCGGACGCCTCTCGTACGCAAGGACGGCGCCCTGGTGGAGGTCACCTGGGAGGAGGCGTTCGACCTGGTGGCGCGCCGGCTGCCGCCGGTCGTCGAGCGGCACGGCGCCGACGCCGTCGGGGTCGTCCTCGGCAACCCCAACGTCCACACCATGGCGGGCGCCCTCTACCCGCCGGTGTTGCTCGGCGCGCTGCGCACCCGCAGCCTGTTCACCGCGTCCACGCTCGACCAGATGCCCAAGCACGTCTCCAGCGGGCTGATGTTCGGTGACGCGTTCGCCATCCCCGTCCCGGACCTGGACCGCACCGCCCACCTGCTGATCATCGGGGCCAACCCGCTGGACTCCAACGGCAGCCTGTGCACCGCCCCCGACTTCCCCGGCAAGCTGAAGGCGCTGCGCAAACGCGGCGGCACCCTCACCGTCGTCGACCCGCGCCGCACCCGCACCGCGCGCCTCGCCGACCGGCACGTCGCCATCCGCCCCGGCACGGACGCGCTCCTGCTCGCCGCTCTCGTCCACGTGCTGTACGAGGAGGGCCTCAGCGACCTCGGGGCGCTCGCCGAGCATGCCGAAGGGGTGGAGGAAGTCCGGGAAGCCGTACGGGAGTTCACGCCCGAGGCGGTGGCCGGAGCGTGCGACGTGGACGCCGCCACCATCCGGGCGCTCGCCCGCGAGCTGGCGGCAGCGCCGGCGGCGGCCGTGTACGGGCGGGTCGGCGGCAGCACCGTCGCGTACGGCACCCTCACCAACTGGCTCGTCGACGTCCTCAACGTCCTCACCGGCAACCTCGACCGGCCCGGCGGCGTGATGTTCCCGCTCTCCGCCACCGCCCCCGCACCGCGCCCGGCGGCCGGCCCCGGCAAGGGCTTCGCCCTGGGCCGCTGGGCGAGCCGGGTGTCCGGGCATCCGGAGGCGAAGGGCGAACTGCCGATGGCCGCCCTGGCGGAGGAGATCCTCACGCCCGGCGAGGGGCGGATCCGCGCGCTCATCGCCATCGCCGCCAACCCGGTCCTCTCCGCCCCCGACGGCGACCGCCTCGACCGCGCCCTGGGCGAACTCGACTTCATGGTGAGCGTCGACCCGTACCTTAACGAGACCTCGCGCCACGCCGATGTGATCCTGCCCCCGCCGCCGCCCTCCCAGAGCGCCCACTTCGACTTCGCGTTCAACGGCTTCGCCGTCCGCAACCAGGCCCGTTACACCCCCGCGCCCGTCCCCCTGGAGGCGGACCGCATGGACGAGTGCGAGATCCATGCCCGTTTGATCCTCGCCGTGAGCGGCATGCATGGCGCCGACCCCGGTGCCGTCGACGACATGGTCATCGAGCGCACCCTCGCCAAGGCCGTCACCGAGCCGCACTCACCCGCGTACGGCCAGGATCCCAAGGAGTACGCGGCCGGCCTCGCCGGCCGTACGGGAGCCGAGCGGCGCCTGGACCTGATGCTGCGCCTCGGCCCGTACGGACTCACCCTGGACCGGCTCGAGGAACACCCCCACGGCATCGACCTCGGCCCCCTCAAGCCCCGCGTCCCGCAGCTGCTCAAGACCCGCAGCGGGCGCGTCGAGCTGCTGCCGGGCCCCATCGCCACCGACCTGCCCCGGCTGCGTACCGCACTCCGTGAGCCGTCGGCCGAACTCGTCCTCGTCGGCCGCCGCCACCTGCGCTCCAACAACAGCTGGCTGCACAACGTCCCCACCCTCAACAGCGGCACCAACACCTGCACCCTCCAGGTCCACCCCGACGACGCCGCCCGCCTCGGCCTCGCCGACGGCGCGCCGGCCCGTATCAAGGCCGAGGGCGGGGAGCTCACGGTCCCGGTGGAGGTCACCGACACCGTACGGAGGGGCGTCGTGAGCCTCCCGCACGGGTGGGGACACGACCGGCCGGGGACGCGCATGGCGGTCGCCGCGGCGCGCCCCGGCGTCAACGTCAACCAGCTCCTCGACGGGACGCGGCTCGACCCGCTGTCCGGCACCGCCGTGCTCAACGGCTTCCCCGTCGACGTATCAGCACTTCACTGACCTGGGGTTTTGCTCGTATTGCTCACGCGTCAACACCTTGTTAACGGCTGAATGAGGCACCTAACGTCATCCGGACCGCCGCCCCCCGGTGGAGTTCAAGGGTGAACGTTAGGTGTCCTCCATGCTGACAATCCTCGGCTTCGCCATGATCGCGACCTTCCTGGTCCTGATCATGATGAAGAAGATGTCGCCGATCGCGGCGCTGGTCCTCATCCCCGCCCTCTTCTGCGTCCTCGTCGGACAAGGCGCGCAGCTCGGCGACTACGTCATCGAAGGCGTCGGCAACCTCGCGCCCACCGCCGCGATGCTGATGTTCGCCATCGTCTACTTCGGCGTGATGATCGACGTCGGGCTCTTCGACCCGATCGTCCGGGGCATCCTGCGCTTCTGCAAGGCCGACCCGATGCGCGTCGTGGTCGGTACGGCGGTGCTCGCCGCGATCGTCTCGCTGGACGGCGACGGCTCGACCACCTTCATGATCACCGTCTCGGCGATGTACCCGCTCTACAAGCGCCTGAAGATGAGCCTGGTGGTGATGACCGGTGTCGCCGCCACCGCCAACGGCGTCATGAACACCCTGCCCTGGGGCGGCCCCACCGCCCGCGCGGCCACCGCGCTCAAGCTGGACGCCGGCGACATCTTCGTACCGATGATCCCGGCCCTGGGTGTCGGCCTGCTGTTCGTCTTCGCCCTCGCGTACGTGCTGGGGCGGCGTGAGCGCAAGCGCCTCGGCTACCTGACGCTGGACGAGGTCCTTGAGCCCGAGCCGGAGACCGTGCTGGTCACGGCCGGTGGGGGAGAGGACCGCCCCAAGGCGGCGGGCGGCGGTGTCGGGGACGGACCGGACAACGCCGACGAGGGCTTCCAGGGGCTCGACCCGAACCGTCCCACCCTCCGCCCCAAGCTGTACTGGTTCAACGCCGCCCTCACGGTGGCCCTGCTCACCGCCATGATCATGGAGGTGCTGCCCATCCCGGTGCTCTTCCTGATCGGCGCGGCCCTCGCCCTCACGGTCAACTTCCCCCACATGCCCGACCAGAAGGCCCGTATCGCCGCCCACGCCGACAACGTCCTCAACGTCGCCGGCATGGTCTTCGCCGCCGCCGTCTTCACCGGCGTCCTCACCGGCACCGGCATGGTCAAGCACATGGCGGACTGGCTCGTCGGCGCCATCCCCGACGCCATGGGCCCGCACATGGCGCTCGTCACCGGCCTGTTGAGCCTGCCGCTGACGTACTTCATGTCCAACGACGGCTTCTACTTCGGCGTCCTGCCCGTCCTCGCCGAGGCCGGTGCCGCGCACGGCGTCGGGCCGCTGGAGATCGCCCGCGCCTCGCTGGTCGGCCAGGCCCTGCACATGTCGAGCCCGCTCGTGCCCGCCGTGTACGTCCTGGTCGGCATGGCCAAGGTGGAGTTCGGCGACCACACCCGGTTCACGGTGAAGTGGGCCGCGCTCACCTCGCTGGTGGTGCTCGGCGCCGGAATACTCTTCGGCATCATCTGATGGAACGCCGCCGGTACTGGCTGCTGCGCCTCGTCATCGCCTTCGGCTTCGCGCAGGGGGCGGTGTCGATGGCGCGGCCCGCCGTGTCGTACCGCGCCCTGTCGCTGGGCGCGGACGAGCGCGCGGTCGGTGTCATCGCGGGCGTGTACGCCCTGCTGCCGCTGTTCGCCGCCGTACCGCTGGGGCGCAGGACCGACCGGGGGCGGTGCGCGCCGCTGCTGCCCGTCGGCGTGGTGCTGATCGCGGGCGGGTGCGCGCTGAGCGGAACGGCCGGCTCCCTGGCCTGGATGGCGGCGTGGAGCGGCGTCATGGGGCTCGGTCACCTCTGCTTCGTGATCGGCGCGCAGTCCCTCGTGGCCCGGCAGTCCGCGCCCGCCGAACAGGACCGCAACTTCGGCCACTTCACCATCGGCGCCTCGCTCGGGCAACTCGTCGGACCGGTCGCGGCGGGGCTGCTCATCGGCGACGACATGGGCCGGACGAGCGCCCTCGCCCTGGTCGTCGCGGCCGCCGTCGCCACCATGTCCTTCACGTCCCTCTGGCGCATCGAGCACCGCGACCCCCGTGACCCGGACCCGGCGCACGCGCGCGTGGAGGGCGACAAGGTGCCCGTACACCGCATCCTCCGTACGCGTGGAGTGCCCGCCGGCATCTTCATCAGCCTCGCCGTGCTCTCCGCGACGGACATCCTCACCGCCTACCTGCCGGT
Source organism: Streptomyces sp. CB03238 (assembly GCF_002099185.1). NCBI lineage: Bacteria > Bacillati > Actinomycetota > Actinomycetes > Kitasatosporales > Streptomycetaceae > Streptomyces > Streptomyces sp. CB03238. The sequence continues at coordinate 266,934 of NZ_NBCN01000005.1, read as the reverse complement.
GATCGGCGAGCACCGTTCCATCGCTCCCGCCACCATCGGGCTGCTGCTGAGCCTGCGCGCCGCCGCCACCATCGCCTGCCGGCTGGCCATGACCCCGATGATCCGGCTGCTGGGCCGTACGGTGCTGCTGACCGTGACGTGTCTGCTCGCCGGGCTGCTGTGCGCGGGCATCGCGCTGCCGGTGCCGGTGTGGGCGCTCGCCGTGATGCTGGCCGGGCTCGGCTTCTGCCTCGGGGTGGGCCAGCCGCTGTCGATGACGACCGTGGTCCAGGCCGCCCCCGACGAGGCCCGCTCCACGGCCCTCGCCCTGCGCCTGACGGGCAACCGGCTCGGCCAGGTCGCGGCACCCGCGTCCGCCGGGCTGATCGCCGGACTCGCCGGGACGGCCGCCCCGTTCGTGATGCTGGGCGCCCTGCTGCTCGCGGCGGCGGGGCTGGGGGTACGGGTGGGGCGGCGGCCCGACGCGCCCAAGGGGACGGGGACGGCGCGCCGCGGGGCGCGTCAGCGGGCGTGACCCCGGCGGTCGAGCAGCGTCCGGCAGTGGCCGATCAGCCCCTCCAGGGCCACCTCGAAGGCCGCCTCCGCCCGCCCCGCGCCCACGGCCTCCAGGGCGCGGGCGAGTTGCGGGGTGCTGGTCTCCTCGGTCAGCTCCCACATCGTCTCCGGCGCTGCCAGGTCCAGCGCGGAGCCCAAGACCAGGTTCTCCAGGCCGGTGATCACCGGCATCACGTCCGCCACGCGGAACCCGGCGTCCAGCAGCACGCCCACGGCCCGCTCGTACTGCTCCAGCACCTTCGGCGCCCGCACCGGTGAGGTGGTCAGCAGCGGGATCACGCGGGGGTGGGCGGCGAACGCGGCACGGTACGAACGGGCCCAGGCGGCCAGCGCCGCGTCCCACGGCTCCACGTCCAGGGTGGCGGAGTCGATGGCCTCGCAGATCCGCTCCCGCATCAACTCGACGATGCCGTCCCTGCCGTCCACATGGTGGTACACCGAACCCGTCTGCGTACCGAGCCTCCGGGCGATCTGCGGAACGCTGAACTCGCCTTGCCCGTCGACCAGTTCCAGCGCCGCCGTGGTGATGCGTGCGCGGTCGAGCAGTGGTGTGCGCGGCCGTCCCATGGCGCAAGCTCCTCTCGTCGGCTCTTCCCGGATCCCCTGACGGAGGCTACATTGCCGAAACCGAAAGCCTTTAGGTTTTCGCGCGGCTTCCGTTCCGCCCGCTCGTAGCCCCGCCCTCCCCGCATGCAGAAGGGCTCACCCACACCCATGTCCGTGACCTCCAAGGCGTCCCCGGAGAGAGCCGAGCGGCAGCCCGCGCCGGCCCGGCTCCGCACCGGCACCCTCGGCACCGCCGACATCGCCTTCTTCGTCGTCTCCGCCGCCGCCCCGCTCACCGTCATGGCGGGCGTCGCGCCCATCGCCATCGTGCTGGGCGGCATCGGCGCCCCGGTCGGCTACCTGATCGCCGGCATCACCCTCACCATCTTCGCCGTCGGGTTCACCACCATGAGCCGCCACGTCCGCAGCGGCGGCGCCTTCTACGCCTACATCACCCAGGGCCTGGGCAAGCCCATCGGCATCGGCGCCGCCCTCCTCGCCGTGGTCGGCTACAACGGCATGGAGATCGGCGTGTACGGGCTCCTCGGCAGCGCCACCGCCGACACCGCCCACGCCCTGTGGGGCGTCGACATCCCGTGGCTGCCCATCGCGCTCGTCGGTCCGGTCCTCATCTGGTACGGCGGCTACCGCTCCATCGACTTCGGCGCCAAGGTGCTCGGCGTCCTCCTCGTCGCCGAGACCGGCATACTCGTCCTCCTCGCCGGCGGCGTCCTGCTCAAGGGCGGCGCCGACGGGCTGTCCCTGGCCTCCCTCGCCCCGGACACCTTCCTCGTGCCCGGCACCGCCGCCGTCCTCGCGTTCGCGTTCGCGGCCTTCACCGGCTTCGAGTCCACGGTGATCTACCGCCGCGAGGCCCGCGACCCCGGCCGTACCGTCCCCCGCGCCACCTACATCGCCGTCTGCTTCCTCGGCGTGTTCTACGCGTTCATCGTCTGGGCCGTGATCCAGGCGTTCGGCGACGCGCAGGTCGTCAAGGCGGCGGCCGACGACCCCGGCGGCCTGTTCTTCGCCGCCATCACCACCTATGTGGGCGCCTGGGCGGCCGACCTGATGCACATTTTCATCGTGACCAGCATCCTCGCCTCGCTGCTGGCCTTCCACAACGCCATCAACCGCTACAGCCTGGCCCTCGCCGAGGAGGGCGTCCTGCCCGCCGCCCTCGCCAAGGTGCACCCCCGGCACGGCTCCCCGTACCTGGCCGGAGCCGCCCAGACCGTCCTCGGGCTGGTCGTCGTGCTCGCCTTCGCGCTCGCCGGGGCCGACCCGTACACGCAGCTCCTGCTCTGGGTGAACACCCCCGGCAGTATCGGGCTGCTGGCGCTCCAGCTGCTGGCCGCCCTCGCGATCCCGTTCTACTTCCGCCGCGTCCGTCACAGCGAGGGCGCTGTGCGCACGGTCGTCGCACCCGTGACCGCCGCCGTCCTCCTCACCGCCGCGATCGCCCTGGTCGTGTCGAAGATCGACCTGTTCACCGGTGCCTCGCCCACCGTGAACACCGTCCTGGTCGCCGTCGTCCCGGGCGTCTTCCTCCTCGGCCTGCTGATCGCCCTCCGACTGCGCCGCAGCCGCCCCGAGGTGTACGCCCGGTTCGCCGCGGAGCCCGCAGAGCCCGCCTCATCCACCGACTAAGGAGTACGTCCGTGCCCGCAGCCGACCTCGTCCTCACCGGCGCCAAGGTCCGCACCCTCGACGCCGCCCGTCCGCACGCCACCGCCGTCGCCGTACGCGACGGGCTGATCGCCGCCGTCGGCGACGCCTCCGACGCACGCGACTGGACGGGTCCGGGCACCGAGACCGTCGACCTCGCCGGGGCCACCCTTACCCCGGGCCTCACCGACTCCCACAGCCACCCCGTCTGGGGCCTGGACATGGCCACCGGGCTCGACCTGTCCACGGTCACCGATGTCGACGGGCTGCGGGCGGCCCTCCGCACCGCCGGCCGCACCGGCGGCTGGGTCGTCGCGTACGGCCTGGACCACAACGCCTTCGGCGGCCGGCCCGTCGACCGCGCCCTCATCGAGGACGTCCTGCCGGGGGTCCCCGTCTTCATCCGGCTGTACGACGGTCACTCCGCCCTCGCCAGCGCGGCCGCCCTGGCGGCCGCCGCGATCGACGGGCCCCGCATCTTCGCCCAGCGTTCCGAGGTCGTGTGCGACGCCACCGGCCGGCCCACCGGCCACCTGATCGAGCACGCGGCGATGGCCCTGGTCACGGCCGTGATGCCCAAGCCGTCACACGGCGAGCGGCGCGTCCGGCTGGTGGAGCTGCTGGCCGCCATGGCCGCCACCGGGCTGACCGGCGCGCACGTCATGGACTTGGGTGACGGCGACGTACCGGATCTGCTGGCGGCGGTCGAGGAGGCCGAGGACCTGCCGCTGCGGCTGCGGCTGGCCCCCTGGTGCATGCCGGGGGCGGACGGGGGAGCGCTGGACGAACTGATCGCCCTCCAGCGGCTGCGTGGCCGGAACTGGCTGGTCGGCGGGGTGAAGTTCTTCATGGACGGCACCGTCGAGGGCGGCACGGCATGGCTGGAGCACGCCGACTGCCACGGCCAGGGCACGGAGGCGTTCTGGCCGGACCCGGCCGCGTACAGCGCCGCCGTACGGCACCTCCACGCCGCCGGTGTACGCACGGCCACGCACGCCATCGGGGACGCCGCCGTACGGCACGTCCTGGACACCGTCGCGTCCCTGGGGGACAGCGGCTGGCTCGCGCACCGGATCGAGCATATCGAGACGCTCCCCGCCGACCAGCTCGCCCGGTTCGCCGACCTGGGCGTCATCGCCTCCATGCAGCCGCCGCACACCGCGTACACCCGCGCCGACCGCACCGACGAGTGGTCCAAGCGGCTCGGCGGCGAACGGGCGTCGCGCGCGTGGCGCTGCCGTGACCTGCGGGACGCGGGGGCGTACCTGGCGCTCGGCTCCGACTGGCCGATCGCCCACTACGACGCCCGGCAGGTCCTCGCCACGGCGCGTGCCCCGCGCGGTGCGGCGTCGGCGGGGCGTGGGCTCACCGGGCTGATGGCCCTGGAGGGCTGCACGACGCACGCGGCGGTCGCGGCGGGCGAGCAGACGGTGGCGGGGCGCATCGCGCCGGGGCTGCGCGCCGACCTCACGGCGTTCGCGGTCGACCCGGTCGACGCGCCGGCCGACGAGGTCGCGGACGCGCCGATCCGGCTGACCGTCTCGTCGGGCCGGGTGACGCACCGGGCGTCCTGATGCGCCGGGCGTCGTGACGCGCCGGGCGTCGTGACGGACCGGTGTCGTGACGCACCGGGCGTCCTGACGGCAACCGCCGCCCGGATCCGGCCGAATCCGGTGTTTCGGCCGGACCGGGCGGCGGCGGACTGTCAGAGTGGCCGTCGCTCACGCACCCGCGCGGAAAGGGCCCACACGCCATGCCGATCCTGTCCACCACCCGCTCCCGCCTGGCCGTCACCACGGCGACCGTCCTGCTCGCGGCCGGTGCCCCCGCCGCGTACGCGACCTTCGGCGACCGGGCCGGTGACACCGCCGGAACCGCCACCTCCCGGGGAACGGCCTACCTGGAGACGCGGCTGTTCTTCGGGACCGAGCGGCCCGACGGCGGCCCGGACGTCACGGACCAGCAGTTCACGGCGTTCATCGACCGGGAGGTCACGCCGGCCTTCCCGGAGGGGCTGACCGTGCAGGAGGGCCGTGGGCAGTGGCGGGACGCGAGCGGGAGGATCGAGCGGGAGCGTTCGTACGAGCTGATCCTGCTGTACCCGGCGGCGGAGGCGAAGGCCCGCGATCCGAGGATCGAGCGGATCCGTGACGCCTATGAGCGCACCTTCGGCCAGGAGTCCGTGGCCCGCCTCGACGAACGGACCACGGCGGACTTCTGATGTGATGTGGTCGGCCCCGCAGCCCCTGGCGCCAGAAAACTACCACCGCTAGTTTGGGTTGTGGACGACCGAGGAGTCACGTCCGAAACGCCGGCGAAGGAGAAGCGGATGAAGGCCCACGACGGGATGTACATCGGCGGCGCGTGGCGGCCCGCCGCCGGCACCGACACCATCGCGGTGGTGAACCCGGCCGACGAGCAGGTCATCGCCCATGTCCCGGCCGGTACGGCCGAGGACGTGGACGCCGCGGTCCGGGCCGCCCGCGCGGCCTTCCCGGCGTGGGCGGCCACCCCGCCCGCCGAGCGGGCCACGCGGCTCGCCGCCCTGCGGGACGTGCTCGCCGCGCGCCTGGAGGAGATCGCGGAGACGGTGACGGCGGAGCTGGGCGCCCCGGCGCAGTTCGCCCAGCAGGTGCACGCCGGACTGCCGGTGCTGATCACCGGCACGTACGCGGAGCTGGTGGCCTCCTACCCGTTCGAGGAGAAGGTGGGCAACTCCACGGTCCTGCACGAACCGGTCGGGGTCGTGGGCGCGATCACGCCCTGGAACTACCCGCTGCACCAGGTCGTTGCCAAGGTGGCTCCCGCCTTGGCCGCCGGATGCACCGTCGTCCTCAAGCCCGCCGAGGACACCCCGCTGACCGCGCAGCTCTTCGCCGAGGCCGTGGACGAGGCGGGACTGCCCGCCGGAGTCTTCAACCTCGTCACCGGCCTCGGGCCGGTCGCGGGCCAGGCGCTGGCCGAGCACGAGGACGTGGACCTGGTCTCCTTCACCGGCTCCACCGCTGTCGGCAAGCGGATCGGCGCGCTCGCGGGCGGGGCCGTCAAGCGGGTCGCCCTGGAGCTCGGCGGCAAGTCCGCCAACGTCGTCCTGCCCTCCGCCGACCTGGCCAAGGCGGTCCAGACCGGCCTTGCCAACGCCCTGTCCAACTCCGGCCAGCGGTGCAGCGCCCTGACCCGGGTGCTGGTGCACAAGGACCAGTACGACGAGGCCGTGGCGATCGCCGCCCAGGCCGTCGCCAAGTACACCCCGGGCGACCGGATCGGACCCATGGTCAACGCCAAGCAGCAGCAGCGCGTGCGCGGTTACATCGAGAAGGGCGTGGAGGAGGGCGCCCGGCTCGTCGTGGGCGGCACCGACGCGCCTCTCGACCGCGGCTACTACGTCAGCCCGACGATCTTCGCGGACGTCACCCCCGAGATGACCATCGCCCAGGAGGAAATCTTCGGCCCGGTCGTCTCGTTCCTGAAGTACGAGGACGAGGACGACGCCCTGCGCATCGCCAACGGCACGGTGTACGGCCTCGCCGGCGCCGTGTGGGCCGGCGACGAGGCGGAAGCCGTCGCCTTCGCGCGCCGCATGGAGGCGGGCCAGGTCGACATCAACGGCGGCCGGTTCAACCCGCTCGCCCCCTTCGGCGGCTACAAGGAGTCGGGCGTCGGGCGCGAGCTGGGCGCGCACGGCCTCGCCGAGTACCTCCAGACCAAGTCCCTCCAGTTCTGACCAGTTCTCATACCGGGAGAAAACGATCGTGGTCCGCGCCGCCGTCCTGCCCGCCATAGGTGCTCCTCTGGAGATCACCGGCATCGAACTCCCGGAGCCCGGCCCCGGCCAGGTGAGGGTCCGCCTCGCCGCCGCCGGTGTCTGCCACTCCGACCTGTCCCTGTCCAACGGCACCATGCGGGTGCCCGTCCCCGCCGTCCTGGGCCACGAGGGCGCCGGGACCGTGCTCGCCGTCGGCGAGGGCGTCACCCATGTCGCCCCCGGCGACGGCGTCGTCCTCAACTGGGCGCCGTCCTGCGGCTCCTGCCACCCCTGCACGCTCGGCGAGGTGTGGCTGTGCGCCGACGCCCTCACCGGCGCGGGCAGCGTCTACGCCGTCACCGAGGACGGCACGGAGCTCCACCCGGGCCTGAACGTCGCCGCGTTCGCCGAGGAGACCGTCGTCGCCGCCAACTGCGTGCTGCCCGTCCCCGACGGCGTCCCGCTCACCGACGCCGCCCTGCTGGGCTGTGCCGCCCTCACCGGCTACGGGGCGGTCCACCACTCCGCGCGGGTGCGCGAGGGCGAGTCGGTCGTCGTGTTCGGCGTCGGAGGGGTGGGCCTGGCCACCCTCCAGGCCGCCCGGATCGCGGGCGCGGGGGCGATCGTCGCCGTCGACGTGTCGCCCGACAAGGAGGCGCTCGCCCGGCAGGCCGGCGCCACCGAGTACGTCGTGGCCTCCGACACCACCGCCAGGGAGGTACGCAAGCTCACCGGCGGCCAGGGCGCCGACGTGGCCGTCGAGTGCGTCGGCCGCGCCGCCACCATCCGTACCGCCTGGGACTCCACCCGGCGCGGGGGCCGCACCACGGTCGTCGGCATCGGCGGCAAGGACCAGCAGGTGACGTTCAACGCCCTGGAGATCTTCCACTGGGGCCGCACGCTCTCCGGCTGCGTGTACGGCAACTCCAACCCCGCCGAGGACCTGCCCGTCCTCGCCGGGCACATCCGCGCCGGGCGCCTCGACCTGGGCGCGCTGGTCACCGAGCGGATCGCGCTGGAGGGCATCCCGGCGGCGTTCGACAACATGATCGCGGGCAAGGGCGGACGCGCCCTGGTCGTCTTCTAGCCCTTCGCACCCGCCCCGCGCACACCCCGGCCGCCACACGCGGCCGGGGTGTTCGTGCTGCCGGGGCCGTACGGGATGCCGTCCGGGGACGGTGGCCGGGACCGAAGCGGAACCGTTGCCTTCCCACCCGTTGACCGCCGTACCGGCTGGTCGGTACGGTCCCCGCAATTCACGGCGCCGCCCCCCTTTCGTCCCCCGCACCCAATCGGAGTGTGCACCGCATGGACACGGCACCCCCTCCCCCTTCCACCGCTTCCGCTCCCAGCACCCGGAACCGGCGCAGGGTGGCCACCGCGGCCGCGCTCGCCTCGGCCGTCGAGTGGTACGACTACTTCGTCTTCGGTATCGCCGCGGCTCTCGTCCTCGGCGACCTCTACTTCCCGGCGGGCAGCTCGTCCGCCGGTGTCCTCGCCGCCTTCGCCACCTTCGCCGTCGGGTTCCTCGCCCGGCCCGTCGGCGGGGTCATCGCCGGCCATTTCGGGGACAAGCGGGGCCGCAAGCCCATGCTGGTCCTCGCGCTCACCCTGATGGGCCTCGCCACCGCCGGCATCGGCCTGCTCCCCACGTACGAGACGATCGGCATCGCCGCTCCGCTGCTGCTCGTCCTCTTCCGCGTCCTCCAGGGCATCGCCGTCGGCGCCCAGTGGGGCGGCGCGATGCTCATGGCCACCGAGTACGCCCCCGAGGGCAAGCGTGGCCTGTACGGCAGCCTGGTCCAGCTCGGTGTCCCGATCGGCGTGGTGACCGCCAACACCGTGTTCCTGGTCGCCGGGGCGTTCACCAGCGACGCGGCGTTCGCCGCCTGGGGCTGGCGGGTGCCGTTCCTCGTCGGCTTCCTCGTCCTCGGCCTCGCCTGGTACATCCACGCGCGCGTGGAGGAGACCCCGGCGTTCAAGGAGGCCGAGCGGGCCCTGGCCGAGCAGGAGAAGACCGTGAAGCGCTCGCCGCTGCGGACCATCCTGCGCAGCCACCTGGGCACGGTCTTCCTGGCCGGCGGATCCTTCGCCGTCAACACCGCGACGTTCTACATCATCATCACGGGCGTGCTGGACTACTCGACGCGCGGGCTGGGCATGGAGCGCGGCGCGGTCCTCACCGTGTCCCTCGGCGTGAGCCTCACCCAGCTGGTGCTGATACCCGCCGCCGCGGCCCTCTCCGACCGGATCGGACGGCTGCGCATCTACACGCTGGGCGCGGTCGGACTGCTGGTGTGGGCGGTGCCGCTGTTCCTGCTCATCGACACCAGGTCGCTGCTGTGGCTGGCCGTCGGCACGTTCGTCACCAGCTGCTTCCTCAGCATCATGTACGGGCCGCAAGCGGCGCTGTTCGCCGAGCTGTTCACGGCGGAGATGCGCTACACCGGGGCCTCACTCGGCTACCAGATCGCGGCCGTGTTCGGCGGCGGCCTGGCGCCGTTCGTGATGGTGCTGCTGCTGGAGGCCACCGGCACCTCGATGGCCGTCTCCGGCTACATCATGGGCCTCGCCGTGATCGCCCTGATCTCCATCAAGATCCTGGCCTCCCGGGCGGCACGGGCCGCCTCCCACTGACGGGTACACCGCTCCCGGCCGCCGTCCGCCGCGGCGGCCGGGAGCGCGGGACGGCCACCCCGGCGAGGCGCAGGGCGCCACCGGCCCGGCGCCAGCGGCCGCGGCAGCTCGTCGAGGACCAGTCACGACACAGGATGGCGCGGCTACGGTTCGGTGGCGGCCGAACCGTGATCCCGCCGCCACCGCCACAGTTCGGACCACCGGTGGTCGTGCTCGGCCCCCGGCTCCAAGGGCCCGACACGTTCGATCGCGTCCGCCGTGCGCGGGTCGTCCCGCATGGCCAGTCCCCAGGCGGCCGCAAGGCGCGCCATCTGGTTCTCCTCGTCGAGCAGTGCGACGAGGGCCTCCGCCACGCGGGGCGTACGGTCACCGACCCGCGACAGCCCCTCCGCGGCGTTCCCTTGCACATCGGGCATCCGGGTCACGGGCCAGGACGAGGAGGACGTCCACGACCTCCGGCGCGGCGTCACGGCCGTGTGCCAGCATGCCGCTCGCCGAGCGGTGCCGGCCTTCAGCAGGGCCCGTACGGCGTCCGCGTCCCCGGCCTGTACCGAGGCCGGCAGGTCCGCCTCGCTCATCGGCGAACCACCCCCTGGTACTGCGCCGTCAGCCCGTCCAGCAGTGCCCGCAGGCCCGTCTCGAAGGCGCCCTCGTCGACCTTCTCCTGGCGCTCGGCGAGCAGGTGCGCCTGGCCCAGGTGGGGGTAGTCGGCGGGGTCGTACGCCGTCTCGTCGTCGACGAAGCCGCGCGCGAAGGAGCCGAGTGCCGAGCCGGTGATGAAGTAACGCATCAGCGCGCCGATGTGGGTGGCCTGCGCCGGGGGCCAGCCCGCGCGGACCATCGCGCCGAAGACGGCGTCGGCGACGCGCAGGCCGGCCGGGCGGCGGCCGGGGCCGCGGGCGAGGACCGGGACGATGTTGGGGTGGTCGGTGAGGGCGGCGCGGTAGGAGACGGCCCAGTCGTGCAGCGCCGTGCGCCAGTCGCGGCCGTCGTCCTCGTCGAACATCGACAGGTCGACCTTGGCGCTCACCGAGTCCGCCACCGCCTCCAGGATCTCGTCCTTCGTGCGGAAGTGGTTGTAGAGCGAGGGCCCGCTGACGCCCAGTTCCGCGGCGAGGCGCCGGGTCGAGACGGCCTCCAGCCCCTCCGCGTCCACCAGGGCACCGGCCGTGGCGACGATGCGGTCTCGGCTGAGGAGGGGCTTGCGCGGTCGGGCCATGCGGCACATAGTAGGCCTGACCAAAGAAACTAGCAGTGATAGTTAAAGTGGGGTGTCCGCGCATGAACCTGGAACCGAGCGAGGAGCAGGCGGCCGTCCGGCAGCTCGCCGAGGACTTCGTCCAGCGCGAGATCGCCCCGCACGTCGTCGAGTGGGACCGCGCCGAGAACGTCGACAAGTCGATCGTCAAGAAGCTCGGCGCGCTCGGTTTCCTCGGCCTCACCATCCCCGAGGAGTACGGCGGCTCCGGCGGCGACCACCTCGCGTACTGCCTGGTCACCGAGGAACTGGGGCGCGGCGACTCGTCCGTGCGCGGCATCGTGTCCGTCTCGCTCGGGCTGGTCGCCAAGACCATCGCCGCCTGGGGCGACGAGGAGCAGAAGCGGCACTGGCTGCCCCGCCTCACCGCCGGTGACGCGCTCGGCTGTTTCGGCCTCACCGAGCCCGGCACCGGCTCCGACGCCGGGAACCTCACCACCCGGGCGGTGCGCGACGGCGGCGACTACGTCATCAACGGCACCAAGATGTTCATCACCAACGGCACCTGGGCCGATGTGGTGCTCCTCTTCGCCCGCACCAATGACACCCCCGGCCACCGGGGCGTCTCCGCCTTCCTCGTCCCCACCGACACGCCCGGCCTCACCCGCCGCACCATCCACGGCAAGCTCGGCCTGCGCGGCCAGGCCACCGCCGAACTCGTCCTGGACGACGTCCGGGTGCCTGCCTCCGCGCACATGGGCCCGGAGGGCAAGGGCTTCTCCATCGCCATGTCCGCGCTCGCCAAGGGCCGCATGTCCGTCGCCGCCGGCTGCGTCGGCATCGCGCAGGCCGCACTCGACGCGGCCGTGCGGTACGCGGGTGAGCGCGAGCAGTTCGGCAAGCCCATCGCCTCGTACCAGCTCGTGCAGGAGCTGATCAGCGACATCTCCGTCGACGTCGACGCGGCAAGGCTGCTGACCTGGCGGGTCGCCGATCTCGTCGACCGGGGCCAGGAATTCGCCACGGCCGCCTCCAAGGCCAAGCTGTTCGCCTCCGAGGCCGCCGTACGCTCCGCCAACAACGCCCTCCAGGTCTTCGGTGGTTACGGCTACATCGACGAGTACCCGGTCGGCAAACTGCTGCGCGACGCGCGCGTGATGACTCTCTACGAAGGCACCAGCCAGATACAGAAGCTCATCATCGGCCGCGCGCTGACGGGCGTCTCCGCATTCTGACGGCGGCCGTCCTGAGTACGGCATGAGTACGGGGACGGATGCGGGCCGCGCCGCGGCCGCGCATCCTTTCCCGCATGAGTGACACACCGGTCAAGCAGCAGAACACGGCCGCCTACTACGGCCAGGCCGTAGCCTCCTTCGCGATCGCCCTGGGCGCGGTCGCCCTCGGCATCTTCAACCTGGAGACCGACGCCTGGGTGCGCGCCTTCCTCGGCATCGCCGTCCTCTACCTCACCACCTCCGCCTTCACCCTCGCCAAGGTCGTCCGCGACCGGCAGGAGGCCGGGCAGATCGTCAGCCGCGTCGACCAGGCCCGGCTCGAGAAGCTGCTCGCCGAGCACGACCCGTTCCAGAAGCTCTAAGCGCTTGCTCACTGTCGGGGTATGGTGTTCGTCCTTGGACACCGGAAGGGGCGAACGATGAGCACGGCGGAGGAAACGGCCGGCGGCGAGGACACGCCATGGGACGAGGTGACCCCTGACGCGGCCAGGCGGCTGCTCGTCGCCGCGGTCGAGGCCTTTGCCGAGCGCGGCTACCACGCCACCACCACCCGTGACATCGCGGGCCGGGCCGGGATGAGCCCGGCCGCCCTCTACATCCACTACAAGACCAAGGAAGAGCTCCTCCACCGGATCAGCCGGATCGGCCATGTGAAGGCGCTGGAGATCCTCCAGGCGGCCGCCGACGGCCCCGGAACCGCCACGGAGCGGCTCGCCGACGCCGTACGCTCCTTCGTCCGCTGGCACGCCGGCCGGCGCACCACCGCGCGCGTGGTCCAGTACGAACTCGAGTCGCTCAGCGACGAGCACCGCGCCGAGATCTTCGAGCTGCGCCGCAAGAGCGACGCGGCGGTGCGCCGCATCATCAACGAGGGCGTGGCGGCGGGGGAGTTCGACGTCCCCGACGTCTCCGGCACCACCCTCGCCGTGCTCTCGCTCTGCATCGACGTGGCCCGCTGGTTCAGCACCGGGGGGCGCCGGACGCCCGACGAGGTCGGCGCGCTCTACGCCGACCTCGTGCTGCGCATGGTGGGCGCCGGGGCCGCCGAGGCTCAGAAGTAGTAGCGGGACAGCGACTCGGCGACGCACACCGGCTTGTCGCCGCCCTCGCGCTCCACCGTCACCACGGCCGTCACCTGCACGCCGCCGCCCGCGTCCGTGACGTCCTTGAGGACGGCGCTCGCGCGCAGCCGCGACCCGACCGGCACCGGGGCGGGGAAGCGGACCTTGTTCGTCCCGTAGTTGACGCCCATCTTCATGCCCTCGACCCGCATGACCTGCGGTACGAGGAGCGGGAGCAGCGACAGGGTGAGGTACCCGTGCGCGATGGTCGTCCCGAACGGCCCGGCGGCGGCCCGCTCCGGGTCCACGTGGATCCACTGGTGGTCGCCGGTGGCCTCGGCGAACAGGTCGATCCGCTTCTGTTCGATCTCCAGCCAGTCGCTGTGCCCCAGCTGCTCGCCGACCGCGGCGCGCAGCTCGTCGGCGGACGTGAAGATCCTCGGCTCTGCCATCTCCCAGCTCCCTGACTCATGTACTCATGTACGCACGGGGTGTCTAAGCGCTTGCTCAGCATGCTGGGGCGGGTGCGCTCCTGTCAACGGACCGCCGGGAGGCGACCAGTAGGGTTCGAGGGGTGCCGCAGATTCCAGAGAAGATCCACGAACTCACCGTCGGCCAGCTCTCCGCACGCAGCGGGGCGGCCGTCTCGGCCCTGCACTTCTACGAGTCCAAGGGCCTGATCACCAGCCGCCGCACCAGCGGGAACCAGCGCCGCTACAGCAGGGACGCGCTGCGCCGCGTCGCCTTCGTGCGCGCCGCCCAGCGCGTGGGCATTCCGCTCGCGACGATCAGGGACGCCCTGGCGGAACTGCCCGAGGGGCGCACCCCCAACCGGGAGGACTGGGCGCGCCTGTCCGAGGCGTGGCGTTCGGAACTCGACGAGCGGATCAAGCAGCTGAGCCGGCTGCGGGACCACCTCACCGACTGCATCGGATGCGGCTGCCTCTCCCTGAAGACGTGCGTCCTGTCCAATCCGGACGACGTCTTCGGTGAGCGGATGGTCGGCTCCCGCCTCCTGCCCGAACGGCCCCGGCCGGCGTCGGAGGAGGCGGCAGCGCAGTAGACCCGGGGGGCAGGCCTCCGGGTCAGGCCTCCGGGGGCAGGCCGGGCTCGGACGTCCCGGGCCGGGAGGGGGTGCTCGGCTCCGTCATGCCGGGGCGGCCGAACAGCAGGTCGTAGCCGGGCGGCAGTTGGAGGAGGATACGGCGCATCAGGTCGTCGTCCGCCGTGTCGGCCACGACGCTGAGGACGGCGCCGATGTCCCACTTGGCCGTCTCCTCCGTGGCGCCGTCGATCCACGCGGCCGTGGCGCGTACGAACCGGTCGGGCCCGAGCGGTTCGGCGGCGGGGAGCGGGTTGAGCAGGACCAGGGCGCACGTCTCGGGCAGGCCGGCGGCCAGCTCGGCCCGCTCGTTGCCGACGAGGTGTGCGCCCAGCAGGGCCAGGACGACGCGGGCGGCCCGGTCGGCCTCACGCCGGGAGGGGTATTCGCCGCGTTCCTGCACCGCGGCCAAGAACGCGTCCCACTGCATGCGCATCTCTCTCCCTCGGCATCGCTCGATGGGCATGGGCGGGGCCGGGAGACCCGTCCCCGCCCATCATGCCGTGCGGCGGGCCGGATCAGCCGCTGATCTGCTTGCGGTCGCTTCCGCCACTGATCTCGATCTTGCGCGGCTTGGCCTGCTCGGCCACCGGGATCCGCAGGGTCAGGACACCGACGTCGTAGGACGCCTCGATGCGATCGGTGTCCAGCGTCTCGCCGAGGAACAGCTGGCGGCTGAACGTGCCGGACGGCCGCTCGGCGATCACCATCTCGGCGTCGCCCTCCGGAGCCGTACGGCGCTCGGCCCTGACGGTGAGCACATTGCGCTCGACATCCAGATCGATGCTGTCGGGGCTGACGCCCGGGAGATCGAGCTGGACGACGAAGGTGTCCCCTTCGCGGTAGGCGTCCATCGGCATGGCCGCCGGGTGGGCGCTGGTGCCCAGCAGGCGCTCGGTGAGCCGGTCGAGCTCACGGAAGGGGTCGGTCCGCATCAGCATCATCGGTTCCTCCTCTGTGTACTCAGGGATGCTGCTGACCGTCTGCCTTTTTCTTATAACTCCGGGAGCCAAAGTTGACAAGAGGGGGCTCAAGAAATTTCACTCGTACTCCGTGCCGCCCTTGCGGGTCAGGTAGGCCGGGCTCACCGCCTTCGCGATCGCCCGCCCGCCCACCACGGGGCTGTACCGCTCGGTCGCGGCACGGATCACCACGCCCTCGCGCAGGTGCAGCTCCCGCCCCGAGACCGTCTCCCGGCCGGTGGCCAGCTCCAGCACCTTCGCTATGTCGTACGGTCCCGCGTACAACCGGGGCACCAGCGGCAGCTCGACCGACGGCAGCTCGGCCGGGTCCAGCCAGCGGACGTGGCCGTCGATCTCGGCCGAGACGTCGAAGACCGCGTAACCCAGCTCCTCGCTGCGGCCGTTGGCGCCGTACCCCAGGTCCTGCACCCCCGCCCCGTACACCTCGCCGAACACGCCGACCCGGCTCGCGCCCAGCTCGGCGGCGAGGCGCGCGGCGACCGCCGGTACGTCGTAGGCGCGGATCGCCCGCCAGTACAGATTGCGCGGGTCCTCCTTCAGGGCCAGGCCCTTGGCGCCGAAGCCCTTGGAGGAGACCAGCACCCGCTCGTCGCCGGCGACGTACGTCATCAGGCAGGCCGTGCCGTGCAGCTTCTCCGTCAGGACCACTGGCTCGCCCGGCTCGAAGACGTCCGGATACCGCTGGATGTTCTCGATGTCGACCCACGGCAGCAGACCGGGCGCCGACTCCACGTCGCCGCTCATCGTCGTCGGCACCGGCGGCACCCATTTGGTGATGCCCAGCACCTCCGCGAAGTCCGCCCCCTCGGCCGCCGCCCGCGCCAGGTCCACCTCCGCCAGCGCACGCGGCCGGCACACCAGTCCCTGTGACAGCTCCCCACGCAGCCGGACCGCCTTGACCCGGTTCGACGCCTTCCCCGCCAGCCGTCCCGTCAGGCCCAGCTCCTCGACGAGCGCGGGCGGCAGCACCGCCTGCTCGGGGATGTACACGGCGGCGTCACCGGTGCGGTAGGCGCCCTTGGCGACGACCGCGCGGTACAGGCCCACTTGGGCCAGCTCCAGGGCGTCGGCGTTCGGATGCTCGTGGACGGTCAGCAGCTCGGCGGTGACACGCAGGGTCGACATGGGTGGTGGTCTCCTCGTGGTGCGGTTCTCATCGCCGCCCACTCTCGCCCGTGCGAATCCGGTGGCCCACCGGTTTCGGCGCCTGATACCGTCACGCTCCTCGAACGCCGCCGCGACCAGTTGCGCGTTCGACTCCGCGGGCCGCCCGTCCGGCAGGAAGAGCGTGTCGTCCAGGCCCACGCGGGTGTCCAGCCGCCAGGCGCGACACGGGCCAGGCGCCGCCGTCCTCGCCGTGCAGCAGTACGGGTATGCCGAGGGCGCCGCCCAACTCCGCCGGCAGGGCGCGAGCCGTGTCCAGCGAGGCGGCGACCTCCTCGGCGCCCGGCTCGTACCAGTCGACCGACGCGTAATCCGGCAGCACCGTCCAGGACCGCACCCGCTCCACCCGCCGTCGCGGATCCGGCTCCGGCCCACGCGCCGGTGGTCACCCCGGCCGGGACGTCCACCGCCTCCCGTATCGCCGTCAGCACCGCGGCCGGCACGCGCGGCGACAGCGTGTCGTCCCCGCCGGGCGTCCTGGGGTGGACGTGCACCTCCGTGGCGCCGGCCGCGACCGCTCCGGCGGCCGCCCCGGCCGGCGCGCCGGGCGACCTGGGCACGGCCGCGGAATCCCCCGTTCCGCGGCGCCCGTTCAGACCTGGATCATGCCCCGATGGTGACACCCGCCACTGACAACGGGCCCGCTCCGGCAACGGGGGCGTACCGGCGCCGACGCCCGCCCCCGCGCTGGTGCGCTCACGCCACCGACACGAGCACCTTGCGCCGCCCCCGCTTGGCCGCCGCCAGCGCCTCGGGCGTCAGGACGGCCTGCGGCACCACCACGCCACAGCCCGTGCACACCGGCCCGAACCACGGCTCGTTCGACAGGTCCGGCCGCCAGACGATCGCGTCCCCCGCGCACACCGGGCAGTGTTCACCCGGCCCCGCCTCCAGGGCGGCGATCAGCCGCCGCAGCGCCTCAGCCAGCGGCAGCCTCGGGTGCACCGACGGGTCGTCGCACCGGGCTATGCCGTTGCCGCCCCAGGTGCGCCGGTGCCAGTCGTCGATCCAGCCGGGCCGTCGCAGCCCGTCGTGCTTCTCGCGCTTCCGGCGCTCCGCGAACTGCTCCTCGTACGCGAGCCAGACCGCCCGCGCCTCTTCCAACTCGTCGAGCGCGGCCACCAGCCGCGCCGGATCGGGCTCCCGGTCCTCGGGCCCGAACCTGTGCCTGCTGCACAGGTGGTCCCAGGTCGCCCGGTGCCCATAAGGGGCGAACCGCTCAAGGCACTTGCGCAGCGAATACCGCCGCAGCGCCAGATCGCACCCCGGATCACGCACCTGTCTCGCAAGACTCCGGAAACCGGCCATCGCACTGCCACCTCCGTCGCTCGTACTTCGGAGTCGATGAATGGACGTACGGGTTCCCAGTTCGGCTCCATCGAAAAACGAATGGAGGCCATCAGCGGGACATCTGACGCGAATTGCCCCCACGGCGCCCGGTGTGGCGATTGCGAAAAAGTGACGCTCCCTCACCGTCCGGCGGGCTCAGGGCAACGGCCGGCCCCGGCGGGCACGAAGGTCTGTCCGGGACCACGGTGATCCCGCCCCCTGGTCCCGGTCGGCGACATCGGCGGGATACGGCCGTCGGCCGCCGCCGGTGCGATCGCCGCCGCGCCCCGTGCGCGTTGGCCGGTTCGGTGACGGGACGCCGCTCGGGGCCGCCGGCCGTCCCGCTGTCAGTGGTACGCCAGGTACGCGCGCCGTCCCGCTGTCAGTGGTACGCCAGGTACGCGCGCCGCACCGCCCGGAAGGCCGCCAGGTCCGCCTCCCAGGCGCCCACCACCTCGTCCGTGTCCGCGCCCGCGTCGATCAGGGTGCGGACCTTCGCCGAACCGGTCAGCTTGTCGATCCAGTTGTCCGGACGCCAGGCGAAACCGCTCCAGCTCCGCTTCGCCGTCACCAGCAGCCCGATGCCGGTCCGTACCGGGTCGAACGCCGCCCGGTCGTGCACGTGCAGCTGCACCCCGCCCGCCGTCTTCCCCTGGAACTTGGAGAACGTGGGCGCGAAGTACGCCTCCCGGAACCACACGCCCGGCAGTTCCAGCGCGTTCGCCGCCTGAGCCCACCGCCGGTCGATCCCCTCCGCGCCCAACAGCTCGAACGGGCGCGTCGTACCCCGGCCCTCCGACAGGTTCGTCCCCTCGAACAGGCAGGTCCCCGCGTACACCAGGGCGGTGTCCGGAGTCGGCATGTTGGGGCTCGGCGGCACCCACGGCAGCCCCGTCGCGTCGAAGAAGTCCGCGCGCCGCCACCCCGACATCCGTACCGTCGTCAGCGGAACCGGCTTGGCCAGGAACTCCGCGTTGAACAGCCGCGCCAGCTCCGCCACCGTCATCCCGTGCGCCTGCGCGATCGGCTCCCGCCCCACGAAGGTCGCGAACGCCCTGTCCAGTACGGGCCCGAGGGCCGCCCGCCCGGTCACCGGGTTCGGCCGGTCCAGCACCATGAAACGTTTCCCCGCCAGCGCCGCCGCCACCATGCAGTCGTACAGCGTCCAGATGTACGTGTAGAACCGCGCGCCCACGTCCTGGATGTCGAACACGACCGTGTCGACTCCGGAGGCGGTGAAGATGTCCGCCAGCGCCCGCCCGCTCTTCAGGTACGTGTCGTACACCGGCAGCCCCGTCGCCGGATCGTCGTACCGCCCTTCCGAACCGCCCGCCTGGGCCGTGCCCCGGAAGCCGTGCTCGGGGCCGAACACGGCGATCAGATCCACCCGGTCGTCGGCGTGCATGACGTCCACGATGTGCCGCACCTCGGCAGTGACCCCCGTCGGGTTGGTCACCACACCCACCCGCTGACCCGCGAGCGCCGCGTACCCGTCGGCCGCGAGCCGGTCGAAGCCGGTCCGCACCCGGCGGCCAGCGCCGTGCGCGGCCGCCTGTCCGGGAGCGGCCGCCATCACCCCCGCCGCGCCGCCGGCGACCAGCAGACCCCGTCTGGACACGCTCATCCGCACACCTCCGTGACCGCTCGACCGCTCCGGCCACGCACGCTAGCGCGCACACCTGGCCCAGGGAACGAGGCGGGCACGACGGCCTTCCCCCACCACATACCGACCGGTTAGTCTGTCGATCGGTCCATCACAGAGGAGAGGCGGGTCTCGATGAGTACGGTCCAGGGCGCGGGCGTGGTCGTCACCGGAGCGGGCGGCGGGATCGGAGCCGCACTCGCGCGGCGGTTCGCGGCGGAAGGCGCCCGGGTCGTCGTCAACGACATCGACCCCGGCCGCACCAGGGCCGTCGCCGACGAGATCGGCGCCACCGCCGTCCCCGGCGACGCCTCCCGAATCGTCGACGAGGCCCGCGAGGCCCTCGGCGGCACCGTCGACGTCTACTGCGTCAACGCCGGGCTCGCCTCACCCGGCGACGCCTTCGCGAGCGAGGAGGTCTGGGCGGCCGCCTGGGACGTCAACGTGATGGCCCACGTCCGCGCCGCCCGCGCCCTGCTGCCCGAGTGGCTGGAGCGCGGCTCCGGCCGGTTCGTCTCCACCGTCTCGGCCGCCGGGCTGCTCACCATGGTCGGGGCCGCGCCCTACAGCGTGTCCAAGCACGGCGCGTACGCCTTCGCCGAATGGCTCTCGCTCACCTACCGCCACCGCGGCCTGAAGGTCCACGCCATCTGCCCGCAGGGCGTCCGTACGGACATGCTCACCGCCGCCGGGTCGGCCGGCGAGCTCGTCCTCGCCCCCACCGCCATCGAGCCCGAGGACGTCGCCGACGCGCTGTTCGAGGGCATCGAGGCCGACCGGTTCCTGATCCTGCCCCACCCCGAGGTCGCCGGGTACTACCGGGCCCGCGCGAGCGACCCCGAGCGCTGGCTGAACAATATGAGCCACATCCAGCAGAAGTGGGAGGGCACCGGGCAGTGAACCCGACGACGTCGATCTACGCGGCCAAGCCGTGGCTCGCGCAGCTCAGCGACGCCCAGCGGGCCCCCGTACAGCCGCCCGCCACCGTCGTGCACGCCTTCCGCGCCGCTGTCGCCCACGCCCCCGAGCACCCCGCCCTCGCCTACTTCGACGGGCGCCTGACCTACCGCGAGACCGACACGCTCTCCGACTCGGTGGCCGGATTCCTCGCCTCCCGGGGCGTCGTGCGCGGCGACCGCGTCGCGATCATGCTCCAGAACACCCCGCACTTCGTCCTCGCCCTGCTCGGCGCGTGGAAGGCCGGGGCGACCGTCGTCCCGCTCAACCCGATGTACAAGTCGGCCGAGGTCGCCCACGCACTGAACGACTCCGAGGCGAGCGCCTTGATCTGCGCCGACCGCGCCTGGGAGGAGTACCTGCGCGCAACGGCCGCCGACTCACCCGTACGCGTCGCCCTCACCGCCTGCGAGAAGGACCTCCAGACCCGCGACGACCCGCGTGTCCTCGGCTTCCAGCGGCTCCCCAAGCCCGCCGACACCGACGACCTGGTCACCGTCGCCCGCGCCGGCCACCCCGCGCCCGCGGAGCGGGACCTCACCGCCACCGACGTGGCCCTGATCAGCTACACCTCCGGCACCAGCGGCACGCCCAAGGGCGCCATGAACACCCACCGCGGGATCATGTACAACGCCGAACGGCAGCGCACCGGCCACCCCGTCCCCGAAGGCGCCGCCTACTTCGCCCTCGCCCCGCTCTTCCACATCACCGGCATGGTCTGCGAGCTGGCCGTCTGCCTCGCCAACGCGGGCACCCTCATCCTCGCGTACCGTTTCGAGGCGGGCGTCGTCCTCGACGCCTTCGCCGAGCACCGCCCCGCCTACACCGTCGGCCCCTCCACCGCCTTCATGGCGCTGGCCGCCCACCCCGCCGCCACGCCCGGCCACTTCGCGTCCTTCCAGGTGATCTCCTCCGGCGGCGCGCCCGTGCCCCCGGCCCTGGTCGAGAAGTTCCGCGCCGGCTTCGGCCCGTACATCCGCAACGGCTACGGCCTGACCGAATGCACCGCCCCCTGCGCCGCCGTACCACCCGAGAAGGAGGCCCCCGTCGACCCCGCCTCCGGCACCCTCTCGGTCGGCGTCCCGGGCCCCGAGACGGTCGTCCGCATCCTGGACGAGAACGGCAAGGAGGTGCCGTTCGGCGAGCAGGGCGAGATCGCCGTACGCGGGCCCCAGGTCGTCCCCGGCTACTGGCGGCTGCCGGAGGCCACCGCCGAGACCTTCCCGGACGGCGAACTGCGCACCGGCGACATCGGCTTCATGGACGCGGACGGCTGGCTCTACGTCGTCGACCGCAAGAAGGACATGATCAACGCCTCCGGCTTCAAGGTGTGGCCGCGCGAGGTCGAGGACGTCCTCTACACCCATCCGGCGGTCCGCGAGGCGGCCGTCGTCGGCGTCCCCGACACCTACCGGGGGGAGACGGTCAAGGCGTACGTCAGTCTGCGACCGGGTACCTCGGCCGAGCCCGCCGAGCTCTCCGCGTACTGCGAGGAGCGGCTGGCGGCGTACAAATATCCCCGTGAGGTCGCGATCCTGCCGGAGCTGCCGAAGACGACGAGTGGGAAGATCCTCAGGCGGGAACTGCGTCACCCCGCGTAAATGACCCCGACACGCACGAGTGCACGAGAGAGGTGGCGGCACATGGCCAGGACGACGGACGGGAACGGCACCCCCGTCCCCCAGAGGCTGCTGGCCACCGCCACCCGGCTCTTCGCGGAACAGGGCTACGACCGCACCTCCGTCCAGGAGATCGTCGAGGCGGCCGGCGTCACCAAGGGCGCCCTCTACCACTACTTCGGCTCCAAGGAGGACCTGCTCCAGGAGGTGTACGCGCGCGTGCTCCGGCTCCAGCAGGAGCGCCTGGACGCCTTCGCGAGCGCGGACGCCCCCGTCGAGCAGCGGGTGCGTGACGCCGCCGCGGACGTGGTGGTCACCACCATCGAGAACCTGGACGACGCGTCGATCTTCTTCCGGTCGATGCACCATCTGAGCCCGGAGAAGAACAAGCAGGTACGGGCGGAACGGCGCCGCTACCACGAGCGGTTCCGGGCCCTCATCGAGGAGGGGCAGGCCGCGGGCGTGTTCTCGTCGGCCACGCCCGCGGACCTGGTGGTGGACTACCACTTCGGCTCCGTCCACCACCTGTCCACCTGGTACCGCCCGGACGGGCCGCTCAGCCCCCAGCAGGTGGCCGGCCACCTGGCCGACCTGCTGCTGAGGGCGTTGCGGCCCTGACCTGTCAGGACGTCAGTTGGCGTTCACCAGGTCGTGCGCCGGCACGGTCACCGTACGCGCCCCCTTCTTCCCGCCGAGGACGATCTTGCGCAGGGCGCTGTTGTTGTTCAGGTCGGTCTCCTTGAGCCGCTTCTCCGGATTGGCCAGCACCTGGATGTAGTACGTGCCGTTCGGCAGCGTGGTGATGTCGAACGACTGGCCCGGCAGGTCCTGGGTGTAGGTGTCGCCGGAGCCGACGTCGAGGACCTCACGGACGGAGATCGAGTTCTGCTGACCGCACGCCGTGGACAGGTCGGTGTTGTACGGGTGCCAGTTGGCGTTCTTCACCGTGTAGTCGACGGCGTCGGTGTTGGCCAGGCAGAAGGCCTCCTTGCCGCTGCGCACGGCCTCCTTCTGGTCGGCCTTCAGCAGCCGGTAGCTGGCGAAGTCGGTGAAGTGCCAGTGCTCGTGTCCGGGGCGCGGGTCCCACTCCATGGTGCCGGTCGGGGTGTAGCCGACCTGCTTGCCGTTCGCGTCGTAGAAGTACTGGTAGGCGTCCATCAGCTCCTTGCCGGGCGCGCGGAAGCCGTCGACGACCAGCTGCGCGGGGCCCGCGTTCCACACGTTGGCGCTGAAGGCGAGGAAGTCCTTGCCCTTGTCGGGGCCCTCGGTGGCGGGCTCGCTGATGGTGATGCCGTAGGCGGGCAGCGAACGGAGGTCGGGCTTGGGCACGTCCGGCACGGTCGCCTTGCCGGTCGGGCGCTTGGGGGCGGCCTTCACCGCCGGGGCCTTGCGGGAGCCGTCGGTCTGCCCGGCCGCGTCACCCATCCGCGCCCCCGCCTTGAGGCCCGCCTTCTTCACCGCCCAGGGCAGGGCGGGCGGTGCGGGCGTGTGGGGCCCGTGGCCCACGTTGTACGAGGGTCCCGCGCCGCTCGTCGGCGCCGCGGGCGCGGCCGGGGCCACGGCGCCGTGCCCGGCGTGACCGGAGGCGGCACCGTGACCCGCCGGGGCGGCGTGACCGGAGGCGGCACCGTGACCCGCCGGGGCGGCGTGGCCGGCCGCGCGGGACCCGTGGCGGGCGGCCGGCGCCCCGCCGCCACCGCCCTCCGAGCCGATCTCGCGCACGGTCACCTTAACCGTCTGTGGCTTGTCGGCGATGCCGAGCAGATCGCGGTAACGCTTCGCCACGGACACCTTCGCCGTGTACGTCCCGGCCGGCAGGACGACGGGCGTGGAGGAGTAGCCCGCGTACGTGTTGGCGGCCCAGCCCTTCTCCACACCCCACACCGAGCCGAGCGTGAACGGGTTGACGGGGCAGCTCTCGGGATACTTCGACGTGGCCGGTGCGTCGGGGCGCACCCGGCCGGAGGCGTTGTTCGGGCAGAAGTCCTCGGCCTTGTTCAGCACGGTCTTCCCGGCGGCGTTGGTCATGGTGACCTGGACGAAGCCGGGCAGTCCGGTGAAGTCCTTCACCAGCCCGCCGGGAAGGGCCTTGGTCCGGGTCTTGGCCCCGTCACGGATGATCTGCGTGGCGACGACCGGGTCCTTGTAGGACTTACGGGTCACCTTGAGTTCCAAGGGGGCGTTCTCGGCGGTGAGGTACGTACCGAGGTCGAGGTAGACGCCCGGTCGTTCCTTGTACGAGTCGAGGGTCACCGACGCCGATGCGGCGATCAGGCTGAGCTGCGGCGTGGCCTGGGCGGCGGCGGCCGTCCTGCCGTCGGGCGCGGCGGCGACGATACCGGCGGTCACGGCGATGGCCGCGGCTCCGGCGATCACCGAGCGCCCGAGACGGGCCTGGTGGGATCTGGTCATCGTTCCTCGTTCTACGAGTGCCTGTCGGGACGGCGGAGGCCGGCCGGCGCGCGTGGTCATGGCGCGCCGCGGGTGTCTCCGGCGTGTGAGAGGAGGCGGACGGCACTGCGGGTTGTCTGGGAGCCGGTGAGTCGGGGATCCTTGGCCGAATCTAGGCCGCGGACACCGGATCACGCCGTCTTAGTGCCGTTCCCGCCGCGCAGGCTGCTCGCATGTGGTAAAGCCCGGGGCGCAACGCCCCGGGCTCGTACCGCTGTTGAACACCGTGCCGGACTCAGAGGTACTTCTTCAGCTCCCGCCGCGCCAGCGACCGCTGGTGCACCTCGTCCGGGCCGTCCGCCAGCTTCAGCGTCCGCGCCGCGGCCCACAGTTCGGCGAGTGGGAAGTCCTGGCTGACGCCACCCGCGCCATGGACCTGGACCGCCTTGTCGATGATGTCCACCACCGCGCGCGGCGTCGCGATCTTGATGGCCTGGATCTCGGTGTGCGCGCCCCGGTTGCCGACCGTGTCCATCAGCCAGGCGGTCTTCAGCACCAGCAGCCGCAGCTGCTCCACCGTCACCCGGGCGTCCGCGATCCACCCCTGCACCTGCCCCTGGGCGGCCAGCGGCTTGCCGAAGGCCGTACGGGACACGGCCCGGCGGCACATCAGCTCGATCGCCCGCTCGGCCATGCCGATCAGCCGCATGCAGTGGTGGATCCGGCCGGGGCCGAGACGGGCCTGGGCGATGGCGAACCCGCCGCCCTCCTCGCCGATCAGGTTCGCCGCCGGGACGCGGACGTCCTCGAAGACCACCTCGGCGTGACCGCCGTGGGAGTGGTCCTCGTAGCCGTACACCTGCATCGCCCGCCGGACGTGCAGACCCGGGGCGTCGCGGGGCACCAGGATCATCGACTGCTGGCGGCGGACGTCCTCGCCGTCCGGGTCGGTCTTGCCCATGACGATGAAGATCGCGCAGTCCGGGTTCATCGCACCGGAGATGTACCACTTGCGGCCGTTGATGACGTAGTCGTCACCGTCCCGCGCGATCCGGGTCTCGATGTTCGTCGCGTCGGACGAGGCGACCTCGGGCTCGGTCATCGCGAACGCGGACCGGATCTCCCCGGCGAGCAGCGGCCGCAGCCACCGCTCCTTCTGCCGCTCGTCGGCGAACTGGGCCAGCACCTCCATGTTGCCGGTGTCCGGGGCCGCGCAGTTGAGGGCGGTGGGCGCCAGGTGCGGGGAGCGGCCGGTGATTTCGGCGAGGGGCGCGTACTGGAGGTTCGTCAGGCCCGCCCCGTACTCCTCATCGGGGAGGAAGAGGTTCCACAGGCCCTGCCTGCGCGCCTCGGCCTTGAGCTCCTCCACCACGGCCGGGGTGTCCCACGGCGAGGCGAGCTTCGCCCGCTGCTCCTCGGCGACCGTTTCGGCCGGGTACACGAACTCGTCCATGAAGGCGAGGAGTTTCGCCCGCAGTTCCTCGGTGCGCGCGTCGAATGCGAAGTCCATGGGTGTCGGTCAGCCTTCCTGGAGGGTGGTGAGGCCGTGCTCGATGAAGACGGGAACGAGGTCGCCGATCCGGTCGAAGCCGGCGCCGACGGTCTGCCCGAGGGTGTAGCGGTAGTGGATGCCCTCCAGGATCACGGCGAGCTTGAACCAGGCGAACGCCGTGTACCAGGAGATGGCGGAGGTGTCGCGGCCGGAGCGGGCGGCGTACCGCTCGATCAGCTCGGCGGGCTCCGGGTGCCCGGGCGCGGCCGCGGTGGTGGAGACGGGGGAGTGCGGCAGGTCCAGCCGGACGCTGTACATGGCCAGCAGGCCCAGGTCGGTGAGCGGGTCGCCGAGCGTGGACATCTCCCAGTCCAGGACGGCGTTGACGCGGTCGTCCTCGCCCAGCAGGGCGTTGTCCAGCCGGTAGTCGCCGTGGACGACGGTCGGGGCCGACGAGGCCGGCAGCTCGCGGCCGAGCGCGGCGTGCAGCTCGTCGATCCCGGCCAGCTCGCGGCTGCGCGAGGCGTCCAGTTGCTTGCCCCAGCGCCGCAGCTGCCGGTCCAGGAAGCCGTCGGGGCGGCCGAAGTCGCCGAGCCCCACCGCCGCGGGGTCCACGGCGTGCAGGTCGACCAGCGTGTCGACCAGGCCCAGGACCGCGGCGCGGGTGCGTTCGGGGCCGAGCGGGGCGAGCTGCTCGGCGGTGCGGTACGGCGTGCCGGCCACGAACTCCATGACGTAGAACGGCGCTCCGAGCACCTCCTCGTCCTCGCACAGCACCAGCGGCTCCGGGACCGGGACGGCCGTCGGGTGCAGGGCGCTGATCACCCGGTGCTCGCGCCTCATGTCATGGGCGGTGGCCAGGACGTGGCCGAGCGGCGGGCGGCGCACGACCCACTGGCCGGCGCCGTCGGTGACGACGTACGTGAGGTTCGACCGGCCGCCCTCGACGAGGCGGGCGCTGAGCGGTCCGCTCACCAGGCCGGGCCGCTCGCGGTCGAGGAAGCCGCGCAACCGCTCGGGATCGAGACCTGGTGGGGGAGCTGAGCTCATCGTTCGCACCTCCGGTGACGGGAAGGACAGTGGTGGTACGCAGCAGCATGACCGACCAGTCGGTATGTCGTCCAGTGCCGGTCCGGAAACCGGCTGCAGGCGTCTGGCTCTTCGGTTACGTCGCTGAATAAGGTTCACGTATGGATACCGCGCTGCTGATCGACGACGTCCGGCTCACCCCGGTCCTCATCTCCGATCCGCCCCTCCTCAACACCCAGGGCGTCCATCAGCCCTATACCCCTCGCCTCATCGTGGAGGTCATCACCCGGGGCGGCGTCACCGGAGTCGGCGAGACCTACGGCGACGGCGCCTACCTGGACCTGGCCCGCCTCCTCGCCGAGGCGCTCCCCGGCCATCCGGTCACGCATGTGAACAGCCTGTTCCAGCTCGCCGAGCGGGTGTGCGGCGGCTCACCCGCCCCCGCGGGCGAGCCGCAGGGCGTCGACGCGGGCGGGCTGCGCGGCGTCCGTACCGCCGGCAAGCTGCGCCTGTCCGTGGTCTCCGCCGTCGAGGTCGCCTGTCTGGACGCGCTCGGCAAGACGCTCGGCCTGCCCGTGCACGCCCTCCTGGGCGGCAAGGTCCGCGACGCCGTCGACTACAGCGCGTACCTCTTCTACCGCTGGGCCGAGCACCCCGCCGGCGGCGAGAAGGACGACTGGGGCGCCGCCCTCGACCCGGCCGGCATCGTCGCCCAGGCCCGGCGCTTCGTCGCCGAGCACGGCTTCCGCTCCTTCAAGCTCAAGGGCGGCGTCTTCGAGCCGGACCAGGAGATCGCCGCCGTCCGGGCTCTCGCCGAGGCGTTCCCCGGCCGGCCGCTGCGCCTGGACCCCAACGGGGCCTGGTCCGTGGAGACGTCCCTGTACGTCGCGCGGCGACTCGGCGGCGTCCTCGAATACCTGGAGGACCCGGCGAGCGGCACCGACCGCATGGCGGAGGTCGCCGCCGGTACCGACGTACCCCTCGCCACCAACATGTGCGTGACGACGTTCCCCGAGATCGCCGGGGCCTTCGCCCGTGGCGCCGTCCAGGTGGTGCTCTCCGACCACCACTACTGGGGCGGCCTGCACCGGACGCGTGAACTCGCCGCCGTCTGCCGGGCCTTCGGTGTCGGGCTGTCCATGCACTCCAACACCCACCTGGGCATCAGCCTCGCCGCCATGACCCATGTCGCGGCCACCGTCCCCAACCTCGACTACGCCTGCGACAGCCACTACCCCTGGCAGGCCGAGGACGTCATCACCGCCCGCCATGTTTTCCGTGGCGGCCGGCTCGCCGTCTCCGACGCTCCCGGTCTCGGCGTCGAGCTCGACCGTGAGCGGCTCGCCGCCCTCCACCGGCGCTGGCTCGACGACGACGGCACCCTGCGCGAGCGCGACGACGCGGCGGCGATGCGGCAGGCGGACCCGGAGTGGGTCACCCCCACCGTCCCCCGTTGGTGAAGCCGCTGTTCAGTGGTCGTCCCAGTGACCGTCGTGCGCGGCGTGCCGGTGCCCGTCGTGCACGTAGTCGACATGGTCGCCGTGCGCGACGGCCGGGTGCCCGCAGTTGTCCCCGTGCTCATGGGCGTGACCGCTGTGGGCGATGTGCTCACCGGGCTCGCACTCGTCCCAGTGTCCGGAGTGCTCCCGGTGCAGATGCCCGTCGTGGACGTAGTCGAGGTGGTCGTTGTGGACCACGGCCTGATGTCCGCAGGCCGGGCCGTGCGGGTGGGTGTGGGCGAGGTGTTCCTGATGGAGGACGGTCATCGCGAGGCCTCCGGCGTGGACGTCGGTAACACCTCCAGGCTAGTTCTTTTTGTCGGAATGATCCGTTTCGGCTTGCGTGCGGCCGGAACCGGCCGGAGGGTCGGACCATGAAGGCGATCAGCTACAGCCGGTACGGCGGTCCGGAGGTCCTGGAGTTCGGCGACCGCCCCGACCCCAAGGTGGGCCCGGACAAGGTGCTCGTCAAAGTGCGCGCGGCGGCCGTCAACCCGGTCGACCGCAAGGCCCAGGCCGGGTATCTCGACACGTCCTTCGACACCGTCTTCCCGGTGATCCCCGGCTGGGACGTCTCCGGCGTCGTCGTCCAGCCCGGAGTGTCCGTTCCCGAGTTCTCCGTCGGGGACGAGGTCATGGGGTACGTACGCGAGGACGTGCTGTGCCACGGCACGTTCGCCGAGTACGTCGCGGCGCCCGTCCGCACCCTCGCGCACAAGCCGCGCAACGTGGGCTTCGAGGAGGCGGCGGGCCTGCCGCTCGCCGGACTCACCGCCTACCAGGTGCTGCACCGGGCGCTGGAGGTGCGGCCGGGCGACACCGTCCTGGTCAACGCCGCGTCGGGCGGCGTCGGCTCCATGGCCGTCCAGATCGCCCGGCACCTCGGCGCCCGCGTCATCGGCGCGGCCCGCGAGGAGGGCCAGGACCGGGTCCGCGAGCTCGGGGCGGAGCCGGTGCTGTACGGGGACGGCTTCGCCGGCCGCGTCAGGGCCCAGGCCCCGCACGGCGTGGACGCCGCGTTCGACACGGTCGGCGGCCAGGTCCTGAAGGACTCGGCCAACCTCCTCGCCCCCGAGGGCCGGCTGGCGTCCATCGCCGACGGCGAGGTGATCGGACTGGGCGGCCGCTACTGCTGGGTACGCCCCGACATGGCGGACCTGACGGCGCTCGCCGAGCTGGTGGAGGAAGGCGCCCTGACCGTGCGGGTCGCCAGGACGTTCCCCCTTGAACAGGCCGCCGACGCCCAGCGCGCCAACATGGAGGGCGGCCTGCACGGCAAGGTGGTCGTGACCGTCGACTGGTCCGACCAGTGACGGGACGGGTCACCGGACGGGGGCGCGCAGTTCGAGCACGCTGATGTCGGCCGGGGCACCGACCCGGACCGGCGGCCCGAAGAACCCGGCCCCGTTCGTGACGTACAGCGTGGTGTCGTCCACCCTGCCCAGCCCGGAGCTGACCGGGTTGGACAGCGCCGTCACCGCGGTGAGCGGGAACATCTGTCCGCCGTGGGTGTGTCCGGACAGCTGGAGGTCGACGCCGTGACGGGCCGCCTCCTGCGCGAACACCGGCTGATGGGCCAGCAGCACGACAGGACGCCCGGTGTCCCGGCCGGCCAGCGCCCGTGCGAGATCGGGGCCCCGCCCGGACTCCTCCCCGGCCAGGTCCTCCACTCCTGCCAGATCGAGGAAGGCGCCGTCGTGCCGGATCTCGACCCGCTCGTTGACCAGGGGCCGCACGCCTACGGCCCGCATCTCGTCCAGCCAGTCCTCGACACCGTCGTAGAGGTATTCGTGGTTGCCGGTGACGAAGAAACTGCCGTACCGCGTCTCCAGCCCCCGCAGGGGGCGGGCGGCAGGGCCGAGCTGGGCGGCGGTCCCGTCAGCCAGGTCGCCGACGATCGCCACCAGGTCGGCCTCCAGTTCATTGACCATGCGGACGATGCGCTCGGTGTGGGAGCGACCGAGCAGCGGGCCCAGATGGATGTCGCTGACCACGGCGATGCGCAGACCGGCCAGCCGCGCGTTCACCTTCGACAGGGTGACCGGTACGCGCTTGACCATGGGGTCGCCGAGGGCCACGGACATGCCGTGGCCGACGGTGCCCAGGGCGGTGGCCCCGGCCAGGGCGCCCACCGCCCGGCCGAGGACGAGGCGCCGGCCGAGCAGGCGGTCGCCCTCCGCTCCGGCGGCGGCCGTGGCCTGTCGGGGATCGGGGGCCGGTGCCGGCGAGCCGTTCCCGACAGCCGGACCGGTCGGACCGGCCGGGGCGCCCGAAACCTCCGGCGTCCCGGCCGCACCGGCCCCGGCCACGAGTACCGGCTGCCGGCCGGGCGCGGATTCCGGCTCGGCCGCGGATTCCGGCTCCGGCGCGGACGCCTGCTCCGCCTGCCGGCCGGCCCGCTGCCATGCGCGTACGGCGATCGTGCGGGGCACTTCGAGCACGGACAAGGTCAGGAGAAGGTAGAGCAGGACCCCGATCCAGGTGTACCCCGGCCACGCGAGCCACCGCCCGGCGCCGCCGTCCGCCGGATCGAACAGCGGGGTGACGATCCGGGTACCGGGGGCCAGCAGAGCTGAGAACACCACCCCCCAGGTGCCCAGCCGCCGCGCGCGTGTCGAGGGCCTGGTCGTGTCACGGACCAGACGTATCCACAGGTAGTAGTGGAGGGCGCCGGACCCCACGAGCATGAGCGCCGTCACTCCGAATCCCAGCATGTGTCTCTCCTCGTGGAGTCCGGCGGACTCAGATGCGGCCGGCAGCCGCGCCGACGCCCGCGTCGTCGGGCCGTACGGCGTCGGGCGCGGACGGTGCCGACTCGGCGATGCCGAACCGGGCGTGGAGCGCGCGGAGCGGCGCGGGGGCCCACCAGTTGCCCCGCCCGGCCAGGCGCATGAAGACCGGCACGAGTACCGCCCTGATGAGTGTGGCGTCGACCAGGATCACCACGACCATGCCGAGGCCCAGCATCTTCAGGAACACGATCCCGGACGAGGCGTACGTGGCGAACGAGGCCGCGAGGATGACCGCCGCCGAGGTGATCAGCGGGCCGCTGCGCTCCAGGCCGACGGCGACGGCGCCGACGTTGTCGCCGGTGCGGTCGTACTCCTCCTTGATCCGCGACAGCATGAAGACCTCGTAGTCCATGGAGAGGCCGAAGGCGGTGCAGAACATCAGGATCGGGATGCTGGGCTCGATGGAACCACTCGGTGTGAAGCCCAGCGCTCCGGACAGATTGCCGTCCTGGAAGACCCAGACGAGGGCCCCGAACATCACCGCCATGCTGAGGGTGTTGAGCACCATCGCCTTGGCCGGGAGCAGCACGCTGCCGGTCATCAGGAAGAGGATCACAAAGGTGACCACCAGGATCAGCCCGAACACCAGCGGCAGCCGGTCGACCAACTCGCTCCGGAAGTCGCTCAGTTCGGCGGGGTATCCGCCGATCACCACCGCACCCGTGGCGGGCCCGGTGGCCGCCGTGGTGCGGATCTCGGAGAGGACCCGCTCGATCTCCTGGTCGAGGCCGCGGTGCGTGGCGACCACCGAGTACCAGGTGTCCTTGTCGGAGGCGAACCGCTTCGAGGAGGCGCCCGGTTCGGACACCTTGCGGCCCGCCGCGTACGAGCCGGTGAGGGCGTCGACCTGGTGGACCTCGGGGATGCGGGACAGGCCGACGGCCGTGGCATCGATCGAGTCCCGATTCGCCGCGACGCCCGCCTGGCCGCGGCGCAGGACCTGGATGGCGTCCATCTCCTCCGCGGCGAAGTTGTCGCGGATCTCCTGCTGGACCACCCGGCTGGAGGCGTCCTCGGGCAGGACCCGCTCGTCCGGCACGCCGAAGGTGAGACCCAGCGAGGGCGAGGCCAGGCCCAGCAGCAGCACCAGTGCGGGAATGCCGTAGACCAGCGGCCTGCGCATCATCCGCAACGCCGTGGAGTGCCACCAGCCCTCGCCGGAGCGGGCACCGGTGTCCTTGCGGGCCACCCGCCGCCCGAGGCGGGCCAGCGCGGCGGGAAGGATCACCAGTGCCGCGAAGACGGACGTGAGGACCGTACCGATGCCGGCGTAGGCGAACGAGCGCAGGAAGGGGAACGGGAACAGCAGCAGGCAGGCCAGCGACACGATCACGGTGAGACCGCTGAACGCGACGGTACGGCCGGCGCTGGCGACCGCGTGCTCGACCGCCCCGGCCACCGGCCGGCCGGCCGCCAGTTCCTCGCGGAACCGGTTGATGACGAACAGGCTGTAGTCGACGCCCAGTCCGACGCCCATCACCAGGGCCAGGTTGGCGGCGAAGGTCGAGACATCGGTGACGTAGGTGACACCGCGCAGCAGCGCCAGTGTGGTGATGACGGAGAACAGCCCCATGCCGAGCGTGAGCGCGGCGGCCGAGAAGCGCCGGTAGATGGCGAACAGCAGGAGCAGCACCAGCGGGAAGACGATCATCTCGGCCCGCAGGAAGTCCTGCCGGGACTGCTCGGCGGCCTGCCGGAACACCTCGTCCCCGCCGCCCACGCGGACCGTCACCAGTTCGCCGTCCCTGGTGAAGTCGGGGGAGAACTCGGCCAGCTTCGTACGGGCCTCGGTCACCGTGCCCGCCATCCGGGCGATGACCAGGGCCTGCCTCCCGTCGGTGCCGCGCATGGCGGGGGAGTTGCCGCGCGACCAGTACGAGGCGACCTCGGCCACCCCGTCCTTCCCGGCCAGCTCCCTTTCCAGCGCGCGTCCCTCGGCGGCGACCGCCGGGTCGTCCACGGTGCCCTGCCGGGCCGTGACCATCAGCAGCACACTGGGCGTGCCCGTGCCGAACTCCTCCTGGAGGACTGCGCGGGTATTCAGCGACTCGGAGCCCGGGCTCTCGAAACGGCTCAGCAACAGGCGGTCCATGGTGCCCGCCGCGAGCACCACTCCCAGGACGGCCAGGGCGACGCCGAGCCACACGACGAGCCGGGCCCGCGCGGCGGCCACGCGCCCCCACCGCCGCAGCGCGGGCGGACTCTCTTCAGCGCGGGGACTGGTGAATTGACGTGTAATGGGCACGGTGCACTCTCCGGAAACGGGGGGAACAGAGGGGAATCGGGAAGGGGGTTACAGTCCGCGGGAGTCGAGCCAGGCGTCGATCCGGTCGAAGGTGCGGGGTGCCGAACGGGCCATCGTGGCGTAGTGGCCGGCTCCCGGAATGGTGAGCAGCTCGGTCTCCGCCCCGGTGAACAGGCGCCGGTGGGCGGCGCCTCCGGTGACACGGGCGTCCTCGTCGCCGTACACGAACAGGACCGGCACCTTGACCGTGTGCACGTGCTCCAGGTCCGTGAAGACGGAATCGAGCTGCGAGGTCATGTCACCGCAGGGATGGCGGTTCTGGTGCGGGGTCGCGGCGTCCATGACGCGCTGCTCGGTGTCGTGGAAGTTGCCCCTGCGGAACTGGTCGGGGCCCAGGTCGTAGTAGACGTACCCACCCGGGTCCGAGGGCTTCCTGCTCGGCTGCCCGCCGGCCATACAGCTCTGAAGGGCGCTGAAGAAGCGGGTGTTGGCCTCCGGGGTCAGGCCGCGGTCCGTCCAGTCCATGATCATCAGGCCGTCGATCCCGGCGAACGAGTACGCGGCGATCTGGACGACCTGCCCGCCGTTGGACTGCCCGGCCAGGGTCACCGTGCCGAAGGACGGCGGTTCGGCGGGGCCACGGGCGGGCCGCGCGCCGAGCTGGTACGTACCGGCTCGCAGCTGCCGCACGATCTGGTGGGCGATGTCCGCCTCGGCACCGATGCAGGTGTCGAAGCCGTCGGGACGGTCACTCGTGCCGTAGCCGAGCCGGTCGACGGTGACGGAGGCGTGCCCCCGCCTGGCGAGCTCCTCGGCGTAGTGGTAGCCGGGCACGTCCAGGCGCCAGTACCACTCGCCCGCGGCGATCCCGTGCTGGTACAGGGTGACGGACCGCTTCGCGCCGGACAGCACGGACTCGGGCGCGGTCAGATGACCCCGCACCCGGTAGGTTCCGCCGTCCGTCCGGCAGCCGGTCCTGCTGCGGTTGACGTTGCGTACGGTGAAGGTGACCGGGACGTCCACGATCTTCGCAGCCGCGAGACGTGCCGCGGTCGCCTCGGCGGCCGCCCGCGCCTCGGCCGGCGACGGCGTGGACGATACGGAGGCCACGGCCGTCCGGGACGCGGGCGGGGTGTCGGCCGCCACGGTCACGGCGGCCGCCACCGGACTCGCCAGCAGCGCCGCGCCCGCAGCCAGTACGGCGATCCGCCTGATGACGCTCATGCGCTCCTCACCTCTCGTCGCGCCGTCCCGGTGGACGGCAGCTGTCCGTGCGCCTGGTGCCATGCGGCCTGGTCGGCGACGGTCTGTTCCAGCGGGCGGAAGGCCACGCCCAGTTCACGGCGTGCCCTGGCGGAGGAGACCCTCCGGTGGTGTCCTTCGAGGAGCGCCCGCATCCCCGTACGGGTGGCGACCGGCTGCCTTCCGCGCGCCCTCGCCTGCCATTCCAGGAGCGAGGCGAGCGTCATCGCGGTCCGGGGAGGCAGCCGCCGGGGCACTGCTCCGGTACCGGTCGCCCGGACGACGGCCGCGCAGATCTCGTGCAGCGCGTACCAGCGGCCGCCCACGATGTAGCGGCGCCCGGCGGCCCCGCGGACCGCCGCGGAGACACAGGCGGCGGCCACGTCCCGGGCGTCCACGACGTGGTTTCCCGCCGTCGGCAGTGCCCTGATCCCGCCGCGCGCCACCGCCAGGAAGAGCCGTCCCGCCGAGGTGGGGCCCGCGTCGCCGGGCCCCCACATCCAGCCGGGCAGGACGATCGGTATCCGCAGCCCGTACGTGTCGCCGAAGGCGGAGATCAACCGCTCGGCCCGGATCTTGCTGCCCCGGTAGTGGTTGTCCCGGCCGGGGGCCCCGTTCGGGGTGTCCTCGTCGCCGGGGGAGGTCACGTCTCCCCCGCCCAGTACGGCGATGGAGCTGGTGTGCACCACCGTGGGCACTCCGGCGTCCACCGATGCCTTCAGCAGGTCCTCCACCGCCTCCACGTTGGTGCGGTACAGCTGCCCGAGGTCGTGGCCCGGCTGGTAGTACTCACGGAAGTACGCGGCCGTGTGGATCACCGCGTCCATGCCGCGCAGCGCGGTCCCGTAGCTCCCGATGTCGGTGACGTCCCCAGTGACCAGCCGCAGCGCGGGATGGCGCGGCAGCAGGGTGGCGGCGCGCTCGGGGTTCCGTACCACCGCCACCACCTCGCTCCCGGCGGCGAGGAGCCGGCCGACGACGGCGTGGCCGAGCAGTCCGGTGGCTCCGGTGACCAGGACGGCGGCCGGCCCGGCTGGTTCAGCGGGTGACGGCGTGTCGCTCATGCGACGTCCTTTCCTCAGGGGTCGGGGTGGGGGGCGGGTACGGGGCCGGTTCCTCGCGCAGCCCGAGGCGGCGGTGGACGCGGCGCAGGGGGCCGGGGGCCCACCAGGCGCGGGCGCCCAGCAGCCGCAGCACGGCGGGGACCAGCAGGGTGCGGACGACCAGGGCGTCCACCAGCACGGCGAGGGCGACGCCGAAGCCGAGCATCTTGGTGTTGGTGATCCGTGACAGTCCGATGGAGACGAACACCACGCTGAGGACCACGGCGGCCGCGGTGATGAGCCCACCGGTGCTGCGCATGCCCCGTACGACCGCAGCACGGTGGCCGCCGGTCCGGTCGAACTCCTCCTTGATCCGGGCGATCAGGAAGACGCCGTAGTCCATGGACAGCCCGAACGCGACGCAGAACATCAACACGGGCAGGGTGGTCTCGACGTCCCCGGTCGCGGTGAAGCCCAGCAGCCCGGACAGTTGGCCCTCCTGGAACACCCACACCACCGCGCCGAACATGGCAGTCAGGCTCAGGGCGTTGAGCGCCACGGTCAGCAACGGCAGTACCACGCTTCCGGTCAGGAGGAAGACCAGCAGCAGGGTCGCCCCCAGCACGAAGGCGAGGGCGGGCAGCAGCCCGCGCCCGATGGCCGCCTTGGTGTCCAGCAGCGCCGCCGCGGGGCCGCCGACGGACGCCCCGTCGGACGAGGAGGCCGCGCGCACGGTCTCCACCAGCCGCTGGTGGGCGGCGGAGGTCGCGCTCGTGTCGTCCTCGGCGATAACGGTCAACAGGTCGTGACCGGCGGTGGCGCGCGAGGAGTCGGCGGGCGTCGCCGCCTCCGACCGGCTCCCGTCGCGGTAGGTGCCGGCCGAGGACTCGACGCGGGTCACCCCGTCGAGCGCGGACAACTTCGCCGCGATGCGCCCGGCGACGGCCCGCGCCTCGGCCCGAGAGGCGTCGCCGGTACGCAGCAGCACGGGCACCGTGCCCTCCGGCGAGCCGTCGAAGTCGTCCCGCAGCGCTTCCTGGATGGCCCGCGCCTCGCTCGTGGCGGGCAGCTGACGATGGTCGGCGGTGCCGAACTCGGCGCCCAGGAACGGCAGGCCAAGGGCCAGCAGCAGCCCGGTCACCGCCACGGTGACCAGCGGAGCGCGGCGCATCACCGCAGCCGTCAGCCGACCCTTCGAAGCGGCCGCGCCGCGCTTCCGGCGGCGTACCGGCCACGCGTCGACCCGGCGTCCCAGCAGTACCAGCACGGCGGGCAGCACCGTCAGGGAGGCGAGCGCGGCGAGCAGCACCACACTGATCCCCGCCCAGGCGAGGGAGCGCAGGAACGCCAGGGGAAGCGCCAGCATCGCGGCCAGGGCGACGGCCACGGTCAGCGCGGAGAACAGGACGGTACGGCCGGCGGTGCGCACGGTGCGTACCACGGCGTCGCCGGGCACCGCCCCCGCGGCGAGCTCCTCACGGAATCTGCGCACGATCAGCAGCGCGTAGTCGATCGCCAGCCCCAGGCCGAGCGCGGTGGTGAGGTTCTGCGCGAATACCGACACCTCGGTGAATCCGGTGACCAGGCGCAGCACCGCGCCTGTCCCCAGGACCGTGGCCAGTCCCACCAGGACCGGCAGCGAGGCGGCGACAACCCCGCCGAAGACCCACACCAGCACGGCCAGGGTGAGCGGGAGGGCGAGCAGCTCGGAGCGGGTGAGGTCCGCCGCGACGGTGCTCTCGATCTCGTTCTGCACGGCGAGCGAGCCGGAGATCCGGACCGTCAGGTCACCCTGTTCCCCACGGAAGTGCGGTGCCAGCCGCTCCAGTTCGTCCCGCGCCCAGTCCTCACCGCCATCGATCCGGGCGGCGATCACCGCCTGACGGCCGTCTCGGGAGCGGAGATCCGCCAGCCCCGTCTGCCAGTACGAGACGACACCGACGACCGACTCCTCGAAGGCGAGCCGCTCCGCCAGCCGGACCCCCTGCCGGGCGAGCGGCCGGTCGTCGACCTGCGCGTGCCCGGGCACCGAGACCAGCAGGATCAGGTTGGGCTGCTGCTCGGGATAGTGCTGCTCCAGCACGCGCTGCACCCGCGCGGACTCCGAAGCGGGGTCCGTCGTACCGGTGTTGCTCAGCCGACCGGGCAGATCCGCGCCGAGCAGCACGGCGTCCAGAACCAGCACCACGGCTGCCACCAGGAACAGCCACGGTCTGCGCACGAGGTGTGCGCCGAGGGACGTCAGCATCAGACAACCCGCTCCACGGGGGCGCGGAGCACGGAGATCCCTGCCGCCAGTTCCGGCAGGCCCTGGTGCGTGGACCAGGCGCCGACCGCGCCGTCCGGCCGTACGTAGACCACCAGTGGGTCCCGTCCGGCCAGACCGGTCAGCGCCCGGCCGGTGTCCACGGCCCGCGCGTACGGCGCCAGGCCGTCCCACCCGACCCGGGAGTCCCGGCCCGTCAGCAGGACGACGTCCGTCAGGTCACGGACCGTGCACCGGTCCACCAGTTCTGCCGTCTCCAGGGCCGCGCGCTCGCCCTCCGCCGGGTCGGCGCCGCCCTGCACCACCAGCATGGTGTGCCGGCCGGCCGCGAGGAACTCGTGGAGCGAGGTCGCGCCGGTGCCGGACAGTGGCTGCCACGGGGTGTCGGGCAGCCGCCCGCCGGGCCGCAGCGCACCGGCTTTCCTCACGGTCCGCGAGCCGGGTGCGGCAAGCTCCCCCGGCACCGCGGGGCTCGACTCCAGACCCGGGTCCAGCTGGGCGAGTTCCGGAACCACCGTGCGGTCCAGGGCGCCGGTGAGCGACGCCACCTTCAGCAGGGTGTCGCGCACCACGCGCCGGGGGCCGTCACGAAGCAGCCACAACCGCGTCTGGCGATCGGAGTTGCGCAGGGCCCGGAGGGCGGCGGGCCGCCGCTCCGCCTCGTAGCTGTCGAGCAGTGCCGGGTCAGCGCCACGGGCGACCGCGGCGAGCTTCCAACCCAGGTTGAATCCGTCCTGCACCCCGGTGTTCAGCCCCTGCCCACCGGCCGGGCTGTGGCAGTGTGCGGCGTCCCCGGCCAGGAACACCGGCCCTGACCGGAACGCCTCGGCGACCTTCGTGTGGACCCGGAAGGTGCTGCGCCACCAGGTGGAGCGCACCTGCCAGCCCTTCGGCCCGCGGGCCTCCAGCAGCGCCTGGAGGTCCTCGTCCGAAAGGGGGCCCGCCCCGTCGGTGGCATCCCGGTCGAAGAAGATCCGGTGGCCGCCGCCGGGCAGCGGTACGACGACCATGACCCCCTCGGGCGTCAGGTGGTACTGCGCCTCCGACTGAGGCAGGTCACCGCTGATCTCGCCGTCACCCAGGAGGAAGTCGCGGGCGTACGTACTGCCCCGGAAGGCGATCCCCGCGGCCTCGCGCACCCTGCTGTGCGTACCGTCCGCGCCCACCAGCCAGCGCGGGGAGACGTCCGACGTGGAGCCGCTGCCGCCCGCTGCGCCGGAGCCGTACCCCGGCCCTGGCACCGCGATGGTGGCCGTAACCGGCCCGTGGGCACCGCCGGCGAGGCGGGCGCCGACGAGTTCGGTATTCCACTCGACGCTGCCGCCGAGCTCCAGCAGCCGCGCGTACAGCACGCTCTCGGTGACCGACTGCGGTACGCACAGCGGCTGGGGGTACGCGGTGCCGGCCAGCGAACCGAAACGCACCCGGCCGGTCCGCTTGCCGCCGGACCAGTAGGACGCCCCGGACAGTGCCAGCGAGCGCTGCACCAGGCAGTCCGCCACGCCGACGCGCCGCAGTACCTCCAGTGCGCCGCTCCACAGGATCAGTGCCTTGGGCTCGCTGGCGGGTCCCTTACGGCGGTCGATCACCCGGCACGCCACTCCGTGCCGGAGGAGGGCGCAGGCGAGGGTGAGCCCGGTGGGGCCGGCCCCCACGACCAGCACCGTGTCGCTGTCCGTCACGCCACGCTCCTGAAGTTGAAGGCACCGCGGGAGCGGAGCAGGGCCACGACCTGGTCGATCGCCTCATCGGTGGTGGTGAACGGAACAGCGAGCATGCCGATGCGGGAGGCGGCGGCGCAGTTCTCCTCCAGGTCGTCGAGGAAGACGCACTCGTGTGCCGCCGCGGGCAGCCGCTCCAGCAGCCGCTGGTAGATCAGCCGGTCGGGCTTGCGCACCCCTTCGGCCGAGGAGTCGACGACGGCGTCGAAGAGCTCGTCCACGGGCAGCTGGGCGCGCCAGCGCGGGCCCCACTCGGCGACGTTGTTGGTGAGCAGGGCGACGCGGTAGCCCTCGGCGCGCAGCCTGCGCAGGAACGAGACCAGTTCGGCGTTGACCGTCCTGCCGCGGAACCACAGATCGCCGAACTCCCGGCCGCCGAGGAGGTCCTCGCCCGTGCCGTCCGGCAACTCGGCAAGGACCCGTGCCACCATCTCGGCCTCGGTGCACCGCGCGGTCTCCAGGTCGGCCATCGGGCTGCGTCCGTGTCGTACGGTTGCCCGGGCGAAGGCCTCCTGCAGCACGGCCGTCTCGATCCCCACGGACGCGGCGAAGGCCGCGAACGTCTCGTGCAGCGGATTGGTCAGGACACCGCCGTAGTCGACCACGACGGTCGTGATGGGCGCGGAGCTCACTGAGCGACCTCCAGGCGGAACGACGCGGTGACGCGCTCCTGCTGGAGAATCTCCACCACGACGGGCACGACGAGCGTGCCGAGTGTCTTGTCGACCCGGAACTGCTCGACCCGTGCCACGACCCGGGCGGGCAGGTCGAGTTCGGCGAACTCCTCGAAGCGCGCGTCGAGCGAGGTCACCTGGAGACCCGTGGCGGAGATGGAGTGCAGCGTCGCCACGGAGGCCGCGGACAGCTGCCGGGCCGCTTCCAGCAGGAGGTTGCCCGGGATGTGGTCGAGCTGGTGGTCGAAGAGGTGGGGGTGCGTCGTGTCGGGGAGCACGGTGGCTGCCAGCGTGCTCTCCCCGGCGGGAACCGGCCGGGTGATCACCACGTTGTACGGGTCGCGGCGCCCCACCGTGGCGGGGTTCGCGGCCACATGGGTCGGCAGCGCACCGATCACGCAGGCCAGGGCGTCACGGCGGCGGGCGCGCAGCGCGCGGTAGACGTTGCGGCTGAAGAAGGCCAGTCCTCCGCCGACGTGCAGGACGGTCCGGCCCTCGATGGTGAGCGTCCCGGAGAAGTCCAGGGCGTGCACCCGTCCGTTCCGCTTGCGCTGCGGGTCGACGGGTGAGGGTGGTGACCGCCTGGGCGGGCCGTTCACCACCGCTGCGCATGGCGGACAGGTCCCGTATCCGTATGCGCAGGTTCCGGAAGATGAACGAGTCGTCCGGGCTCACGTTCTGATAGGCGTGGGCGAGGTACACCCCGGCCTGCCGCAGCACTTCCACGAGCAGCAGGAAGTCGTGGGTGCCCGACCGCTCACCCATGATGTGCGCACGTGGCAGCTGGGCCGCCACCTCGTAGGTGTCGGGCCGGTCCGTGGGGCGGGAGTCGGTGAGGAAGACCTCGGCGATCGCCGAGCGGTGCACCATGGCCCGGGGAACCGTGCTGTCGTAGCGGAGAGCGGTACGGATCTGATCCTGCTGAGCTGGGCCGGTCATCGTTTCTCCAAGCAAGAGAGCGGGTACCGCATCACCTTGGGGGAGAGGGCTGGACCAGTCGCTGGTCAAGGCGCTGGAAGAAGCGCTGAATGCCGTCCCGGGAGCCGTCCGTGAGCGTCCGTGAGCCGGCCATGATCAGGCCCTGACCCGTCCCGCGCCGTGCCGGACGGCGCCGCATGACCCTCTGGCATGTGACGTCAAAATGTGACGCCGTGTGACGCACACCTCACTTGTTGGTGCGGCGTGAGGGAACCAGCCAGTAATGTCTAGCCTTGCCCGTGATCATATTCATGGGGGAAACATGTCAGGTGTGCTCTTGCGTGAACGCGGCATGAGGGGCGAGGAAGACCCGCCGAAACTGCGCTTCCGCCTTTTGGGTCCGCTCCAGGTCACCCGGGGTCCGGAAACCCTCGAACTCGGACCGCCCAAGCAACGGGCCCTGCTGGCAGTGCTGTTGCTCCGGCCGGATATGGAAACCGGAGTGGACCAGCTGACCGAGGCGCTGTGGGGCATGGATTACCCCGCATACGCGAAGAATCTTATCCAGAAGTCCGTCTCGGGCCTGCGCGGTCTGCTCGCGGCCGATGGCCACGACGGTGACGGCGTCCGCCTGGAGTGGTCGGGCGGTGGATACCGGCTGGACACCGGGGACGCCGATGTGGATCTCTATACGTACGAACGGCTGGCGTCCGCCGGCATCGCCGCGGCGCGCGACGGCGAGATCCTGAAGGCGGCACGGCTGCTGGAGGAAGCGCGCACGATGTCGACGGGACCGCTCGTCGAAGGACTCGACGGGCCCATGCTGGAGCGGGAGCGCCTCTACCGCCAGGAGCGCTTCCTCGCCGACATGGAGGTGCGCGCCGAACTGGAACTGGAGCTCGGCAGACACCGCAACGCGGTGCCGTACCTGTACTACGCGGTGCACAAGTACCCGCTGCGGGAACGCTTCGTGTGGCTGCTGATGCTCGCGCTCTACCGGTCGGACCGCGGCAACGAGGCCCTCACGGTGTACGCGGACCACCGCGGCCGGGTGGTCGAGGAACTGGGCGCCGAACCGGGCCCGTCCCTGCGCGCGCTCCACGCCCAGTTGCTGCTCCAGGACCCGCAGCTGATGGCGCTCTCCGCGCTGCGGCAGGACAGCGGGGCGGCAGAGGACGTGCCCATGCCGTTCCCGGTCTCGCCGCTCGCGCGTCGCGGCCCGTTCGGGTGACGCACCACCGGGCACCCCGGCGGGAGGGCGGTCACCTCATGCCGTCCATCACCCGCGCGATCAGGCACGCCGCAGGCGGTCACACCACCACGCCCACGGCGAACGCGGCCAGCGCCACCGTGCAGGCCGCCGCCACGACCGCCCCGCGCGGCGTCATCGGCGCCGGACGGGCCGCGCCCAGCGTCCGCATCCGCCGGTGGGCCACGCCCAGGAACGCCAGCCACACCAGCAGCGACAGCCCCGTGCCCACCAGCCCGGCCGCCGTGACCCCGTCGTGCACGGCCTGCTTGGCGGCGAGCAGCGCGGCGACGGTCGCCGACAGCGTCGTACGCCGCCACGCCAGCCGCGTCCGCTCCGGCTGGAGCCCCGGATCGCGGGCGTCGGCGCTCATCAGCCGCGCCAGCCGAAGAGGACGACCACCACCATCGCGCCGGCGACCAGGCCCACGGCCAGGCTCAGCAGCGTCGGGAAGCGGCTGACGGGCAGGTCCTCGTCACGCCGCATGGCGCGCTCGCAGCGCGCCCAGTGGTTCACCGCCCGCAGCGCGCACAGCGCCCCGGCGGCGAGCAGCGCGAGCGCCATCCCGACCCGGACGCCCCACCGCAGATCGGGCAGGAACTGGTCCACCGCGAACCCGCCGCCGACCAGCGCCAGCGCGGTACGGATCCAGGCCAGGAACGTACGCTCATTGGCGAGGGAGAACCGGTAGTCGGGCGTGTCGCCCTCTTCCCGGATCCGCTGCGGCGCCAACCACAGCCGCAGACCCCGCACGAATTCGCTCACATGATCAGCCTACCGGCGCGGTGCTCGCGCAGCCTTTCGTACGCCGCCAGCCCGTCCGGCACCCACTCCCACTCGCCGAGGCGCGCCTGAAGCTCCCGCTCGGTCACGAACCCGTGCCAGGCGACCTCCTCCACCTGCGGGTCCACCGGCAGGGTGCACCGCACCTCGTACACGGCCGACCACCACGACCCGCGCCCGCCGCCGTCCTCGTACAGGAACTTCAGCAGCGGCGTGGGCCGCGGCAGCCCGTGTACGCCCAGCTCCTCCTCCGCCTCCCGCAGCGCCGCCGCGTCGTAGCTCTCGCCCGCGCCGACGACACCGCCCACGAACATGTCGTACAGGGACGGGAAGACCAGCTTCGTCGCCGTGCGGCGGTGGACGAACACCCGGTCCTCGGCGTCCCGCGCGAGGACGAACACACAGCGGTGGCGCAGGCCCCGCGCGTACACCTCGCCGCGCGGCAGCCGCCCCACCACCTCGTCGTGCTCGTCGACGACGTCCAGGATCTCGTCAGCAGGGGTCATGCCGCCATGAAACCACCGCACGACGGTTGACGAGTTACTGCCGCGTACGGAAGATCGGAACACCCGGCCGACAAGGATGAGGACCCATGGCGTACGACGCTGATGTGATCGTGATCGGGGCGGGCCTCGCCGGCCTGGTCGCCACCGCCGAACTGGTCGACGCGGGGCGCAGCGTCATCCTCCTCGACCAGGAGCCCGAGCAGTCCATCGGCGGCCAGGCGCACTGGTCCTTCGGCGGCCTGTTCTTCGTCGACTCGCCCGAGCAGCGCCGCATGCGCATCCGCGACAGCCACGCCCTCGCCCTCCAGGACTGGCACGGCACGGCCGGCTTCGACCGCCCCGAGGACCACTGGCCGCGCCAATGGGCCGAGGCGTACGTCGACTTCGCGGCCGGCGAGAAGCGGGCCTGGCTGCACCGGCAGGGCGTCCGCTTCTTCCCGGTCGTCGGGTGGGCCGAGCGCGGCGGCTACGACGCCACCGGGCACGGCAACTCGGTGCCGCGGTTCCACATCACCTGGGGCACCGGCCCCGGCCTGGTCGCCCCCTTCGAGCGGCGCGTGCGCGCAGGCGTCGCCAGGGGCCTCGTACGCCCGCGGTT
The DNA here is from genome assembly GCF_002099185.1 of Streptomyces sp. CB03238. Classification (NCBI taxonomy): domain Bacteria; kingdom Bacillati; phylum Actinomycetota; class Actinomycetes; order Kitasatosporales; family Streptomycetaceae; genus Streptomyces; species Streptomyces sp. CB03238. Next base: position 223,045 of record NZ_NBCN01000005.1, on the reverse strand, counting down.
CCGGCACCGCGTCACCGGCCTCGGCCGCACCGCGGGCGCCGTCGACACCGTCAGCGGCGAGATCCTGGAGCCGTCGGACGCCGAGCGCGGCACGGCCAGCAGCCGGCAGGTCACCGGGGCGTTCGAGTACCGGGCGCAGGCCGTGATCGTCACCTCAGGCGGCATCGGCGGCAACCACGACCTCGTACGCGCCCAGTGGCCCGACCGGCTCGGCACCCCGCCCGAGAAGCTGCTCTCCGGCGTGCCCGCCCACGTCGACGGCCTGATGCTCGGCATCGCCGAGGCGGCCGGCGCCCACCACATCAACCGCGACCGGATGTGGCACTACACCGAGGGCATCGAGAACTGGAACCCCATCTGGGCCCGGCACGGCATCCGCATCCTGCCCGGCCCGTCCTCCCTCTGGCTCGACGCGCGCGGCCGCCGGCTCCCCGTCCCGCTCTTCCCCGGCTTCGACACCCTCGGCACCCTCGAACACATCATGAAGTCCGGGCACGGCTACACCTGGTTCGTCCTCAACCAGCGCATCATCGGCAAGGAGTTCACCCTCTCCGGCTCCGAACAGAACCCCGACCTCACCGGCAAGTCGGTCCGCGGCGTCCTCGACCGCGCCCGCGCCGACGTCCCCGGCCCGGTCAAGGCGTTCATGGACCACGGCGCCGACTTCGTCATCGAGAGGGACCTGCCGGCGCTGGTGCGCGGCATGAACGCGCTCACCAAGGAAGCGCTCATCGACGAGGCCGCGTTGCGCCGCGAAATCACCGCCCGCGACCGGGAGATCGCCAACCCCTTCACCAAGGACCTCCAGGTCACGGCGATCCACGGCGCCCGCAAATACCTCGGCGACAAGCTGATCCGTACGGTCACCCCGCACCGCATCCTCGACCCCAAGGCCGGTCCGCTGATCGCCGTACGCCTGAACATCCTCACCCGCAAGTCGCTCGGCGGCCTCGAAACCGACCTCTCCTCCCGCGTCCTGACCGCCGACGGCACCCCCCTGCCCGGCGTGTACGCGGCGGGCGAGGCCGCCGGTTTCGGTGGCGGCGGCGTCCACGGCTACCGCTCCCTGGAGGGCACCTTCCTCGGCGGCTGCCTCTTCTCCGGCCGCGCGGCGGGCCGTGCGGCAGCGAAGGCGACCGGCTCCTAGGCGCCGGTTTCGGGACCGGATCCTGAGCGGCCGTTCCGGGACTGGACCTCAGGCGCCGTTTTCCGGCACCGGGCCATCGTCCGGGGCGAGTTGGACGCCCGTCATGCCGGACACCTCGTAGCGCGGGCCGTCCTACAGCACCAGGGACAGCAGCAGCACGAACACGATCCCGACGACCGAGATGATTGTCTCCATCACCGACCAGGTTTTGATCGTCTGGCCGACGTTCATACCGAAGTACTCCTTCACCAGCCAGAACCCGGCGTCGTTGACATGGCTGAAGAAGAGCGAACCCGCGCCGATCGCCAGCACCAGCAGCGCCGCGTGCGAGGTCGACATGTCGGCCGCCAGCGGCGCGACCAGTCCGGCCGCCGAGATGGTGGCGACGGTCGCCGAGCCGGTCGCCAGCCGGATCGCCACCGCGATCAGCCAGGCCAGCAGCAGCGCGGGGATCGACCAGTCCTCGGAGAAGTCCAGGATCATCTGGCCCACGCCCACGTCGATCAGGGTCTGCTTGAAACCGCCGCCGGCGCCGACGATCAGCAGCACGCCCGCGATCGGGGCGAGCGACGTCTCGACGGTCGAGGAGATCCGCTCCTTGGTGAAGCCGGCCGCCCGGCCCAGCGTGAAGATGCCCACGAGGACCGCCGCGAGCAGCGCGATCAGCGGCGAGCCGATGACGTCGGTGACCCGCTGGACGTGGTTCTCCGGGTCGTCGACGACGATGTCCACCAGCGCCTTGACCAGCATCAGCACCACGGGCAGCAGCACGGTCGCCACGGTGGCGCCGAAGCCCGGCCGCCGCTCCAGGTCGTCCGACGTCCGCTGGGGGATCATCCGCTCGGGCGCCGGGACGTCCACCCACCGCGCCGCGTACCGCGAGAACAGCGGGCCGGCGATGATCACCGTCGGGATGGCCACCAGGATGCCCAGCGCCAGCGTCACGCCCAGGTTCGCTCCGACCGCGTCGATGGCGACGAGCGGGCCGGGGTGCGGCGGGATCAGGCCGTGCATCACGGACAGACCGGCCAGCGCCGGCACACCGATCCGCATCAGCGAGTAGTTGCCGCGCTTGGCGACCAGCAGCACCACCGGGATCAGCAGCACGATGCCGACCTCGAAGAACAGCGGAAGCCCGATGACCGAGGCGATCAGCACCATCGCCCACGGCATGGCGCGCCCGCCCGCCTTCGCCAGGATCGTGTCGACGATCTGGTCCGCGCCGCCCGAGTCGGCGAGCAGCTTGCCGAGGATCGCGCCGAGGGCGATGAGCACGCCGACGCCCGAGACGGTCGAGCCGAGGCCCTTGGTGAACGACGTGATGGTCGCGTCGAGCGGGGCGCCGGCGAAGGCGCCGAGCCCGAGCGAGCCTATGGTCAGGGCCAGGAAGGCATGGAGCTTGAACCTGGTGATGAGCAGGACGATGACGGCGATGCCCGCCAGGACGGCGATGCCCAGCTGGGCGTTGCCGGCCGAGGTGATCGGCTCGGTGGCGTCCGCTGCCAGCATCTCGACGTTGAGACTGGTCACAGGGGGAGTCCTCGGGGTCGGGTGGGGGTCAGGAAGCGAGCCGGCGCAGTGCGGCGACGGCCCGGTCGGTGATGTCCTCGGGAGAGCCGGAGACGTCGACGGCCACACCGGCCTCGTCGTCCGCGAGCGGCTGGAGGGTCGCGAACTGCGAGTCCAGCAGCGCGGTGGGCATGAAGTGCCCCGTGCGCGCGGCCATCCGCTCCTCGATCAGCGTCCGGTCGCCGGTCAGGTGCAGGAAGACGACGCCGGGCGCGGCCGCCCGCAGCCGGTCGCGGTAGGCGCGCTTGAGCGCCGAGCTGCTCACCACACCGCCGAGGCCCGCCCGACCGTCGGCCCACTGCCCGATGGCGTCGAGCCAGGGCCAACGGTCGTCGTCGTCCAGCGGGACGCCGGCCGACATCTTGGCGATGTTCGCCTCGGGGTGGAAGTCGTCACCCTCGGCGTAGGGAACGCCGAGGCGCTCGGCGACCAGCGGACCGATGGTGGTCTTGCCGGTGCCCGCCACGCCCATCACGACGACGACTGGGGGTTGCTGCATGGGTGGTGCCTCGCTGTCTTCCGCGACATCGACTCCGTCGCCGCACACTGAAGCCCATGAGGTACGACGTATTCAAGAGCTGTGACATAAAAGTCATACTTTTCAGTGGCGGTTACGCTATGCACATGACGACGCAGGCCCAGGGACTCCATACGCATGTGCTGGACACCCTGGGCCTTGCCATCACCGCGGGGGAGTACCCGCCGGGCAGCGTGCTGCGCACCGACGAGCTCGCCCAGCGCTTCGAGGTGTCACGCACCGTCGTCCGCGAGGTCGTCCGCGTCCTGGAGTCGATGCGCCTGGTGGAGTCGCGCCGCCGCGTCGGCGTGACCGTGCGCGCCACCGAGCAGTGGAACGTCTACGACCCGCGCGTCATCCGCTGGCGGCTGGCCGGCACCGACCGCCCCCGCCAGCTCCGCTCGCTGACCGTGCTGCGTTCGGCCGTCGAACCGGTCGCCGCCGGCCTCGCCGCCACCCACGCCACACCCGAGCAGTGCCGGGAGCTCACCGAGCAGGCCCTCGGCATGGTCGCCACCTCGCGCGGCAGGCAGCTGGAGGCGTACCTCGTCCACGACATCGCCTTCCACCGCGTCGTCCTCAACGCCTCCGGCAACGAGATGTTCGCCCGCCTCGGAGACGTCGTCGCGGAGGTCCTCACCGGCCGCACCCACCACCATGTGATGTTCGAGGACCCCGACCCGGCCGCCGTCACCCTCCACGTCCAGGTCGCCGAAGCCGTACGGGCACGGGACGCGGTCCGGGCCGAGGAACTCACCCGGGAGATCGCGACGGGGGCTCTGCGCGAGCTGGACGTCCTCGCGCCGTAGCGCCACCCCTTAAGCTGCTCAATGCTGATTAACCAGCCGGTAACCTCAAAAACATCTCAGATCAGCCCGTACGTGACATAGGCCACAGCCAAAACGGCAGCGTAGCCGGGACTATGTGCCCTGGCCTTCTGCCACGGTGACCACCTTCATCACCGGCGTACGGGCTGAAACCGCACAACCCCTCACAAAGGCGACTTCCAGATGAGTGACCGCACCATGCCTGCGGCCGACACCCTGAGCCCGGGTTCCCCGGCGGCGACGGGCGCCCCCCACATCGACGCCGGTGACGCCGGTTACAGCAAGGACCTCAAGTCCCGCCACGTCAACATGATCGCCATCGGCGGCGCGATCGGCACCGGCCTCTTCCTCGGTGCCGGTGGCCGGCTGGCGGGTGCGGGCCCCTCCCTCGCGATCGCGTACGCCGTCTGCGGTGTCTTCGCCTTCTTCGTCGTCCGGGCCCTCGGTGAGCTGGTGCTCTACCGCCCGTCCTCCGGCGCCTTCGTCTCCTACGCCCGTGAGTTCATGGGCGAGAAGGGCGCCTACACGGCCGGCTGGCTCTACTTCCTCAACTGGTCGACCACCGCCGTCGCCGACATCACGGCGGCCGCGACGTACGCCCACTTCTGGGCCATGTTCAGCGACATCCCGCAGTGGGTCCTCGCCCTGATCGCCCTCGCCGTCGTCCTCACCGCGAACCTGATCTCGGTGAAGTACTTCGGTGAGATGGAGTTCTGGTTCGCGATCATCAAGGTCGCCGCGCTCGTGATCTTCATGTGCGTCGGTATCTTCCTCGTCGCCACCCAGCACGAGGTCGGCGGCCACACCCCGGGCCTCACCACCGTCACCGACAACGGCGGCATGTTCCCGCTCGGCATGCTCCCCATGCTGATGGTCGTCCAGGGCGTCGTCTTCGCGTACGCCTCCGTCGAACTGGTCGGCGTCGCCGCCGGTGAGACCAAGAACCCCGAGAAGATCATGCCGAAGGCGATCAACTCGATCATGTGGCGCGTGGGTCTGTTCTACGTCGGTTCGGTCGTCCTGCTCTCGCTGCTGCTGCCGTACACCTCGTTCTCCGGCGACCAGAGCCCCTTCGTCACCGTCTTCGACAAGCTCGGCATCCCGGGCACGTCCGACATCATGAACCTGGTCGTCCTCACCGCCGCCCTGTCCAGCCTGAACTCCGGCCTGTACTCCACCGGCCGCATCCTGCGCTCGATGGCGATGGCAGGCTCCGCGCCCAAGTTCACCGCCCGTATGAACAAGGGCCAGGTCCCCTACGGCGGCATCCTCCTCACCGCCGCCTTCGGCGTGCTGGGCGTCGGCCTGAACTACGTCATGCCCGGCGAGGCCTTCGAGATCGTGCTGAACCTCGCCTCCATCGGCATCCTCGGCACCTGGGGCATGATCATGCTCTGCTCGCTGCTGTTCTGGTCGCGCTCCAAGGACGGCAGGGTCACCCGGCCCTCCTACCGGCTGCCCTGGGCCCCGTACACGCAGATCGTGACGCTGGTCTTCCTCGCCTCGGTCCTGTTCCTGATGTGGTGGGGCGGCGGCGTCGGCCGGACCACGGTCAACTGCCTGCCCCTGATCGCGGCCCTGCTCGTCGGCGGCTGGTTCGCCGTCCGCAAGCGGGTGGGCGCGCTGGCGGCCTCGCAGCCGCAGGACTGACGCCCCCGCGCGTACGTGGGACGAGCCCCTGCCGGACACCCGTCCGGCGGGGGCTCTCCGCATACCGGCACACGCGGCCGCCGAACCGGCGGACCTCGTACCCCAGTAGTCACCCCATCCGGCTGGAATATGCCCCCGTTGTGTCGCCGCGACGGCGATAGTGGTCCTGGACACCAGCACGAGGAAGGGAAGCCGCGATGGCGCAGCAGGTCAGAGGGGTCGTTGCCCCCGGGAGGAACGAGCCCGTGCGGGTGGAGACGATCGTGGTCCCGGACCCCGGCCCCGGTGAAGCCGTCGTGCGGATCCAGGCGTGCGGGGTGTGCCACACGGACCTGCACTACAAACAGGGAGGCATCAACGACGACTTCCCGTTCCTCCTCGGCCACGAGGCCGCGGGCGTCGTCGAGTCCGTCGGCGAGGGCGTCACCGACGTCACGCCCGGCGACTTCGTGATCCTCAACTGGCGCGCCGTGTGCGGGAAATGCCGGGCGTGCCGGCGCGGAAAAGCCTGGTACTGCTTCGACACGCACAACGCCCGCCAGAAGATGACCCTCCTCGACGGCACCGAACTCTCGCCCGCGCTCGGCATCGGGGCGTTCGCCGAGAAGACGCTGGTCGCCGCCGGCCAGTGCACCAAGGTCGACCCGTCCGTGGCTCCCGCCGTCGCCGGTCTGCTCGGCTGCGGCGTGATGGCCGGCATCGGCGCGGCGATCAATACCGGCCAGGTCGGCCGCGGCGACTCGGTCGCCGTCATCGGCTGCGGCGGCGTCGGCGACGCGGCGATCGTGGGCTCCCGCCTCGCGGGCGCCGCGCGCATCATCGCCGTCGACATCGACGACCGGAAGCTGGCCACCGCCCGGTCGATGGGCGCCACCCACACCGTCAACTCCCGTACCACCGACCCCGTCGAGGCGATCCGGGACCTCACCGACGGGTTCGGCGCCGACGTCGTCATCGAGGCGGTCGGCCGCCCCGAGACGTACCGGCAGGCGTTCTACGCCCGCGACCTCGCCGGCACGGTCGTCCTCGTCGGCGTACCGACCCCCGAGATGACGCTGGAGCTCCCGCTGCTCGACGTCTTCGGGCGCGGCGGAGCGCTCAAGTCGTCCTGGTACGGCGACTGCCTGCCGTCCCGCGACTTCCCCATGCTCGTCGACCTGCACCAGCAGGGCCGCATCGACCTCGGGGCCTTCGTCACCGAGACGATCGGCCTCGGCGACGTCGAGAAGGCGTTCGCCCGGATGCACGAGGGTGACGTCCTGCGTTCGGTGGTGGTCTTCTGATGACCGCGCGCATCGAGCACCTCGTCACCTCCGGCACGTTCTCGCTGGACGGCGGCACCTGGGACGTCGACAACAACGTGTGGATCGTCGGGGACGGCGCGGAAGCGGTCGTCATCGACGCCGCGCACGACGCCGAGGCCATCCTCGTCGCCCTCGACGGCCGTACGCTGCGGGCCATCGTCTGCACGCACGCCCACAACGACCACATCGACGCCGCACCCGCCCTCGCCGCCGCCACCGGCGCCCGCATCCTGCTCCACCCCGACGACCTGCCGCTGTGGAAGCAGACCCACCCCGACAACCATCCGGACGGTGAGCTCGCCGACGGGCAGGTCCTCACCATCGCGGGCACCGACCTCACCGTCCTGCACACCCCGGGCCACGCGCCCGGCGCGGTCTGCCTGTACGCACCCGACCTGGGCACCGTCTTCACCGGCGACACCCTCTTCGCCGGCGGCCCGGGTGCCACCGGCCGGTCCTTCTCCCACTTCCCCACGATCATCGACTCGATCCGCGACCGGCTGCTCACCCTGCCGCCGGACACCATCGTCCGTACGGGACACGGCGACAGCACCACGATCGGCGCCGAGGCCCCGCACCTGGAGGACTGGATCAACCGAGGCCACTGAGCGTCAGCCGGCTCACGAACCGCCGGGGCGTGCCGTCGACCGGGTCGGAGAACTCCAGCGTCCGCGCCAGCAGTTGGAGCGGACGCGTGTAGTCCTCCGGCCCGTCCTCCCGTACGACCGGATACAGCGGGTCGTGCAGGATCGGCACGCCCAGGCGGGCCATGTGGACCCGGAGCTGGTGGGTCTGGCCGGTCGCCGGCACCAGCCGGTACCGGCCGAGCCCGCCCCGGTGCTCCAGCAGCTCGATACGGCTCTCGCTGTTCGGCTCGCCCGGCTCCTCACGCGCCGCCAGCACCCCCCGCTCCTTCACGATCCGGCTGCGTACGGTCACGGGCAGATCCAGCGAGGAGTCGTACGCGGCCACCGCCTCGTACTCCTTGCGCACCCGCCGGTCCCGGAACAGCGTCTGGTACGCACCCCGGTCCTCCGCCCGTACGACGAACAGCGCGAGCCCCGCCGTCAGCCGGTCCAGCCGGTGCGCCGGCTGCAACTCCGGCAGCCCCAGGTCGCGCCGCAGCCGCGCCAGCGCCGTCTCCGTGACGTGCCGCCCGCGCGGCGTCGTCGCCAGGAAGTGCGGCTTGTCGGCGACCACGATCCGCTCGTCCCGGTGGACGATCCCCACCTCGAACGGCACCCGCTCCTCGGCCGGAAAGTCCCGGTGGAACCACACGTACCGCCCCGGCGTGTACGGCTCCGCCGCGCCGACCGGCCGCCCGTCCGCCCCGACGAACCGCCCCTCCGCCAGCATCGCGTCCACCCGCTCGGCGCCGATGGCCGCCGCGTACCGCCCCAGCAGATGGTCCCGGACGGATCCCCACGCCCCGTCCGGGTCGGCGGGCAGCCGCAGCCGCACCGGGTCGATTCCGGCGCGTTGCGGCAACGGGGCCGCCGGGGCCTTGGTTCTGCGTCTCACCGCCCCACGGTAAGCGGTACGGTCACCTCGCCGGTGCCCCGGGCGGACCCGACGCCGACCACCCGCACCCGGAACGGCCGGTCCGTCCCGCTCGCCGACACCCGCAGCGCCGACCCCTCCCGTACGACCGTGTACGTCGCCGCCGGCGCCCCGCCGTGATCCGGCACCGTCACCGGCCCGTGGCCCCGCCCCGGCGTGACCAGCAGTGTCAGGCCCTCCAGCCAGTCGCCGTCCGGCCGCTGATCGTCCGCGCCGAGCGGCAGCACGGCGCCCGGCCGTACGTACAGCGGCAGGCTGTCGAACCCGTGGCGCTCGCGCCGCCAGCCCGGCCCGGTCACCGTCTCGCCCGTCAGCAGGTGGGTCCACACGCCCTCCGGCACGTAGAACTCCACCTTCCCCTCCGCCGTGAACACCGGGGCCACCAGTACGTCCGGGCCGAGCATGTACTGCCGGTCCAGCGTCCGGCACGCCGGGTCGTCCGGGAACTCCAGCAGCATGGGCCGCATCAGCGGCGTCCCGCTCCGGTGCGCCTCGACGGCCGCCCCGTACAGGTACGGCATCAGGCGGTGCTTCAGCTCGGTGAACTGGCGCGCCACCTCCACCGCCTCGTCGCCGAACTCCCATGGCACCCGGTACGACATGTTGCCGTGCAGCCTGCTGTGCGACGACAGGAGCCCGAAGGCCAGCCACCGCTTGAACACCTCCGGGTCGGGCGTCCCCTCGAAGCCCCCGATGTCATGGCTCCAGAAGCCGAACCCGGACAAGGACAGCGACAGTCCGCCGCGCAGCGACTCCGCCATGGCCTCGAACGAGGCGAAACAGTCCCCGCCCCAGTGCACCGGGAACTGCTGCCCGCCCGCCGTCGCCGACCGCGCGAACAGCACCGCCTCCCCGGCGCCCCGCTCCTCCTCCAGCAGCTCGAAGACGCACGCGTTGTACATCTGCGCGTAATAGTTGTGCATCCGCTCCGGGTCGGAGCCGTCGTGCCACACCACATCCGTCGGGACGCGCTCGCCGAAGTCCGTCTTGAAACAGTCCACGCCCTGGTCGAGCAGCGTCTTCAGCTTCGACCGGAACCAGGCACAGGCATCGGGGTTCGTGAAGTCGACCAGCGCCATCCCGGCCTGCCACAGGTCCCACTGCCAGATGTCGCCGTTGGGCCTGCGCACCAGATAGCCGTGGCGCGCCCCCTCCTCGAACAGCGCCGACTTCTGCGCGATGTACGGGTTGATCCACATGCTGATCCGCAGACCCCGCTCCTTGAGGCGCGCCAGCATTCCCTCCGGATCCGGAAAGGTATCCGGATCCCACCGGAAGTCCGACCACTGGTACTCGCGCATCCAGAAGCAGTCGAAGTGGAACACCGACAGCGGGATGTTCCGCTCCGCCATGCCGTCGACGAACGCGGTCACCGTCTCCTCGTCGTACGGCGTGCAGAACGACGTCGTCAGCCACAGCCCGAAGGACCAGGCCGGCGGCAGCGCGGGCCGCCCGGTCAGCGCCGTGTAGCGGGCGAGGACCTCCTTGGGCGTCGGCCCGGCCACGACGTAGTACTCCAGCAACTGGTCCTCGACGCTGAACTGCACCTGTCCGACCGACTCCGAGCCGATCTCGTACGACACCTTGCCCGGGTGGTTGACGAAGACGCCGTAGCCGCGCGAGGAGAGGTGGAAGGGGACGTTCTTGTACGCCTGCTCGCTGCTGGTGCCGCCGTCCGCCTGCCAGATGTCGACGCTCTGCCCGTTCTTCACGTACGGCGTGAACCGCTCGCCCAGCCCGTACACGTACTCGCCGACGCCCAGCGAGAGCTGCGCCACCATGTGGTGCGCGCCGTCCGCCGTCGTGGCGAACGCCGTCCCCTTGGCCTCGACGCCGGTCAGCCGCCGCCCGTCCGCGTCCAGGAACGTCAGCCCCCAGGGCCCCTCCCGGTCCAGTCGGACGGTCAGCGGCCCGCTCGTCAGTTCGGTGACCGAGCCGTCGCGCCGGGTCTTCGCCGCGTGGAGGCCGCTCCGGAGGGCGAAGTCCGGGCCACGGTGCGCCTTCCCGGCGTGGTGGGTGGTGCGGACCCCGATGACGCCCTCGGCGGGGGAGAAGCACTCCACCGTGATCAGCGGCGAGTTGAGGGTGTGGCCGCGGTGCTCCACGTGCCTGACCGCCGCGTACGCGGTGACGTGGTCGTCGCTGACGTGCAGATCGCGTACCTCGGTGGCGTACGAGGCATGGACGCCGTCACGCATGAGCCAGAAGCCGTCGGTGAACTTCATCGGGTTCCCAGGGAGCTGAGGGCGGGCAGGGCGGCGGCGATCCGGTCCCAGGTGGCCCGGTCCCGTTCGACGGGAGGCAGCGTCTCATCCTCGCCGCTGTCCCAGGTGGCCGCGACGCCCACCGGGTCCTCGCCGGTCGCGGCGCCCGCGGCCAGGGCGGCGGCGCCGAGGGCGACGAGTTCGGCGGTACTGGGCAGCACGACGGGCCGCCCGGACAGGCGGCGTACGGTCTCGACCCACGTGCGCCCCCGGGCGCCGCCGCCGATCAGCCGGAGAGGTGCCGTCGGGTCGGCGCCGGGCAGCGCCTCCAGGGCCCGCAGAACGGTGAACGCGGCACCCTCGTAGGCGGCCCCGAGGAGCTGCTGCCGCGTGGTGGCGTGCCGGAGCCCGGTGAGCAGACCGGAGGCGCCCGGCAGGTCGGGGGTGCGCTCGCCGTCGAGGTACGGCAGGAGGACGGCCTCGCCGCCGGGCGCGGCGTCCTCGCGGTCCAGGCCCAGCAGCGCGGCCACCTTGTCCACGGCGAGCGTGCAGTTCAGGGTGCAGCCGAGGGGCAGGTACGTGCCGTCGGTGGCCGCGAAGCCGGCGAGCGCCGCCGTGGCGGGCCGGGTGCGGGTGGCGGCGAACACGGTGCCCGAGGTGCCCAGGGAGACCACCGGGTGGTCCAGCAGGCCCCGGCCGCCCAGCCCGAGTCCCACGGCGGCGGCCATGTTGTCCCCTGTGCCCGCGGCGACGGCGATGCCTTCCGGCAGGCCCAGCTCCTTCGCCGCCGTGGCGGTCAGCGAGCCGGTACGGGTGGCGCCGGTCGGGGCGACGGGCGGGAGGAGGGCCGGGTCCAGGCCGAGGAGGTCGAGCAGTTCGGGGTCGTACGCGCCCGTCGCGGTGTTGTACCAGCAGGTGCCCGACGCGTCGCCCGGGTCGGTCGCGGCCGTCCCGCTCAGGCGCTCGGTGAGGAAGTCGTGCGGGAGGCGCACCGCGGTGGCCGCCTCGGCGGTACGCGGCTCGTGCTCGCGCAGCCACTGCCACTTGGTGGCCGTCATCGACGCCACGGGTACGGAACCGGTGCGGGCCAGCCAGCCGTCGGCGCCCAGCTCGGCGGTGAGGGCGGCGGCCTGGGGCGCGGAGCGGGTGTCGTTCCACAGCAGGGCGGGGCGCAGCGGGCGGCCGGCGGCGTCCAGGACGACCAGGCCGTGCTGCTGGCCGGCGACGGCGACGCCGGTGACCGTACGGGCGTCGAAGCCCACGAGCGCCTCGGCGACGGCTTCGGTGAGCGCCCGCCACCACTGCTCCGGGTCGCTCTCGCGCGCCCCGGCCCCGCCGCTGACCGTGTGGGCGGCCCGGCCCATGGCCAGGACCCGCCCGGAGGCGGCGTCCACGACGACCGCCTTGGTGGACTGGGTGGAACTGTCCACGCCGATGACGACCGGGGACGACAGCATCGGTTACCTCTTCCGCTCTCTTGGCGACGGACCGTCCGTAGCGTATTAGTAATGTGAGCAAACAAATAGACCTGGAGGCCGGAACATGTCGGAACGCTTCATCCCCACCCCCGAGGACCGGTTCACGTTCGGGCTGTGGACCGTGGGCTGGCAGGGTGTCGACCCCTTCGGCACCGCGACCCGCCCCGCCCTGGACCCCGTCGAATCGGTCGAGCGCCTGGCCGCCCTCGGCGCGTACGGCGTGACCTTCCACGACGACGACCTGATCCCCTTCGGGTCCTCCGAAGCGGAGCGCGAGGCGCTCGTCAAGCGGTTCCGTGACGCCCTGGACCGCACCGGCATGCAGGTGCCGATGGCCACCACCAACCTCTTCACGCACCCGGTCTTCAAGGACGGCGCCTTCACCGCCAACGACCGCGACGTCCGGCGCTTCGCGCTGCGCAAGACAATCCGCAACATCGACCTGGCCGTCGAGCTCGGCGCGAAGGTGTACGTGGCCTGGGGCGGCCGCGAGGGCGCGGAGTCGGGCGCCGCCAAGGACGTACGGGCCGCCCTCGACCGCATGAAGGAAGCCTTCGACCTCCTGGGCGAGTACGTCACGAGCCAGAACTACGACCTCCGCTTCGCCATCGAGCCCAAGCCCAACGAGCCGCGCGGCGACATCCTCCTCCCCACCATCGGCCACGCCCTCGCCTTCATCGAGCGCCTGGAACGCCCCGGACTCGTCGGCGTCAACCCCGAGGTCGGCCACGAGCAGATGGCCGGCCTCAACTTCCCGCACGGCATCGCCCAGGCCCTGTGGGCGGGCAAGCTCTTCCACATCGACCTCAACGGCCAGTCCGGCATCAAGTACGACCAGGACCTCCGCTTCGGCGCGGGCGACCTCCGCCAGGCGTTCTGGCTGGTCGACCTCCTGGAGAGCGCCGGCTACGACGGCCCGCGCCACTTCGACTTCAAGCCGGTCCGCACCGACGGCTCCGACGGCGTGTGGGAGTCCGCGAAGAACTGCATGCGCAACTACCTGGTCCTCAAGGAGCGCGCCGCCGCCTTCCGCGCCGACCCCGAGGTCCAGGCCGCCCTGACGGCCTCCCGCCTCCCCGACCTGGCCCGCCCCACCGCCGAAGACGGCCTGTCCGCCCTGCTGGCCGACCCCACGGCGTACGAGACCTTCGACGTCACCGCCGCGGCCGAACGCTCCATGTCCTTCGAACGCCTCGACCAACTGGCCCTGGACCACCTCCTCGCCACCCGCTGACCCGCGCCGCCCCGGTGGCGGCCACCCCCGGTGGGTGGGGGGCGGGGCCCCTCCGGGCTCAACTCCTCGAGGCCGGCGGCCTTGGGTACGCCGGAAGGGGAGCCCTTCCGACGCCTCCCCCAAGCTCTCGGCTTCGCTCGAGCAGGGGGACCCCCATCCTCTGCGGGGGCGACCCTGCACGGCCCCGCCCCGGTCGTACGCCCACTGCGGCCCGGTGGGGCGAGGGAGGCTTGGCCGGGGAGCGTGCACACGAGATCGGGCCCGCTGGCTCCGACCACGGCGAGGAGGAGCCGTGCAGGGTCGCCCCCGCAGCGGATCGGCGGCGAGAAACGGCGACGAGACCGGGTGGGCACCCCGCCGACCGCGAGGAGGTGAGCCCGGAGGGGCCCCGACCTGGCCCACCGGCCGCACCGACCCGGCCCGCGCCCCACGGGCCGCAGCCGACCCGGCCCGCGCCGTACGGCGCTTCCGCCCCGACCTGGCCCACCGGCCGCACCGACCCGGCCCGCGCCGTACGGCGCTTCCGCCCCGTGCGGTGCGCCGCCACGGGCCCGAGGCACCGGGGCCCAGCCCCCGGCATGGTCACCGCGCGGCGCGTGCCGTGTATGCCGCCGGGTCGGCGATCACGTCCCGGACCACCCGCGCCGCCGCCCCCCGCGCCGCGTCGCCCGACGACGACGAGCCCCGCAGCCGCCCGCTCCGCGCCGGCCACAGCCCCGACACGACCCGAAGGGTCAGCTCCCGGTCCGCCGCCGGGCCCAGCCACGGCATCAGCGGCCGGTAGATCCCGCCCAGCACCACCGCGTCCGGGTCCAGCAGGTTCACCGCCCCGGACACCACCAGCCCCAGCATCCGTCCGGCCCGCTCCAGGGCCGCCACCGTCCGGGTGTCACCCGCGAGGGCGCGCCGTTCCAGCTCCGCGACCCCCGGCATCCCCGCCGCCTCGTCGAGGCCCGCGCCCCGCAGCAGCGCGGCCTGACCGGCGTACTGCTCCAGGCACCCCCGCGAACCGCACCGGCACTGCGGCCCGTCCGCGTCCGCCACCACGTGCCCGATCTCCCCGGCGAACCCGTGCGCCCCGCGCAACAGCTCACCGTCGACGACGATCGCGCCGCCCACCCCGATCTCGCCCGTCAGGTACAGGAAGCTGCGTACGCGCTCCGGACCGCCGAACCACAGCTCGGCCAGGGCGGCCGCGTTGGCCTCGTTGTCCGAGCCGACCGGCAGGGGCCGCCCCCCGGGCAGCAACCGGCTCAGCGCCTGACCGAACAGCCCTTCCGCCGCCACCCGGTTCCAGCCCAGGTTCGGCGCCTGGCGCACCGTGCCGCCGGACACCAGCCCGGGCAGCGCGAGCCGCGCGCCCGCCGGACGGAGCTCCTGCTCGGCAGCCGACCGAAGCGTCCGCGCCGCGATCCGCGCGGCCCGCTCCAGCACCTCGCCGGGCGGCACGCCCCGGTTGTCCACGTGCTCGGTGAGCCGCACCCGGTCGGTTCCGGCCAGGTCGACCACACACACCGAAACGTAATCGATGTTGATCTCGACGCCGAGCCCGGCCGGCCCCGTACGCGCCACCCGCAGCGCCGTCCCCGGTCGCCCCGCCTGCCCGCTGAACGTCTTGCCCTGCTCCGTGAGGAACCCGCCCGCCAGCAACTGCTCGACCAGCGACGACACCGCCGCCCGCGTCAGCCCCACCCGCGCCGCGACTGCCGCCCGGGTCGCCTCGCCCTCGTCGTGCACGGCCCGCAGCACGAGGCTGAGGTTGTGCCGCCGCACGGTGTCCTTGTCGGCCTTGGGCTCCAGCGGATCGAGACTGTTGTTCATGGTGCGGCCGAGCCTATGCGAAGGCCGTGAACGCGGAAGCGCGGGTCCGGTCTGCCGACCGAACCCGCGCTTCTCTCTGTGTCCGAGGGGGGACTTGAACCCCCACGCCCGATAAAGGGCACTAGCACCTCAAGCTAGCGCGTCTGCCATTCCGCCACCCGGACAAGGTGTCTGTCTCGCGGCCCGCGGCCGCTCCGACGTGGAAAACCATAGCAAACATTGGGAGTGCCCGATCACGCCCCCGCCCACGCCCCCCGGAGGGGGCAGGATGAGAGGACCCAGCAGCAGCGACGCGGGAGGAACCAGCGTGAGTGAGTCGAGCACGGCGCGAACCGCCACCGTCAGGGGCGAGGACGAGGTCACCGACCTCTGCCGCGACCTGATCCGGATCGACACCAGCAACTACGGCGATCACTCGGGCCCGGGGGAACGGGCGGCTGCCGAATACGTCGCCGAGAAGCTCGCCGAGGTGGGGCTCGAACCCAAGATCATCGAGTCCCACAGGGGACGCGCCTCCACCGTGGCGCGGATCGCGGGCGAGGATCCCTCCCGGCCGGCCCTCCTGATCCACGGCCACACCGATGTCGTCCCGGCCAACGCCGACGACTGGACGCATCACCCCTTCTCGGGCGAGATCGCCGAGGGCTGCGTCTGGGGCCGTGGCGCGGTCGACATGAAGGACATGGACGCGATGACCCTCGCGGTCGTACGGGACCGGCTGCGCACCGGCCGCAAGCCCCCGCGCGACATCGTGCTGGCGTTCCTCGCGGACGAGGAGGCGGGTGGTACGTACGGCGCCCGGCACCTCGTGGACAAGCACCCCGACCTCTTCGAGGGTGTCACCGAGGCGATCGGCGAGGTCGGCGGCTTCTCGTTCACCGTCAACGAGAACCTGCGCCTCTACCTGGTCGAGACCGCCCAGAAGGGCATGCACTGGATGCGGCTGACGGTCGACGGCACGGCCGGGCACGGCTCGATGACCAACACCGACAACTCCATCACCGAGCTGTGCGAGGCGGTGGGGCGGCTCGGCCGGCACACCTGGCCGGTCAGGGTCACCAAGACCGTACGGTCCTTCCTGGACGAGCTGTCCGACGCGCTCGGCACCCCGCTGGACCCGGAGGACATGGACGCCACGCTCGCCAAGCTGGGCGGCATCGCCAAGATGGTCGGCGCCACCCTCCGCAACTCCGCCGCCCCGACCATGCTCGGCGCCGGGTACAAGGTCAACGTCATCCCGGGGCAGGCGACCGCCCACGTCGACGGGCGCTTCCTGCCCGGGTACGAGGAGGAGTTTTTGGCCGACATCGACCGGCTCCTGGGGCCGCGCGTCCGCCGCGAGGACGTGCACGCCGACAAGGCGCTGGAGACCAGCTTCGATGGGGACCTGGTGGACGCCATGCAGTCCGCGCTCAGGGCCGAGGACCCGATCGCCCGTGCCGTGCCGTACATGCTCTCCGGTGGCACGGACGCCAAGTCCTTCGACGACCTCGGCATCCGCTGCTTCGGCTTCGCGCCGCTCCAGCTCCCGCCGGAGCTGGACTTCGCCGGGATGTTCCACGGCGTGGACGAGCGCGTTCCGGTGGAGGGCCTGAAATTCGGCGTGCGTGTGCTGGACCGTTTCATCGACGCAAGCTGACGCAAGCCGATGCCCCGGCCCGATTAGCTGGAATAGTCGGGTGAAACGACACTCCAATAATCGCCCGCGTGTGCACATCTGACCGAAAAGGGTGAACGGCGTCACCGGGTCGTAGCTCGATTACCTCCCTGTCGTTACAGGTGATGCGGTCCGCGGCTGGGATCGCATTGCCAACAAGGAGGAATAATGATCAAGAAGGTCGTCGCGGTTGCGGCCGCCACCGGGGGTCTGGTGCTGGCGGGCGCGGGCATGGCCATGGCCGACGCGGGCGCGCAGGGTGCCGCTGTCGGCTCCCCGGGTGTCATTTCGGGCAATGTGGTTCAGGTTCCCATCCACATCCCGATCAACGCCTGTGGCAACACGGTCAACATCATCGGCCTGCTGAACCCGGCCTTCGGGAACGTCTGCGTCAACGACTGACGTTGCGCCTCGACCCCTAGGGGTCCGAGACCGGCCGGCCCCGGAGTGCGTGCCATGCGCTCCGGGGCCGGTGGACATTCGGCCTCCGGGCGCTGTGCCCAGAGGTATTCGGGAAGCCTAGAAGGCAGGGAACCAGCTATGCGACAGGTCACGCGAAAGGGCCTGACCCTCGTGGCGGCCGCGGGTGGCGTACTCGCCCTCGGCGGCGGATACGCCCAGGCGCACACGGGCGCCGACGCGCACGGAGCCGCGACGAATTCCCCGGGCGTCGCGTCCGGGAACAATGTTCAGGCGCCGGTGAGCGTGCCGGTGAACGCGTGCGGCAACACCGTGAACGTCGTCGGGGCACTCAACCCGTCGTTCGGGAACAAGTGCGTCAACAAGTCGAACGGCGCCAAGGCGAACGGGGCGGCGGCGAATTCCCCGGGCGTCGCGTCCGGGAACAATGTCCAGGCGCCGGTGAACGTGCCGGTGAACGCGTGCGGCAACAGCGTCAATGTCGTCGGGGGGCTGAACCCGGCGTTCGGCAACGAGTGCGCCAACGGGCACCCGCACAAGCCCGGCCACCCGGGCAAGCCCGGTAACCCGGACGAGCCGGGCAACCCCGGTAACCCGAACGAGCCCGGCAACCCCGGCAACCCCGATGAGCCGGGTAACCCCGGTAACCCGGACGAGCCCGGTAACCCCGGCAACCCGGACGAGCCCGGCACCCCCGATGAGCCCGACGAGCCGGGCAAGCCCGGTAAGCCGGGTACGCCGGGTCAGCCGGAGAGCCCGGACGAGCCCGGTTCGCCGATCGAGCCGAACGAGCCCGGCGCGCAGACCGTCACTCCGCCGAAGGCGGACGACGAGCTCGCGCTGACCGGTGCGGCCCCGCTCGGCATGCTGATCCCGGCGGGCGCGGGCCTGCTGCTCGGGGGCACGGTCCTCTACCGCCGTACCCGGCAGTCCTCGTAGTCCCCGTCCCCACGGAGACGACGGAGCGGGCCACGCCATCGCGCGGCCCGCTCCGTTCTGCTCGTCACCCTCACCAGGTGGCGCGCACCTGACGGATGATGCGCCGACGCAGCCGCACACGGCGGCTGCCGTCCCGGTGGAGACTCAGTCGGTCCAACTCCCAGTGTCCGTACTCGGCATGGTCGGTCAGCAGACGGGTCGCCTCCTTGCGGGACACCCCGCGAGGTACGTACACGTCGACAAATTCGTATTCCGGCATCGCATCTATTGTGCAAGCAGAGGCCCGGTACGGATAGCGTCTGCTGTATGTCTGATGCTGCGCAGCCCACCGCTGCCGAGGTACGCGCCGCCGCCGAGGCGGTCAAAGCCGCACTGGACCGTCACCTGGAGGCGGTCGAGAACCGCACGGGTGATGACGACCCGGCCGTCTATGCCGCCTTCAACGCCCTCGCCACCGCGGCCGAGGCCTACGACGAGCGGCTCTACGACCGCTACGACGAGGTCACGCCGTTCGAGATCCCCGGCGTGGAGGACTCCCTCCCGCCGTACGAGGGCCCGGAGGAGCCGAACGCGCTGACCGTGCTGATCCGCCGCGACTACGCGGTGGTCGAGCCACAGCGCCTGCTGGCCCAGTCGCAGCGCATCGCGGACCTGGACCGGGAGGACGACGGCGTGCAGACCGCCGCGGTGGTGGGCACGAGCGTGCATGCGGCGCTCGGCGTGCTGTTCGGCGAGTTCGAACCGGACGAGATCGCGTCGCGGCACAAGGAGTTCGGCCTGGAGGAGGGCGACTCCACCCTGTGGGTCGCGGCCGCGGACGAGCTCCCGGAACCGGGCGAGTGGCTGAGCACCCCGTTCGACCAGGCGGACCCGGGCCGCGTGGTCTGCCGCTTCGACGTGAGCGCGGTGTTCGACGAGGACGACATCCACGGCGACCCGGAGGACGCCCGCCCGGACACCACCTGAGCCCCTCTCCGGACACGCCCCCGCCCCGCGCCCAGCCGCACCCCCATCCGGCTGGGCGCGCCTTGTGGCCCCCGGGGCACCCGCGCAGGGGCTGCCCGGCGGGGGCATCCGCGCCGGCTGGCCGGACCAGGCCTGACGCCCCGCCCGTCAGGGGCACCTGCGAGGCCCGCCCCGCTCGCCTGCCGCGGGCTCGGGCAGGCCGCGAGGCCCAGCCGGGGACTGGGCCGGCCCGTCCTGGCCCAGTCGGCTGCGCCCCGGCCGTGCGGGCCGCGTGCCCGGGCAGGCCGCGGCCCAGCCGGGACCGGCCGGCCCGTCCCGGGACTGTCGGCTGCGCCCCCGCCGTGCACGCACCGGTGCCCAAGCGGGGCCTGTCGGCGGCACCCGCCCGAAACGGCCACGAACCGAAGGCGCTGCGACCGTCCCGGGGGCACTCGAGCCGGTGCGCCCCGGCCCTGGCACGCACGCCCTGAGCTGCCTGCCCGCGCGGTCGCGACCACGCGGGTACCTCTCCGGCGTGCTCTGACACCCTGCCGGTCATCGGCCGCGCGCCGTCAGGTCGGACCGTCGTGCGGCGGCGGGTCGAGACCAGGCCTGGCAGGCGCGGTCCAGCCGCGACGGTGGCCTGCGCCCGGGCAGCGGGGCCAGCGGGCCCGGCGCCCGCGCCGGGTGGCCGGCCCGGCACGGGGCACCTCCTCCGGCAGACGGGTGGCTGGCCGGGCGGGGCGCCCCGCGCCGTGGTTCTCCAGCCGGCCCGGGCCGGTTGCGGGGCGACCGTCAGTCCTCCTGGGGGGCCAGGAGGCTCTCCAGCAGGGCGCGGAGTCGGGTGGTGCGGGGGTGGGGGAGGGCTTCCGCCACCGCGTGGGGGAGCGCCTGGTCCACGCCGTGGACCACCGACAGGTGCCGCTCGCCACGACTGAACGCGGTGTAGACCCACGCCCGGTCCAGGGCCTGCGCCGCGTCGCCGGGCAGGGCGACCACCGCCGCAGGCCACCGCATGCCCACCGCCTGGTGCGCGGTCAGCGCCCAGCCGTGGCGGAGCGCCGTCTCGACACGGTCCTTCGGTACGACGACACGCTCGCCCTCGCAGTCCAGGTGCAACCCCTCCGCGTCCGCCGAGAGCACCGTGCCCGGTACCGTCCGGCCCGGCGACGGGGCGTGGGCGACCCGGTCGCCCGGGTCGAACCCGCCGAACCGGCCCGGCCCCGGGTTCAGCCGCTGCTTGAGCGCCGCGTTGAGGGCGCGCGTCCCCGCCGCACCGCCATGGCCCACCGTGATCACCTGGGTCTGCTCGGCCGGCACCCCGATCGCGCGCGGCACCGAGTCCGCGACCAGCTGCACCGTTCGGTGCACCGCCTCACCCGCCTCCCGCACCGGGACGATGACGACCTCCTTGCCCGGCGCTTCCACCTGGTTCAGCTCACCGATCCCGATGCCGGAGACCAGCTCCCCGATCGGCCCCGGGTCCGGCGTGCGCGACGCGACCTGCGGGCACGCCCGCGCCGCCAGGACGTCCGCGAAGACCCGCCCCGCGCCCGCCGACCACAGCACGCCCGGGTCGCCGCTGAGTACCAGACGACACCCGTCCGGCAGCGACTCCACCAGCATCGCCGCCGTCTCGACGTCCAGCTGCGGGGCATCCAGCACTACCAGCAGGTCCAGCGCGAGCGCCCCGTCCGCGTCCCTGCCGGGGCCCCCCGCCCCGGCCAGCAGCCCGGCGGCGGTGACCGCGTCGACGTCCGTGCCCAGCCGGCGGCGGCCGTTCTCCGTGTACGTGGCCACAACAGCCCTGAGCCCCAGTCCACGTGCGGCCTCGGCCAGGGCGACCGCCTCGGCCCGCGCCGCCTCGCCGCCCGTGTGCGCGACGAGCCCGTGCTCGGCGACCGCACGGGTCAGGTCGGTCGGGGGAGCGTCCTGCCAGCGGGCGTCCGGGCCGCTCCTGGCGAGCCGGGCCAGGGTGTCGGCGAGGCTCTCCTCCGCGAGCGCGTACCGGTCGAGCCCGAGCAGGACCGGTACGGGCTCCGCGTCGTCGGCCGGCTCCTCCTCCCCGTCCTCGGCGGGCCCGTCGTGGAAGACCAGCACCGCGCCTTCGGCGATCGCGTGCTGCACCGCCTCGTCAGGCTCGGGCACCGAACGCTCCGCCAGCGCCGCCCGCACGGCCGCCGCGTCGAGCGCCGTATGCCCCTGGAGGGCCGCCCGCTGGAGCAGCCACCCGATGAGCGCGACCGTGCGGCGCTCGTCCCCGGGGCCGCACTCCGCGCCGAGCAGCGCCCGCGCGAAACCGTCGGCCTGCTCCGGGCGTACCCCCGGCACCGACAGCAGCTGCCAGGGGTCCGCGCGCAGCACCTCCGCCGCCGTCTCCCCCAGCACGGTGGCCACCTGCCCGGCGAGCGACTCCGGCGCGCCGCCCTCGCCCAGCACGGCCCGCACGGCCGCGACCGTCTCCGGCGCCGCCGACCGTCCTGGACGGACGGGTGCAGCGGCGACCGCCGGCCGTGCGGGCGCGACGGGCTCCGGGGCGGGTCGCCGCGGCGCGGGCGCGGGGGAGTCGAAGTACGCCGTGCCGGACGTCTTGCCGCTCTCCACCGCCCGTACCGCCGCCAGCAGGTCGGCGGCCTGACCGCTCAGCTTGCCGCCCGCCGCGATGGGGCCGCCCTTCTCGGCCTTGCGCTGCTCGATACGCGCCCGCAGCTCCCGCTGCGCCGCCAGCTCCGCCTCCACCTCGGAAACGTCACCCCCATCGGAAGCACCGCTCCCCTGGGAGCCGTCACCGCCCCCGGAGGCATCACCCACCTCTGAGAGCTCACCGCCGCCGGAGGGGTCACCCTCGGGGGAAACGTCATCCCCATCAGAGTCGCCGCTCCCCTGGGAGCCGTCACCGCCCTCGGAGGCGTCACCCACCCCGCCCGCCGACGCGGTCGCGTCCCGCTCCGCCGCGTCGCCCTCCACGTCGTGCTCGGCCGCCGCCGCCTCGGCCGCGTCGTCCGGGCGGGCCGGGGCAGCGCCGTTCTCGGCGTTCTCCGGCGGTGCCGGGACAGCGGGGGTGCCAGCCGGCTCCGCGTCGCCCGCGGCAGCGGATGCGGTGGCGTCCTGGTCGTCGGCCGAGGGGCCGGGGGTTGCCCCCCGGGGAAGCGCGGTCACAGCGTGCTCCAGTCCTGATCGGGATAGCGGTGCACGGGCGCCGACACATCGTCGAGCGCCCGGCGGATCTCGTCAGGAAGACTAAGGGCCTCCACTGACAACGCCGCCGCGAGCTGCTGCGCGTTGCGCGCGCCCACCACCGGCGCCACCACCCCCGGCCGGTCCCGCACCCACGCCAGCGCCACCTGGAGCGGCGTGGCCGCCAGCCCGTCCGCCGCCGTGATCACCGCGTCCACGATCCGGGTCGCCGAGTCGTCCAGGTACGGCTCCACGAACGGCGCCAGCCGGTCCGACGCGCCCCGCGAGTCGGACGGCGTCGCGTGCCGGTACTTGCCCGTCAGCACCCCCCGACCCAGCGGCGACGACGGCAACAGCCCGACGCCGAGGTCCAGCGCGGCGGGCAGCACCTCCCGCTCCACGCCCCGCTGCAGCAGCGAGTACTCCATCTGCGTGCTCGCCAGCCGCGCCCGCACCGCGCCCGGCGCGAGCTGCCACGTCGCGGCCTTCGCCAGCTGCCACCCGCAGAAGTTCGACACGCCCACATACCGCGCCCGCCCGCTGCTGACCGCGATGTCCAGCGCCTGGAGCGTCTCCTCCAGTGGCGTCTCCGGGTCGAAGGCGTGCACCTGCCACAGGTCCACGTAGTCCGTCCCCAGCCGCTCCAGCGACGCGTCCAGCGCCGCCAGCAGGTGCCCGCGAGAGCCGTCGAACCGGCGGTCCGGGTCCGGAACGCTGCCGGCCTTCGTCGCGATGACCAGATCGCGCCGGGGAACCAGCCGCTCCACGAGCTGCCCGAGCAGGTACTCGGCCTCGCCGCCGCCGTACACGTCCGCCGTGTCGATCAGCGTCCCGCCCGCCTCCCAGAACGCCTTCAGCTGGTCCGCCGCGTCGTGCTCGTCGGTGTCCCGCCCCCAGGTGAGGGTGCCGAGGCCGATCCGGGACACACGCAGGCCGGTACGGCCGAGATGCCTCTGCTCCATGGCCGCGAGATTACTGGCCAGAGGCCCACGCGGAGAGAGCCTGTGGACAACCTCGTACCGATGCGAGCCCGTCTCCCTCCTGACGGGACGCGGGCCTGCGCGCTAGAGTCCGAACGCGGATCGTTACTGATCAGTAAATGAGTCGACGAGTAAGGGGACCGGCTATGCGGCTCGGCATCAACCTCGGCTACTGGGGCGCGGGCATGGACGGCGACAACCTCGCCGTCGCCCAGGAGGCGGACCGCCTCGGCTACGACGTCTGCTGGGCCGCCGAAGCGTACGGCTCCGACGCCCCGACCGTCCTCGCCTGGGTCGCGGCCCAGACCGAGAACATCGACGTCGGCTCCGCGATCATGCAGATCCCGGCCCGTCAGCCCACCATGACGGCGATGACGGCCGCCACGCTCGACTCGCTCTCCGGCGGCCGCTTCCGCCTCGGTCTCGGTGTCTCCGGCCCGCAGGTCTCCGAGGGCTGGTACGGCGTGAAGTTCGACAAGCCGCTCTCGCGCACCCGCGAGTACGTCGAGATCGTGCGCAAGGCCATGGCTCGCGAGCGCCTGACGCACGAGGGCGAGCACTGGACCCTCCCGCTCCCCGGCGGACCGGGCAAGCCGATCAAGCTGACCGTCCACCCGAAGCGCGAGCACATTCCGCTCTACATCGCGGCGATCGGCCCCAAGAACCTGGAGCAGACCGGCGAGATCGCCGACGGCGCGCTGCTCATCTTCCCGTCCGCCGAGCATCTGGAGGACACCGCGCTCCGGCACCTCCGTGCCGGCCGCGAGAAGGCGGGCCTGACCATGGACGGGTTCGACGTCTGCCCGACCCTCCCGCTGGCCGTCGGCGACGACATCAACGGGCTCGCCGACATGTTCCGCCCGTACACCGCGCTGTACGTCGGCGGCATGGGCAGCCGCAAGCAGAACTTCTACAACCAGCTCGCCCAGCGCATGGGGTACGAGAAGGAAGCCGCCGAGATCCAGGAGAAGTACCTCTCCGGCGACAAGACCGGCGCGGCGGCCGCCGTCCCGCACCGGCTGATCGACCAGACGACGCTGCTGGGCTCCGTGGAGCGGATCGCCGACCGGATGCAGGCCTACGCGGCGGCCGGGGTCACGACCCTCACCCTCGCCCCGGCCGGCTTCACGCTCGACGAGCGGATCGCGGCGCTCCGGGCGGGCACCGAGGCCCTGGAGCGGGCCGGCCTGGTCGACTAGGACAAGCCTGCGGCCGTGGTGGGGGCTCGGGGTCATCCCCGCCACGGCCGTCACGCTGCACAACGCTCCACGCCCCTCCCCGGTTACTCCCCGCGCGCCACCGGGGCGCGCGGACACCGCCGTTCCCCTCCCCGCGCCCCCGATGCTCCGCCATCCGGCGGACTTCCACGGCCGAGCTGTTGCCACGTCCCCCCGCGCGGCATTTGACTCGCTCTTTGCGGAAGTGCGCAGAGACGCGCGTAGGCGCGACGCGATGGAGGTGCCATAGATGCTGTCGGCCCGAAGCCTGTTCCAGGAGATCATCGGCAACGACGACTCCTATCAGCTGTTCTGTTCCATCGCGGCCAGTGGGGAGGCCCAGGGCGGCTGGGAGAACGCCCGCATCGCCGCCCTCGTACCCGAGAGCATGAAGGAACTCGCCCCCAAGATCACCCGGCACGGTGCCGACGAGGACAAGCACGGCCGGATCTTCAACGCCCTGCTCAGAAAACGCGGCCTGGAACCGGTCTCCGTCCCCCCGGAGACCGACTACACGATGCTGCTGGAGCAGCGGGGCATCGGCCTGGCCCACGAGAAGCTGCGCCGGGACCAGCAGCTGTCGGAGGAGGACATCCTCGTCTACCTCTCGCACAGCAGGGTCACCGAACAGCGCGCGGCCGATCAGATGGACATGCTCGTCAAGCACTTCGGCGACCACCCCGAGGTCGGCAAGGCCATCCGGATGATCTGCAACGACGAGGACAACCACCTCGCGTACTGCCACGAGGAGCTGCTGGGTTTCGCGTACGCCGGACACGGCCGGACCATCCAGCGCACCCTGCGCGAGTGCGCCCTCGCCGAGATCGCCGTCTACCGTGACGTCAGCCTCGCCGTCATGGACCACATGGGCCGCATCCTGAAGTGGCCGCGCGCCAAGCGGGCGGCCCTGGCGATGGGCATCCGGGGCATGTACGCGTACGAAAGGGCCGGCGGCTGGCGGCGCATGGTCGACCTCAGGATGCCGGAGCGGCGCAACGCGCTGGGCGGGCCCGCCGAACCGGCCCCGGCATTCTGAACGGCGTGCCGGCGCCTACAGCCAGCCCCGGTGCTTGAACAGCCGGTACAGGCCGACGACCGCCACGGCCATCAGGACGATCACGGCCGGGTAGCCCCACACCTGGTGGAGCTCCCACATGTGGTCGAAGTTCATGCCGTAGACGCCCGCGACCATCGTGGGCACCGCGGCCATCGCCGCCCACGCCGAGATCTTCCGCATGTCGTCGTTCTGCCGCACGCCCATCTGCGCGAGGTGCGCCGACAGAATGTCCGAAAGCAGCCGGTCGAGCCCCTCCACCTGCTCGGTGGCACGGGTCAGATGGTCGCTGACGTCCCGGAAGAACGGCTGGGCGTGCTCACTGACGAACGGCACGCCCGCGCCCGAGAGCCGGGACATCGGCGCGGCCAGCGGACCGGTGGCCCGGCGGAACTCCAGCACCTGGCGCTTGAACATGTAGATCCGTGACGCCGTGTTCTTGGCGTCGCCGCCCGTCGGCTGGAAGACCTCCGTCTCCATCTCCTCCAGGTCGACCTGGAGCTCGCCCGCCACCTCGATGTAGTGGTCCACGACGGCGTCACTGATCGCGTACAGCACGGACGTCGGCCCGTGCTTGAGCACCTCGGGCTCCGCCTCCAGCCGCTTGCGTACGGCCGACAAGGGCGCTCCCTCGCCGTGCCGGACCGTCACCACGAACGAGTCGCCCATGAACACCATCAGCTCACCGGTGCTGACGGTGTCGCTCTCCGGCTCGTACAGCACCGGCTTGAGGACCATGAACAGCGAGTCGTCGTACACCTCCAGCTTCGGCCGCTGATGCGCCTTGAGGGCGTCCTCCACGGCCAGCGGGTGCAGGCCGAACTCCTCCGAGACGTGATCGAACTCCTCCTCCGTCGGCTCGTGCAGCCCGATCCAGAGGAACGAGTCGCCCGCATTGGCGGCCCGCGCCTCTTCGAGGGCGTCGGAGAAGTCGGACGGGCCCTCACTGCGGCGCCCGTCCCGGTAGATGGCACAGTCCACGATCACGGCGCGTATTCTTCCCCGGCCCCCGGCACCTTGCACCCGTCGAGCCGCCTAGGCTGGCAGGCATGGCCACGTTGATCCTCGTACGGCACGGACGCTCGACCGCCAACACCGCCGGCGTGCTCGCCGGCTGGACGCCCGGTGTCACCCTCGACGAGCGCGGATCCGCGCAGGCCGCGGCGCTGCCCGGCCGGCTGGCGGGGGTGCCGCTCGCGGCCGCCGTCACCAGCCCGCTCCAGCGGTGCCGGGAGACCCTCCAGCCGCTGCTGGACGCCCGCCCCGGCCTGCCGCTGCACACCGACGAGCGGATCGGCGAGTGCCACTACGGCGACTGGTCCGGGCGCAAGCTCGCCGAACTCGCCGACGAGCCCCTCATGGAGGTCGTCCAGCGGCATCCCTCCAACGTGGCCTTCCCCGGCGGCGAATCGATGCGCGCCATGCAGGCGCGCGCCGTCGAGGCCGTACGCGAGTGGAACGCGCGCGTGGAGGCGGAAAACGGGGAGGACGCGGTCTACGTGATGTGCTCGCACGGCGACATCATCAAGTCGCTCGTGGCCGACGCCCTCGGAATGCATCTCGATCTGTTCCAGCGGATCCATGTGGATCCTTGTTCCGTGACGGCGATCCGCTACACCCGCCTGAGGCCATCTCTTCTGCGGCTCGGCGACACCGGCGACTTCGGCGGTTTGATCCCCCGGGAGGAGCCCGGTGGCGAGGCCGCGGAGGTCGGCGGCGGCGCGGGAGCACCGTGATCGATTCGCACAGTAGGGTGGACGGGCCGCAGCGCCGCCGTCCGAACTGAAGCAAGGGAGAGGGAACGTGTCCCGTCAGGTATTCCTCTATGACCCACCGGAGCGCTTCGTGGCCGGCACGGTCGGGCTGCCTGGCCGCCGTACGTTCTTCCTCCAGGCATCCGCAGGGGGCCGGGTCACCAGCGTCGCCCTGGAGAAGACCCAGGTGGCCGCGCTCGCCGAGCGGATCGACGAGCTGCTCGACGAGGTGGTGCGGCGCACCGGGGGCAACGCGCCGGTGCCGGCCGTCGCGCCCTCCGACGTCACCGACACCGCGCCCCTGGACTCCCCGGTGGAGGAGGAGTTCCGGGTCGGCACGATGGCGCTGGCCTGGGACGGCGAGGAACAGCGCATGATCGTCGAGGCGCAGGCGCTCGTCGAGCTGGACGTGGAGTCGGAGGAGGACCTCGCGGAGGCCGAGGAACGGCTCCTCCAGGACGAGGAGAACGGCCCGCCCATGCTGCGCGTCCGGCTCACCGGGGCGCAGGCGAGGGCATTCGCCAAGCGCGCCCTCGACGTGGTCAACGCGGGGCGGCCGCCGTGCCCGCTGTGCAGCCTGCCGCTCGATCCGGAAGGACACGTATGCCCGCGCCAGAACGGATACCGCCGGGGAGCCTGACGGCGGTGGAGCTGCTCGACCTGCTCGCCAAGGGCGAGTTGACGGTACGCGGCCAGGTTCGCGAGGCGTCCAACGCGGTGTTGTTCTGTTCCGTCGCGTACGAAGACCAGGAAGCCGACTGCGTCTACAAACCCGTCGCCGGGGAGCGCCCCCTGTGGGACTTCCCCGACGGGACGCTGGCGCAGCGCGAGGTCGCGGCGTACGAGGTGTCCGAGGCGACCGGGTGGGGCCTGGTGCCGCCGACCGTCCTGCGGGACGGGCCGTTCGGCCAGGGCATGGTCCAGCTGTGGGTCGAGGGCGACCCGTCCGTCTCCCTCCTGGCGCTCGTCGAGGACGAGGAGCCTGGGGAGGGCTGGAAGGCGGTGGGCCTCGCGCAGGTGGGGGAGGACCGCACCGCCCTGCTGGTGCACGCCGACGACGTACGGTTGCGGCGGCTCGCCGTGCTAGACGCGGTGATCAACAACGGTGACCGCAAGGGCGGCCACCTGCTGCCCGCGCCGGACGGCCGACTGTACGCCATCGACCACGGTGTCACCTTCAACGTGGACGACAAGCTGCGGACCCTGTTGTGGGGCTGGGCGGGCGAACCGCTTCCGGGGGAGGCCCTGGAGGTCCTGGCCCGCCTGGACGCCTCCCTGGCGCCCGACGCCCCCCTGGCCACCCGGCTGGCGGAGCTGATCACCCCCGCCGAGATCACGGCGGTACGCTCCCGCGTCGCCGCCCTGCGCGCGTCGGGCCACCACCCGGAGCCCTCGGGCCAGTGGCCCGCCATCCCCTGGCCCCCGGTCTGACGCGGCCGGCGCGGCGGTACGGTCCCGGTCCGCCGCCTCGCCCGTCCGGGCCGGCACCCTGAGCCCTCGGCTCCGTGGCCCCTGGTCTGCCGCGGGCCCGCGTCTGCCCTGGCGGGGCGTGTGCCTTGGCGGGGCGTCTGCCTGGTTTGCCTTGGCAGGGCCGTCTGGCTGGCGGGGCCGTCTCCCCGGCGGGCCGTCTGTTCCGGCCGGGTGTGCCCTGGCCGGCATCTGCTTGGCCCCCGTTCCGGCCCTGGCGCTGTGCCTGCGTGGCCCCGGTCCGCAGGGTCCGGGTCTGCCTCGGCCCGGGGCTGTCGGCCCGCACGGGCTCGGCGCCTGCCCCCGCCCACGTCTGTCCAGCCTCCGGGTCCGGGTCCGGACCGGGCATGGCGCGTGCCCGGCACTGCCCCCGCCCACGTCTGTCGAGCCTCTGGGTCCGCGTCCGGACCGGGCGTGGCGCGTGCCCGGCCACTGCCCCGGCCGCGCCTGAGGCCGGGCTCCGCGTCTGGACGAGGCACTGCGGTGCCGCCGCCGGCGGGCTGGGTGGTGGGTGGGCGGCGTGGCCCCTCCGGGCTCGTCTCCTCGGGGCCGGCGGCCTTCGGTACCTGTTTCGGGAGCCCACCCCCGCCGCCAACCCCTGTGGGGACGACCCTGCGTGGCCCCGCCTCACGCCGTCTGCCGACTGGCGGTGGGTGGGGGACGGCCCGCATGGGTCGCTCCACGCTGTCGGCCGACGATGCACAGGTCGGCCGGCCGCGCAAGAGGGCCTATCCGGTCATGATCCTGCATCCGGTTCGTATCCGGAACACCCGTCCGGTTACGCTCGTGGCATGCATGCCTGGCCCGCTTCTGAGGTCCCCGCCCTGCCCGGCAAGGGCCGCGACCTCCGGATCCACGACACCGCGACCGGTGGACGAGTGACCCTCGACCCCGGCCCCGTCGCCCGTATCTACGTCTGCGGCATCACGCCGTACGACGCGACCCATATCGGTCACGCGGCGACCTACAACGCGTTCGACCTCGTTCAGCGCGTGTGGCTCGACACCAAGCGGCAGGTTCACTACGTCCAGAACATCACCGACGTGGACGATCCGCTCCTGGAGCGGGCCGCCCGGGACGGTATCGACTGGGTCGGGCTCGCCGAGCGCGAGACGGCGCTGTTCCGTGAGGACATGACCGCCCTGCGGATGCTTCCGCCCCAGCACTACATCGGCGCCGTCGAGGCGATACCCGGCATCGTGCCGCTCATCGAGCGGCTGCGGGACGCGGGCGCCGCGTACGAACTCGAGGGCGACATCTACTTCTCCGTCGAGGCCGACCCGCACTTCGGAGAGGTCTCGCACTACGACGCCGAGTTCATGCGGGCCCTGTCCGCCGAGCGCGGTGGCGACCCGGACCGCCCCGGCAAGAAGAACCCGCTCGACCCGATGCTGTGGATGGCCGCCCGTGAGGGCGAGCCCAGCTGGGACGGCGGCAGCCTCGGCGCCGGCCGTCCCGGCTGGCACATCGAGTGCGTGGCCATCGCCCTGGACCACCTCGGCATGGGCTTCGACGTCCAGGGCGGCGGCTCCGACCTGGTCTTCCCGCACCACGAGATGGGCGCCTCGCACGCCCAGGCGCTGACCGGCGAGTACCCGTTCGCCAAGGCGTACGTCCACGCCGGGATGGTCGCCCTGCACGGCGAGAAGATGTCCAAGTCGAAGGGCAACCTCGTCTTCGTCTCCGCGCTGCGCCGCGAGGGCGTCGACCCGGCCGCCATCCGGCTCGCCCTGCTGTCGCACCACTACCGCGCGGACTGGGAGTGGACCGACCAGGTGCTCAGGGAGGCCGTGGAGCGGCTCGGCCGCTGGCGTGCCGCGGTCTCGCGCCCCGACGGGCCGTCCGCCGACGCGCTGGTCGACGAGGTGCGTGAGGCGCTGGCGGACGATCTGGACGCCCCCGCCGCCCTCGCGGCCGTGGACCGCTGGACCGCCCGCCAGGAGGCGGAGGGCGGTACGGACGAGGGCGCGCCCGGTCTCGTGTCGCGTACGGCCGACGCCCTGTTGGGCGTGGCGCTGTAGGCGCGGGTCTTGTTACGGCGGCGGGGCGGCACCTCATGTGAGGTGCCGCCCCGCGCCTGTCAGTCCTCCGGGGAGTCCGGGGAACCGTCGTCGTCGGATTCCTCCGCCTTCGGCGGCTTCGGCGGGCGGGTTCGCCCGCTCGACGTATCGCGCAGGTACGAGCTGTCGCCGAGTTCGGTCGCATGCCCCGGTCCGCCGTCCCGCCGCCGCAGGTACCGCTCGAACTCGCGGGCGATGGCCTCGCCCGACGCCTCCGGGAGCTCCGCGGTGTCCCGCGCCTCCTCCAGCGTCTGGACGTACTCCGCCACCTCACTGTCCTCCGAGGCCAGCTGGTCCACGCCGACCTGCCAGGCCCGCGCGTCCTCGGCCAGCTCACCCAGCGGGATGCGCAGGTCGATCAGGTCCTCCAGCCGGTTGAGCAGCGCCAGCGTCGCCTTGGGGTTCGGCGGCTGCGACACGTAGTGCGGCACCGCCGCCCACAGGCTCACCGCCGGTACGCCCGCGTGCGTGCAGGCCTCCTGGAGGATGCCGACGATGCCCGTCGGCCCTTCGTACCGGGTCTCCTCCAGGTCCATGGTGCGAGCCAGGTCCGGGTCGGACGTGACGCCGCTGACCGGCACCGGCCGGGTGTGCGGGGTGTCGCCGAGCAGCGCGCCCAGGATCACCACCATCTCCACGCCCAACTCGTG
The DNA here is from genome assembly GCF_002099185.1 of Streptomyces sp. CB03238. NCBI lineage: Bacteria > Bacillati > Actinomycetota > Actinomycetes > Kitasatosporales > Streptomycetaceae > Streptomyces > Streptomyces sp. CB03238. Next base: position 191,414 of record NZ_NBCN01000005.1, on the reverse strand, counting down.
GGCGAAGCCGAGCAGCTCGTTGCAGAACGAGCGCCAGCGCATGGACGGCTCGATACCGCGGACCAGCACCAGGTCGCGCGGCTTGTCGCCGCCCACCCGGACCACCGACAGCCGGGTGGTGGGCCAGGTGATCTTCCGTACCCCGCCGTCCAGGTACACCGTGGGCCGGTTGACCTGGAAGTCGTAGTAGTCCTCGGCGTCGAGCGCCGCGAACACCTCGCCCTTCCACTCCCGTTCCAGGTGCGCGACCGCGGTGGAGGCGGCGTCGCCGGCGTCGTTCCAGCCCTCGAACGCGGCCACCATGACCGGGTCGATCAGCTCGGGAACCCCCTCGAGCTCGATCACCCAGGCCTCCTTCCGAAGTTCCGTGCGTACGGACCAACCTTACGGCTTTCCGGGGCCCCGCCCGCAGCCCCTGTACACGTCCGAGTGCTGTACCGACCGAGATCCACTACCCACGGCGACCGGCGGAAACACGGCGAGAATCCAGCCGATTCATCCGAGCGCTGCGCTCGTGCTCCTGAGCCACCGCTCCACACCGGCCACATGCGCCGTCGCCCACGAGCGGGCCGCCTCGGCGTCCCGGTCGCGGAGCGCCGCCAGGATGGCGCGGTGCTCGTCGAGCGTACGGCCGACCGCGTCCTCCCGCGTCAGGCCGCGCCAGACGCCGGCCCGGGTCGTCGGCCCGGACAGGCCGTCCAGGAGGGAACTGAGGACCGCGTTCCCGGCGGAGGTGACGATGGTGCGGTGGAACTCCAGGTCGGCGGCGACCAGTTCCTCCACCGACGGCTCGTCGCCCAGCGCCTCCAGCCGGCCGTCCAGCGCGTCCAGTTCCGCCTCGGTGATGCGGCTGGCGGCCATAGCGGTGGCGGCGGGCTCCAGGATGCGGCGTACGGCGAGGAACTCCAGCGCCGTGTCGTCGCGGTGGAAGTCCACGACGAAGCCGAGCGCCTCCAGCAGCAGTTGCGGGTCGAGGCTCGTGACGTATGTGCCGTCTCCCTGGCGTACGTCGAGGATGCGGATCAGCGACAGGGCGCGCACCGCCTCGCGCAGGGAGTTGCGCGACAGGCCCAGCGCGGCGGCGAGTTCGCTCTCCTTGGGGAGCCGGTCACCGGGGCGCAGCGCGCCCGAGACGATCATCCCCTTGATCTTCTGGATCGCCTCATCGGTCACGGCCATGGCAGGGTCCCCCATCAGACATCCGATGTCTGAGCGTACAACGAGGGCGGCCCTTCAAGGGCCGCCCTCGTCGTCGGGTACGTCAGGCCTTCTTGCCGAGCATGTCCTCGACCTTGGCGCGGATCTCGTCCGTGGCCAGGCCCCGGATCGTCAGGGTCGTCCGGCGGCGCAGCACGTCGTCCGCCGTCTCGGCCCACTCGTGGTCACGGGCGTAGGCGACCTGGGCCCAGATCTCCGGCGCGTCCGGGTGGACGCGCTCGGCGAGCTCCGGGTTGTCGTTGGCCAGGCGCGCGATGTCGAAGGAGAGCGAGCCGTAGTGCGTGGCCAGGTGGCGGGCGGTGTCGGCGGCCATGCGCGGCCCGGGCGTACCGCCGTCGACCAGCAGCCGGTGGGCGACCGCGTTGGGGTTGGCTATGCCGGGCAGGGGCAGCTTCTTCGGGAGCCGGGAGATCGGCTCCATGTCCTCGCCCAGCGGGTGGCCGGGCAGGGACGCCAGCTTGTTCATCACCGTACGGCCGATGTGGCGGAAAGTGGTCCACTTGCCGCCGGCCACCGACAGCATGCCGCCGCGGCCCTCGGTCACGACCGTCTCGCGCTTGGCCTTGGAGGTGTCGCCGGGCCCGCCCGGCAGCACCCGCAGACCCGCGAAGGAGTACGTGATCAGGTCCCGGGACAGCTGCTGGTCCCGGATGGAGAACGCGGCCTCGTCCAGGATCTGGGTGATGTCCTTGTCGTTGACCGCGACCTCGCCGGGGTCGCCCTCGTACTCCTCGTCGGTCGTGCCGAGCAGCAGCATGTCCTCCCAGGGGAGGGCGAAGGTGATGCGGTACTTGTCGATCGGGGTGGCGAGCGCGGCCTTCCAGGGGGAGGTGCGCTTCAGGACGAGGTGCGCGCCCTTGGACAGGCGGATGGAGGGGGCCGCGTTCGGGTCCTCCATCCGGCGCAGGTGGTCGACCCAGGGGCCGGTGGCGTTGAGGACCAGGCGGGCGTCGACGCCGAACTCGTCACCGCTGGTGCGGTCCCGGAGGTCGGCGCCGGTGACCCGGCCCTTGGTGAAGCGGAGGCCGGTGACCTCGGCGTGGTTGAGGACGGTGGCGCCCGCGTCGACGGCGGCGCGGACCGTCATCAGGGCCATGCGCGCGTCGTTCATCTGGTCGTCGCCGTACACGGCCACGGCCTTGAGGTTGTCGGTGCGCAGCTCCGGCACGTCCTGGGCGGCCTTGGCGGGGCTGAGCAGGTGGCCGACGCCGTCGCCGAAGGCGGACAGGGCCGAGTACGCGAAGACGCCCGCGCCGAGCTTGGCGGCGCCGTGCGGTCCGCCCTTGTAGACCGGCAGGTAGAAGGTGAGCGGGTTCGCCAGGTGGGGGGCCACCTGGCGGGAGACCGCACGGCGCTCGAAGTGGTTCTCCGCGACCAGCTTCACCGCGCCGGTCTGCAGGTAGCGCAGACCGCCGTGGAGGAGCTTGGAGGAGGCGGAGGAGGTGGCGCCGGCGAAGTCGCCGGCGTCCACCAGGGCCACCCGCAGCCCGGACTGTGCGGCGTGCCAGGCCGTGGAGATGCCCAGGATGCCGCCGCCGATCACCAGGAGGTCGTACGTCGCCTTGGAGAGCTGCTCCCGCGTCTCCGCACGGCTCGGCAGGGAACCGGCAGCCGGGTGCGTCCCGAGGGCAGGGACGCTCTGCAGGGTGGTCATGTCGAATTACTCCTCGTCCTCGATCCAGCCCATGGTCCGCTCGACGGCCTTGAGCCAGCTCTTGTACTCGCTGTCACGCTTGTCAGCGTCCATGCGGGGGGTCCACTCGGCGGCCCTGCGCCAGTTGGCACGCAGCGCGTCGGTGTCCGGCCAGAAGCCGACGGCCAGGCCGGCGGCGTAGGCCGCGCCGAGGCAGGTGGTCTCGGCGACCATGGGGCGCACCACGGGGGCGTCCAGGAAGTCCGAGAGGGTCTGCATCAGCAGGTTGTTGGAGGTCATGCCGCCGTCGACCTTGAGCGCGGCCAGTTCGACGCCGGAGTCCTTCGTCATGGCGTCGGTGATCTCGCGGGTCTGCCAGGCGGTGGCCTCGAGCACGGCGCGCGCGATGTGCGCCTTGGTGACATACCGGGTCAGGCCGGCGATCACACCGCGGGCGTCGGAGCGCCAGTACGGGGCGAACAGGCCGGAGAAGGCCGGTACGAAGTACGCGCCGCCGTTGTCGTCGACCGACGACGCCAGGGTCTCGATCTCGGCGGCGGAGTTGATCAGGCCCATCTGGTCGCGCATCCACTGCACCAGCGAACCGGTGACGGCGATGGAGCCCTCCAGGGCGTACACCGGGGCCTGGTCGCCGATCTTGTAACCGACGGTGGTGATCAGACCCGAGTACGAGTTGATGATCTTCTCGCCGGTGTTCAGCAGCAGGAAGGTGCCCGTGCCGTACGTCGACTTCGCCTCGCCCTCCGCGAAGCAGGTCTGGCCGAACAGGGCTGCCTGCTGGTCGCCGAGCGCGGAGGCGACCGGGACGCCGTCCAGGACGCCGCCCTTGACGTGGCCGTACACCTCGGCGGAGGAGCGGATCTCCGGCAGCACGGCCGCCGGGACGTCCATGGACTCCAGGATCTTCTGGTCCCACTCCATGGTGTGGAGGTTCATCAGCATGGTGCGGGAGGCGTTGGTGACGTCGGTGACGTGGTGACCGCCCTCGACACCGCCGGTGAGGTTCCAGATGACCCAGGAGTCCATGGTGCCGAAGAGGATGTCGCCGCGCTCGGCGCGCTCGCGCAGGCCCTCGACGTTGTCGAGCATCCAGCGGATCTTCGGACCGGCGAAGTACGAGGCGAGCGGCAGGCCCGTCTCGCGGCGGAAGCGGTCCTGGCCGACGTTGCGGCCGAGCTCCTTGCACAGGGCGTCGGTGCGGGTGTCCTGCCAGACGATGGCGTTGTGGACGGGCTCACCGGTGTTCTTGTCCCACAGCAGCGTGGTCTCGCGCTGGTTGGTGATGCCGATGGCCTTGACGTCGGCCGAGGTGATCCCGGCCTTCTCGATGGCGCCGGCGACGACTTCCTGGACGTTGGTCCAGATCTCGGCGCCGTTGTGCTCCACCCAGCCCGGCTTGGGGAAGATCTGCTCGTGCTCCTTCTGGTCGACGGAGACGATGCGCCCGTCGCGGTCGAAGACGATGCAGCGGCTGGAGGTGGTGCCCTGGTCGATGGCCGCGATGAACGGGCCGGTGGTGTGTGCGTCGGTCACGGTTGCTCCCGTAAGTCTGTAAGAAGGACGGCTCAGGCGAACGCGATGGTGTAGATACCCGCCGCGAGGGCTCCGCCGATCAGCGGGCCGGCGACGGGGATCCAGGCGTAGCCCCAGTCGGAGCCGCCCTTGTTCGGCAGCGGCAGCAGGGCGTGCACGATGCGCGGGCCGAGGTCACGGGCCGGGTTGATGGCGTAGCCGGTGGGGCCGCCGAGCGAGAGGCCGATACCGACCACGACCAGGGCCACCATCAGGCCGCCAATGGTTCCCAGGCCCTTGCCGCTGTCGTTGAGGCCCTGGGTGAGGACCGCGAGCACCAGTACGAGGGTGCCGATGATCTCGGTGGCCAGGTTCTGCCAGACATTGCGGATCTCGGGGCCGGTCGAGAAGACACCGAGCACGGGGCCGGCCTTGCTCGCGGCCTCGTTGTGCGGGCCCTCGATGGCCTTGTCGGCCGGGTCGCCCACGATCTCGCGATCGGTCAGGTGCGCGTGGAACTGGCCGTAGTAGGCGATCCAGACCAGGGCCGCGCCGATCATGGCGCCGAGGAGCTGGCCCGCGAAGTAGACGGGGACGTTCTTGAAGTCCCCGTCCTTTATCGCGATGCCGACCGTGACGGCCGGGTTGAGGTGCGCGCCGGAGAGGGAGCCCGTCATGTAGACGGCGGTCAGGACCGCGAAGCCCCACCCGAAGGTGATGGCCAGCCAGCCGGCGTTCTGCGCCTTCGAGCGCTTGAGTACGACGGCGGCGACCACGCCACCGCCGAGCAGGATGAGTACGGCGGTACCAATGATCTCGCCGATGAAGATGTCGGAGCTGGACACCCGCGACTCCTTTGTCCTTCGTCCAGGGGAAGGCGAACCCCGGGTCCCTCCGGTGGTCCGCGCCCTCAGGTGAGGGCGTTAACCGGCCTCTGGCATTGCCACACTCTAGCGTGATTGCCGGTAGCTGTTCGACAATGCCGACCGATGCACGGCAGTTTTGTCCTCTGGTAAACGTGGCGTCAAGAGTTCTGTTGGCCGAAATGCGTTCGTTACCGATGATGCGCCGAAGGCGTCAGAAGCGCCCGGCACCCAGGTCGCGGGAGACCGCGCGGGCGCAGTCCCGTACCGCCGCCACCAGCTCGGGGCGCAGCTCGCCGCCGTTGCAGACCCGCTCCACGGCACCCGTGATGGCCACCGCCCCGACCGGCATCCGGCGCCGGTCGTGGATGGGCGCGGCCACCGCCGCGACACCCTCCCAGGTCTCCTCCACGTCCGCCGCCCAGCCGCGCGCCCGGGTCATGTCCAGCACGGCCTCGAAGTCCTCCAGGTCCGTGACGGTGCGCGGGGTGAACGCCTCGCGCTCCACCTCCAGCGCCTCGGTGTGCGCCACCGGGTCGTACGCCGACAGCACCTTGCCCAGGGCGGTGGAGTGCAGCGGCTGCATGGCGCCGACCTCCAGCACCTGGCGGCTGTCGTCGGGGCGGAAGACGTGGTGGACGACGAGTACGCCGTGCTGGTGCAGCACTCCGAGGTGGACGCTCTCGCCGCTGGAGCGGGCCAGGTCGTCCGTCCACACCAGGGCGCGGGCGCGCAGCTCGTGCACGTCGAGGTAGCTGTTGCCGAGCCGCAGCAGCTCCGCGCCCAGCTGGTAGCGGCCGGAGGCCGCGTCCTGCTCGACGAAGCCCTCCGCCTGCAGGGTGCGCAGAATGCCGTGCGCCGTGCCCTTCGCCAGGTCCAGCGACGACGCGATGTCCGACAGTCCGAGACGGCGCTCGCCGCCGGCGAGCAGTCGCAGCATCGCCGCCGCACGTTCCAGCGACTGGATGTTCTTCGGCATCGCCCGGCCCTTCTCCCTCAGTTCGACAATGCTGAACACTATCGGTCGTTGCCGACCTTGAGCCACATCGAGGAAGCCCCCGGGAACCCGTGCGGCCGGACGCCGCCGCCCCAGCATGCCGTCCACCCTCTGGAACAAAATGTCCACCCCGGCGGGTACGCGGTTACTCTGGCTCGATGCACCTTCCCCTGAAGGTGCAAAGCCGACAGCCGTCGCACTCCAGGGAGCACTTCCATGGCCTCGTCGCCGACCCTCGCCGCTGACAGCACGCAGAGCACTGACAGCAGGACCCGAGCCGCAGCCCTCCGCCAGGCCCTCACCACCCGTGTGGTCGTGGCCGACGGAGCCATGGGCACCATGCTCCAGGCGCAGGACCCCACCCTCGAGGACTTCCAGAACCTCGAAGGCTGCAACGAGGTCCTCAGCATCACCCGGCCCGACATCGTCCGATCGGTCCACGACGAGTACTTCGCCGCCGGCGTCGACTGCATCTCGACGAACACCTTCGGTGCGAACCTCTCGGCGCTGGCGGAGTACGACATCGCCGACCGCGTGTACGAGCTGTCCGAGGCCGCCGCCCGCATCGCCCGCGAGGCCGCCGACGAGTGCACCGCCTCCTCCGGCCGGCAGCGCTGGGTACTCGGCTCCATGGGTCCCGGCACCAAGCTGCCGACCCTCGGCCACGTCCCGTACCTCAAGCTGCGCGACGCCTACCAGCAGAGCGCCGAGGGCATGATCACGGGCGGGGCGGACGCCCTGGTCGTCGAGACGTGCCAGGACCTGCTCCAGGCGAAGTCCGCCGTCCTCGGCGCCCGCCGCGCCCTCGACGCGACCGGCGCCGACCTCCCGCTGATCGTCTCGGTCACGGTGGAGACGACCGGCACGATGCTGCTGGGCTCGGAGATCGGTGCGGCGCTGACCGCGCTGGAGCCGCTGGGCGTCGACATGATCGGCCTGAACTGCGCCACCGGCCCGGCCGAGATGAGCGAGCACCTGCGCTACCTGGCCCGCCACTCCCGCCTCCCGCTGTCGTGCATGCCGAACGCGGGTCTGCCGGTGCTGGGCAAGGACGGTGCGCACTATCCGCTGACGCCGGTCGAGCTGGCGGACGCGCAGGAGACGTTCGTACGCGAATACGGGCTGTCGCTGGTCGGCGGCTGCTGCGGTACGACGCCGGAGCATCTGCGGCACGTCGTGGAGCGTGTGCGGGACCTGGCGCCCGCGCCGCGTGATCCGCGTCCGGAGCCGGGTGCGGCGTCGTTGTACCAGACGGTGCCGTTCCGGCAGGACACGGCGTACATGGCGATCGGTGAGCGGACCAACGCCAATGGGTCGAAGAAGTTCCGTGAGGCCATGCTGGAGGGCCGCTGGGACGACTGTGTGGAGATGGCCCGGGACCAGATCCGTGAGGGCGCCCACATGCTCGACCTGTGCGTCGACTATGTCGGCCGGGACGGTGTGGCGGACATGGAGGAGCTGGCCGGCCGGTTCGCCACCGCCTCCACCCTCCCCATCGTGCTGGACTCCACCGAGGTGGAGGTCATCCGCGCCGGGCTGGAGAAGCTCGGCGGCCGCGCGGTGATCAACTCGGTGAATTACGAGGACGGCGACGGGCCCGAGTCGCGGTTCGCGAAGGTCACCGCCCTGGCCAAGGAACACGGTGCGGCGCTGATCGCGCTGACCATCGACGAGGAGGGCCAGGCCCGCACCGTCGAGACGAAGGTGGCGATCGCCGAGCGGCTGATCACCGACCTGACGCAGAACTGGGGCATCCACGAGTCGGACATCCTGATCGACTGCCTGACGTTCACGATCTGCACGGGTCAGGAGGAGTCCCGCAAGGACGGTATCGCCACCATCGAGGCGATCCGGGAGCTCAAGCGCCGCCACCCCGACGTCCAGACCACCCTCGGTCTGTCGAACATCTCCTTCGGTCTGAACCCGGCCGCGCGGATCCTGCTGAACTCCGTGTTCCTCGACGAGTGCGTCAAGGCCGGTCTGGACTCGGCGATCGTGCACGCGTCGAAGATCCTGCCCATCGCACGGTTCGACGAGGAGCAGGTCACCACCGCGCTCGATCTGATCTACGACCGGCGCCGTGCGGACTACGACCCGCTGCAGAAGCTGATGGAGCTGTTCGAGGGCGTCAACACCACGTCGATGAAGGCGGGCAAGGCCGAGGAGCTGGCCGCGCTGCCGCTGGAGGAGCGCCTCAAGCGCCGCATCATCGACGGGGAGAAGAACGGCCTGGAGGCCGACCTCGACGAGGCCCTCACCACCCGCCCCGCCCTGGACATCGTCAACGACACCCTGCTGGACGGCATGAAGGTGGTCGGTGAGCTGTTCGGCTCCGGCCAGATGCAGCTGCCGTTCGTGCTGCAGTCGGCGGAGGTGATGAAGACGGCGGTCGCCTACCTCGAACCGCACATGGAGAAGGTCGAGGGCGACGAGGGCAAGGGCACCATCGTCCTGGCCACGGTCCGTGGCGATGTGCACGACATCGGCAAGAACCTCGTCGACATCATCCTGTCCAACAACGGCTACAACGTGGTCAACCTCGGCATCAAGCAGCCCGTCTCCGCGATCCTCGAAGCGGCCGAGGAGCACCGGGCCGATGTCATCGGCATGTCGGGTCTCCTGGTCAAGTCGACCGTGATCATGAAGGAGAACCTGGAGGAGCTCAACCAGCGCGGCATGGCCGCCGACTACCCCGTCATCCTCGGCGGCGCCGCCCTGACCCGCGCCTACGTCGAGCAGGACCTGCACGAGATCTACCAGGGCGAAGTCCGCTACGCCCGTGACGCGTTCGAGGGCCTGCGCCTGATGGACGCGCTCATCGCCGTCAAGCGCGGCGTGCCCGGGGCCACCCTGCCCGAGCTGAAGCAGCGGCGGGTACGCCCCGCGGCCGGCGCCCTGGCCGAGGAGCAGGAGCCGGAGAGCGGGGTCCGGTCCGACGTGGCCACCGACAACCCCGTACCGACCCCGCCGTTCTGGGGCACCCGGGTCGTCAAGGGCATCCAGCTCAAGGAGTACGCGTCCTGGCTGGACGAAGGCGCCCTGTTCAAGGGCCAGTGGGGCCTGAAGCAGGCCCGCACCGGTGACGGACCGACGTACGAGGAGCTGGTGGAGACCGAGGGCCGGCCGCGGCTGCGTGGCTGGCTGGACAAGCTCCAGACCGAGAACCTGCTGGAAGCCGCGGTCGTCCACGGCTACTTCCCGTGCGTGTCCAAGGGTGACGACCTGATCATCCTCGACGACAGCGGCAACGAGCGCACCCGCTTCACCTTCCCGCGCCAGCGCCGCGGCCGACGCCTGTGCCTGGCGGACTTCTTCCGCCCCGAGGAGTCCGGCGAGACCGATGTCGTCGGCCTCCAGGTCGTCACCGTGGGATCGAGGATCGGCGAGGCCACCGCCGAGCTGTTCGCCTCCGACTCCTACCGCGACTACCTCGAACTGCACGGCCTGTCCGTGCAGTTGGCCGAGGCGCTGGCCGAGTACTGGCACGCGCGGGTCCGTGCCGAGCTGGGCTTCGCGGCCGAGGACCCGGCGGACGTGGAGGACATGTTCGCGCTGAAGTACCGCGGCGCGCGTTTCTCGCTGGGCTACGGCGCCTGCCCCGACCTGGAGGACCGCGCCAAGATCGCCGACCTGCTCCAGCCGGAACGGATCGGCGTCCACCTCTCCGAGGAGTTCCAGCTCCACCCCGAGCAGTCCACCGACGCCATCGTCATCCACCACCCCGAGGCGAAGTACTTCAACGCGCGATAACACAGGACACGACGTACACTGGTCGGTCCAGTGCAGGCCGGTCGCTTTCCCTGTGGGAACTCAGCGGGATTTCTCAGCGGATTTCCCAGGAGACCTCCCACCGGGAGAGCGATCGGCCTTCTCGTCCCTCTATGGAGGTGTGCCGGATGACCAGTACGGTCCCCGCGTCCTTGACCCGCATGGCCGAGGGCTCCGCCCTGCAGGCGGTCTTCCTCGACATGGACGGCACGCTCGTCGACACCGAGGGTTTCTGGTGGGACACGGAGGTCGAGGTCTTCGGTGAGCTGGGTCACACCCTCGACGAGTCATGGCGCGACGTGGTGGTCGGCGGGCCGATGACCCGCAGCGCCGGCTACCTCATCGGGGCCACCGGTGCCGACATCACCCTCGCCGAGCTGACCGTGCTGCTCAACGAGCGCTTCGAGCAGCGCATCGGCCGCGGCGTCCCCCTCATGCCGGGCGCCGAGCGGCTGCTCGCCGAGCTCGCCGCGCACAACGTGCCCACCGCGCTGGTCTCCGCCTCGCACCGCCGCATCATCGACCGGGTCCTGCACTCGCTCGGCCGCGACCGCTTCACGCTCACCGTGGCGGGCGACGAGGTGTCCCGTACGAAGCCGCACCCCGACCCGTACCTCCTGGCCGCGCGCGGGGTCGGCGCCGAGCCGGGCAGATGCGCCGTCATCGAGGACACCGCCACCGGTGTCGCGGCCGCCGAGGCGGCGGGCTGCCGGGTGGTCGCCGTGCCGTCCGTGGCGCCCATCGCCCCCGCCGACGGCCGCGTCGTCGTGCGGTCGCTGGAAGAGATCGATCTGCGCTTTCTGCGGACATTGATCACGCGAATGAACTGATCGCACACCCAGGGTGCGACACCGAATAGCGGCGAAAACTCAACGCACCTGACCGTGCATTTTCCGTTACCCCGGCAAAGGCTTTTCGAGAGTGACCTTCGTCACTCTGAGTGTCGCGGTCCGCATGGACGGAAAGGCCTACATGCCCGGAACGCGGCACTTCGGCCCTGGTCATGTGTCCGCATTCATGGAGTGGTGTACGAATCATTCCGGCGCATAGAGATCGATGAGCCCGCATTACTGATCACTGTCTGATGCGGTCTCAACTCGGCCCCGTTCCTGCACCTGTGGCGTCGCCTACTAATCTCTTGCCGAGAACTTCGCCGCAGTTTCCGCGTGCCCCCGTCCGGCCACCAAGCCCACGGGAACACAGGATCGATCGCTCTGTATCCCGGCCCGATCGCTCCGCCCCGACCGGGCGGACGCGGCGGAGTGTCCGTACACCGCTGTACCCAGTGCCGGATGAGGAGAACGTCCAGAATGAACCGCAAGACCTTGGTGCTGCCGGCCGTGCTCGGCCTGCTCGCCCCCGTGCTCGTCGCCTGCGGCGGCACCGGCGGCGGCTCCGGCGGCGACGCCATCGTCGTCGGTACCACGGACCGGTTCACCGCATCCAAGGACGCCTCCGCCCCCTTCGACCCGGCCTTCGCCTACGACACCGGCGTCTGGAACGTGCTGCGCCAGACCGTCCAGACCCTGATGCGCGTACCGCGCGGCAGCGGCTCCCCGGTGCCCGAGGCGGCCTCCCAGTGCGGCTTCACCGACCGGGCGAGCGAGAGCTACCGCTGCATCCTGCGCGACGGCCTGGTTTTCGCGGACGGCACCCCCCTGACCGCCAAGGACGTGAAGTTCTCCATCGAGCGGGTCCTGGCCATCAAGTCGGACAACGGCGCGGCCGGCCTGCTGTCGAACATCGACACGATCGAGACCAAGGGTGACGACGAGATCGTCTTCCACCTGAAGAGCCCGGACGCCACCTTCCCGTACAAGCTCTCCACGCCCGTCGCCGGCATCGTCAGCAGCGAGAAGTACGAGGCCAGGAAGCTCCGCGACGGCTTCCAGGTCGACGGCTCCGGCCCGTACACCATGAAGGCCGACGTCAGCGGTGACCACGTCACCAAGGTCGTCTTCACCAGGAACGCCCACTACAAGGGCGACATCAAGCTCCGCAACGACAAGGTCGAGCTGCGGTCCTTCGAGGACGCCGGCGCGATGGGCGAGGCCCTCGAAGCCGGCGACATCGACATGATCACCCGGACGATGTCGCCCGAGCAGGTCAAGGACCTCAACGAGAACCCCAAGCCGGGCATCAAGGTCACCGAGGTTCCCGGCCTGGAGATCCGCTACCTCGGCTTCAACACCGACGACCCGTCCGTCAAGGACAAGGCGGTCCGCCAGGCCATGGCCGCCGTCGTCGACCGGGACCAGCTCGCCGGCAAGGTGTACGGGGCGACCGCGACCCCGCTGTACTCGCTGATCCCGTCCAGCATCACCGCACACACCAACTCCTTCCTCGACAAGTACGGCGAGCCGAACCGCAAGAAGGCCACCGCCATCCTGCGCGACGCCGGCATCACCGCCCCGGTGAAGCTGACGCTGCATTACACCAGCGACCACTACGGCGACGGCACCGCCAAGGAGTTCGCGGCGCTGCGCGACCAGCTCAATGCCACCGGCCTCTTCGACGTCACCGTCCAAGGCGCCAAGTGGTCCGAGTTCCGCCCCGCCCAGAAGCGCGGTGAGTACGCCGTGTACGGCCTGGGCTGGTTCCCCGACTTCCCGGACCCCGACAACTACATCGCGCCGTTCCTCGACGCGGACAACTTCCTCAACACCCCCTACGTCAACAGCGCCACGCGCAGCCGGCTCCTCCCCGAGTCGCGCCGCGCGGCAGACCGCAACGCCGCCTCGTCCGCCTTCGCGCAGATCCAGGACATCGTCGCCGACGACGTCCCGGTGCTGCCGTTGTGGCAGGGCAAGCAGTACGTCGCCGCCCGCGACGACGTGACCGGTGTCGAGTGGGCGCTGAACACCTCCTCGGACCTGCAGCTCTGGGAGCTCGGCCGAGGTATCGCCTGACCCTGCTGTACCCGGCCGCGCACACGGGCTCGGCCGGCGATGAGATCCAGAGGCAAGGTTCCTGTGAAGGCACACAACAAGTGGCTGACGGCCCCGCTCGCCGCGGGGCTTGCGGCCGCCCTGCTGAGCGGCTGCGGCGAGGAGAAGAGCGGCGACGCCGGTGGCTCCGGTGGTTCGGTGACCGTCGGCATGTCCGACGAAGTTCTGGCGACGGACCCCGCCGCCGGTTACGACCCGGGTTCGTGGCTGCTGTTCAACAACGTCTTCCAGTCCCTGCTCAGCTTCCCCAAGGGCGCCTCGGTGCCCCAGCCGGAGGCGGCCGACAAGTGCGGCTTCGACCAGGGCGGCAGCAAGGTCTACCGCTGCACGCTGCGCGACGGGCTGAAGTTCAGCAATGGCAACCCGCTCACCTCCGAGGACGTGAAGTTCTCCTTCGAGCGGGCGCTGAAGATCAACGATCCGGCGGGCCCCGCGCCGCTGCTCGCCACGATCGACAAGATCGACACGCCGGACGACAAGACCGTCGTCTTCACGCTGAAGGTCCCCGACGCCACCTTCCCGAGCAAGATCGCTTCGGGTGCCGGTTCCATCGTCGACCACCGCGAGTACAAAGGCGGGGAACTGCGCAAGGACGGCAAGGCCGTCGGCTCCGGCCCGTACAAGCTCGACTCGTTCACCGAGGGCGAGGCCGTCTTCTCGCCCAACCCCGACTACCGCGGCACGGCCAAGGTGAAGAACGGCGGCGTCACGCTGAAGTTCTTCCACGGCGACCGCAAGGCGCTGGGCACTGCCCTGCAGAAGGGCGACGTCGACGTCGCCTACCGTGGCCTCGCCGCGGCCGACATCGCCGAGATCCAGGCCACCGACACGTCGGCGGAGAACGACATAGAGGTCATCGAGGGCTCCAGCGCCGAGGTGCAGCACCTGGTGTTCAACGTCGACGACCCGGTCGTCGGCAAGCTCGGCGTACGCAAGGCCATCGCCTACCTCGTCGACCGCGACGCCCTCGTCAGCAACGTCCACCGGTCGACCACCACCCCGCTGTACTCGATCATCCCGGCGGGGATCGTCGGCCACAACACGGCCTTCGTCAACGAGTACGGCGACCAGCCGCAGCCCCAGAAGGCCGAGCAGGCGCTGCGCTCCGCCGGCATCGACGGCAAGGTGAAGCTCACCCTCTGGTCGACACCCAGCCGTTACGGTCCCTCCACCGACGAGGAGCTCAAGGCGATCGCCAAGCAGCTCAACGACAGTGGGCTGTTCGACGCGACGGTCAAGTCCGTCGAGTTCTCCCAGTACGAGAAGGACATCCAGGCCGGCAAGTACGGCGTGTACGTGAAGGGCTGGGTCCCCGACTACCCGGACCCGGACAACTTCACGCAGCCGTTCTTCGGCGAGGGCAACGTCCTCAACAACAACTACGAGAACAGCAAGATCACCGGCACGCTCGTCCCGCGCACCGCCGCGACCGCCGACCGGACCGCGGCCGGCGAGGACTTCGGCAAGCTCCAGGACCTGGTGGCCGAGGACCTCCCGGTCCTGCCGCTGTGGCAGGGCAAGCAGTACGCGGTCGCCCGCGACGGCGTCACGGGTCTGGAGTGGACGCTGGACGCGTCCACCGTCTTCCGCTTCTGGGAGATCAAGAAGGGCTGATACGAGCCCATACGAAAGCGGGGTGCCCGACGCCGGTCGGGCACCCCGCTTTCGCGTACCGGTCACTGGGCGCCGGGACGCACCAGACCGCTCTCGTACGCGTACACGGCGGCCTGGACCCGGTCGCGCAGGCCCAGCTTGGTCAGTACATGACCCACATGAGTCTTGACCGTCGTCTCGCTGACGAACAGGTCGGCGGCGATCTCGGCGTTCGACAGCCCGCGCGCCACCAGCTTCAGCACTTCCACCTCACGGTCCGTCAGCGTGTTCAGCGCGTCCGGCACGGGCTCCTCACCGGAGGGCAGGTGGTCCGCGTACTTGTCGAGCAGCCGGCGCGTGATGCTCGGCGCGAGCATCGCCTCGCCCGCCGCGACCACCCGGATCGCCTGCACCAGCTCATTGGCCGGCGCGTCCTTCAGCAGGAAGCCGCTGGCCCCGGCACGCAGCGCCTCCACCACGTACTCGTCCAGATCGAAGGTCGTCAGCACCAGCACCTTGGCCGGTCCGTCCCGGCCCGGTCCGGTGATCTGCCGGGTCGCCTCCACACCGTCCATGCGGGGCATCCGGATGTCCATCAGCACCACATCGGGCTGCAGCGCCCGCACCTGGTCGAGAGCCTGGAGGCCGTCCCCGGCCTCACCGACGACCGCGATGTCCTGCTCCGCCTCCAGAATCATCCGGAAGCCGGTGCGCAGCAGCGGCTGGTCGTCGACCAGTAGGACGCGGATAGCCACAGGTACTCCTTCACGGCTCAGCTGACCGGGCCCATTCTGCCCTGACCGCCCCGCCCCGACTCCGCCGGTCCCGGCGCCACCTGCCCGTGTCGACCCGGAACCCCCGGCTCCGCCCGCCCGGGCGGCCGGCCGCGCGCCGGTACGGCGTCACTCCACCCTTGGTGCCGGGACGATGGGGAGCGGGTAGACCGGGGGAGTGCCGCCGAACTCGGGGCACACCGACTGGTGGTCACACCACCCGCACAGCTTCGTCGGACGCGGCCGCCAGTCACCCGTCTCGGTGGCATGGGCGATCGCGTCCCACAGCGCCTGGAGCTTGCGCTCCACCCGCAGCAGATCCGCCTCCACCGGGTCGTACGTCAGCACGTCACCACTGCCCAGGTACACCAGCTGGAGCCGGCGCGGCACCACACCCTTCAGCCGCCAGACCACCAGGGCGTAGAACGTCATCTGGAACAGCGCGCCCTCGCTGTACTCCGGACGCGGCGCCTTGCCCGTCTTGTAGTCGACGATCCGCACCTCGCCCGTCGGCGCCACATCGACCCGGTCGATCACCCCCCGCAGCCGCAGCCCCGACTCCAGCTCGGTCTCCACGAACAGCTCCCGCTCCGCCGGCTCCAGCCGCGTCGGGTCCTCCAGCGTGAACCACCGCTCGACCAGCTGCTCCGCCTCCGCCAGCCAGCGCGCCAGCAGCTCCCCGTCCGCATCCCCCTCGAACAGCTCCCCGAGCTCCGGCCTCGACTCCAGCAGCCGCGTCCACTGCCCCGGCACCATCGCCTTCGCCCGCGGCGCCGTCCGCTCCACCGCCGGATCGTCGAAGAGCCGCTCCAGCACGGCGTGCACCAGCGTGCCGCGCGTCGCCGCCGTACTCGGCTTCTCCGGCAGCTTGTCGATCACCCGGAACCGGTACAGCAGCGGGCACTGCATGAAGTCGCTCGCCCGCGACGGCGACAGCGAGGCGGGCCGCCGCGGGCTCGGAGGGGTGGGCGGGCTCGGAGAGCTGGAGGGGCTCGTGGTCATGGTTCCAAACCCTACGGCCCGCCACTGACAACGAGCGGCATACCATCGACGCCAGAACCTCCCACACTGCATGATCGTCGTGTGACGCTTCACACCGAAGGGAACCTGTGAACAAGGACGACGAGAGCGGCGAGCACACCCGTCCGCGGTCCGACCCGGCCGGAGCCGCTCCCGACAGCGGAAAACCGCGGCGGACCCGGGAAGGCGGCGGCTTCCTGATGGGCCGCATCTTCGGCGTGCCCGTGTACGTCGCCCCCAGCTGGTTCCTGGTCGCGGCCCTCATCACCTGGGTCTTCGGTGACCAGATCGAGCGGGTCCTGCCCGAGCTCGGCAACGCCCGCTACCTGGTCTCCCTCTTCTTCGCGGTCGCCTTCTACGCCTCCGTGCTCGTGCACGAGCTGGCCCACACCGTCGCCGCGCTCCGCTTCAAACTGCCGGTGCGCCGCATCCAGCTCCAGTTCTTCGGCGGCGTCTCCGAGATCGAGAAGGAGTGCGAGACCCCCGGCCGCGAATTCGTCCTCGCCGTCGTCGGCCCGCTGCTCTCCCTGGTCCTCGCCGGGGCCTTCTACGCCGCGATGTACGGCGTCGAGCCCGGCACCGTGCCCGGTGTCCTGCTCGCCGGCCTGATGATCTCCAACCTCATCGTCGCCGCGTTCAATCTGCTGCCCGGCCTCCCGCTGGACGGCGGCCGCATGCTCCGCGCCGTCGTATGGAAGATCACCGGCAAGCCCATGAGCGGCACGGTCGCCGCCGCGTGGGTCGGCCGCGCCCTCGCCGTCACCGTCCTCATCGGCCTTCCGCTGCTCACCCACACCGGCGCCCTCGGCAACGCGACCGAGGAGATCAGCGGCCTGGAGACGGTCACCGACGCGCTCCTCGCCGCCATCCTCGCCGCGATCATCTGGACCGGCGCCGGCAACAGCCTCCGCATGGCCCGGCTGCGCGAGCACCTCCCCGAGCTGCGTGCCCGCACCCTCACCCGGCGCGCCGTCCCCGTCGAGTCCGACACTCCCCTCTCCGAGGCCCTCCGCCGCGCCAACGAGGCCGGCGCCCGCGCCCTCGTCGTCGTCGACGGCCAGGGCGAGCCCAAGGCCCTGGTCCGTGAGACGGCGATCGTCGGCATCCCCCAGCACCGCCGCCCCTGGGTGGCGGTCAGCGGCCTCGCCCAGGACCTCACCGAGGGCATGAGGGTCCCCGCCGACCTCGCCGGGGAGGCGCTCCTGGACCGGCTGCGCGCGACTCCGGCGACCGAGTACCTGGTGGTCGAGGAGTCCGGCGAGATCTACGGCGTCCTGTCCACCGCGGACGTCGAGCGGGCCTTCGTCCAGGCCATGGCACGGCCGGGTTCCTGAAGCCCATACACTGGTCACATGTCCGAACCGACCGGTGCCGCCCGCCGTCGCGGGCCCTTCGAGGTCGGGGACCAGGTCCAGCTCACCGACCCCAAGGGACGCCACTACACGTTCACGCTCGAGGCCGGGAAGAATTTCCACACCCACAAGGGTTCCTTCCCGCACGACGAGCTGATCGGTGCTCCCGAGGGCAGTGTTGTCCGTACCACGGGAAACGTCGCCTACCTCGCGCTGCGCCCCCTGCTCCCCGACTACGTCCTGTCCATGCCCCGCGGCGCCGCCGTGGTCTACCCCAAGGACGCGGGGCAGATCCTGGCCTTCGCCGACATCTTCCCCGGCGCACGCGTCGTCGAGGCCGGTGTGGGCTCCGGCTCGCTCAGCAGCTTCCTGCTCCGCGCCATCGGCGACGACGGCATGCTGCACTCCTACGAGCGCCGCGAGGACTTCGCCGAGATCGCCAAGGGCAACGTCGAGCGCTACTTCGGTGGCCCGCACCCCGCCTGGCAGCTCACCGTCGGCGACCTCCAGGACAACCTGTCCGACACCGACGTCGACCGGGTCATCCTGGACATGCTGGCCCCATGGGAGTGCCTGGAGGCCGTCTCCAAGGCGCTCGTCCCCGGCGGCATCCTCTGCTGTTACGTCGCGACCACCACCCAGCTCGCCCGCACCGTGGAGTCCATCCGCGAGATCGGCTGCTTCGCCGAGCCGGCCGCCTGGGAGTCGATGATCCGCAACTGGCACGTCGAGGGCCTGGCGGTCCGCCCGGACCATCGCATGATCGGCCACACCGGCTTCCTGCTCACCGCCCGCCGCCTCGCGGACGGCGTGGAGCCCCCGATGCGCCGCCGCCGTCCCGCCAAGGGCGCGTACGGCGAGGACTACGAAGGCCCCAACAAGGGCTGACGCAGGGCAGCGACCGGGGCTGACGCCCCGACGCAGTGACCGGGGCTGACGCCCCGACAACGCGACGGCGCCGCCGTCGAGTTCCCGCCAAGGGTGGGGAACTCGGCGGCGGCGCCTTTACGTTCGGCGCTCCGCCGACGCTCCGTAGTGCGCTTTGAGGGAAACACAGCTCGACCCCCCGGTTCCGCCTCACTGTGACGTATGGCACGATGCTGGCCACCCCCCACCGCACAGCTCACAGGAGACACTCCGCGTGCAGACCTCCGCCTTCCCGGACCTCGCGCACACCCACGCCCGCCCGGTGCACTGGCTCGCCACCGCCGCCGCGATGGCCGCGGTGGTCGCAGGCGCCGGAATGTTCCAGCCGGAAGCCGCCACCGCCTCCCAGGCGGGCGGCATCCGGACAGCGGCGGCCCCCGCCCCGGCGCCCGCTCCCGACCCGGCCGCGGTGACGTACCCGCTGGAATGCGCGGGCGCGCCCAGCGTGGTGGCGAAGAGGGCGATGGGTGACATCGACGGCGACGGCCGGCCGGAAACGGTGGTGGCGGCGCACTGCCAGTCGGGTTCCGGAACGCCGCCCAGCGGTGTGTACGTCCTGTCCCGCGGCAGCTCCGGGGCGCGTGTGGTGGCCACCCTCGTCGAGCCCGCCGAGCGGCGCAGCGTCAGCGACATCGCCGTACGTGCGGGTGTGGTCACCGCGACCCTGCTCGGCTACTCCTCGCCCGACGTACCACGGTGCTGTCCCGATCAGCGCGAGACGGTCAAGTGGCGGTGGGAGGGGGACAAGTTCGTCCGTTCCGCCCCGGCCGAAGCCCTTGGTGCGTAATCGGTCACCCAGCGTCAGGACCGTAGACCTCGACCCTGTCCGAAACGCGCCGTACGTGGATACAGTCGCCGGGGCACTCCTTCGCGGAGTCGACCACGTCCTGGAGCAGGGGCAGCGGAACGGGCGCCGTGGCGCCGGGGTCCTGCAGCAGCTCGTCGTCGGCGCTCTTCACGTACGCCAGGCCGTCGATGTCCAGCTCGAAGACCTCGGGGGCGTACTGCGCGCAGATGCCGTCGCCGGTGCAGAGGTCCTGGTCGATCCAGACCTCCAGGGCCTCGCCGGCGCCCGTGGTCGGAGCCTCGTGCTGCACGGTCATGTTCCTGCCTCTGGTGTGGTAAGTCGGGCCAACCCTGACGGGTGTTGACCACTCCGACGATACAACCGCCCGCTTTCAAGTGTTGATGGGTGGGTATCCCCCTGGTGCGAGGGAGAGCGCAAGGGTGAAGATCGGACACACCCCGAGAGTCTTTGTGATCTAGGGGTTTCAATCACCACCCACCCAGGTAGGGTCAGGAAGCGTCCAGCTCCCCTTGGAGGAGGTGAGGACCGTGGCAGCCCACGACGACGACATCAACCGCGGCATCCGGCCGGGGCGGGGGTCTGAAGACCCTGCCGGCCAGGTTGCCTATCTCGAGCAGGAAATCGCCGTCCTGCGACGTAAGCTCGCCGACTCTCCGCGTCACACGAGGATTCTCGAAGAGCGGATCGTCGAGCTGCAGACCAACCTGGCCGGCGTGTCCGCGCAGAACGAGCGACTCGCCAATACGCTCCGTGAGGCCCGCGACCAGATCGTGGCCCTCAAGGAGGAGGTCGACCGGCTCGCGCAGCCTCCGGCCGGCTTCGGTGTCTTCCTGCAGGCGAACGAGGACGCCACCTGCGACATCTTCACCGGGGGCCGCAAGCTCCGGGTGAACGTCAGCCCCAGCGTCGAGCTCGACGAGCTCCGGCGCGGCCAGGAAGTGATGCTCAACGAAGCGCTCAACGTGGTCGAGGCCATGGAGTTCGAGCGCGCCGGGGACATCGTCACCCTCAAGGAGATCCTCGAGGACGGCGAGCGCGCCCTGGTGCTCGGGCACACCGACGAGGAACGGGTGGTGAGGCTCGCCGAGCCGCTGCTGGACATCACCATCCGCCCCGGTGACGCCCTGCTGCTCGAGCCCAGGTCCGGTTACGTCTACGAGGTGATCCCGAAGAGCGAGGTCGAGGAGCTCGTCCTCGAGGAGGTCCCGGACGTCGACTACAGCAAGATCGGCGGTCTGGGGAACCAGATCGAGCTGATCCGCGACGCGGTCGAGCTTCCGTACCTCTACCCCGACCTCTTCAAGGAGCACGAACTGCGGCCGCCGAAGGGCATCCTGCTCTACGGTCCGCCCGGCTGCGGCAAGACGCTGATCGCGAAGGCCGTCGCCAACTCCCTTGCCAAGAAGGTCGCCGAGGTGACCGGGCAGCCCGCCGGGAAGAGCTACTTCCTCAACATCAAGGGCCCCGAGCTCCTCAACAAGTACGTCGGTGAGACCGAGCGGCACATCCGCCTGGTCTTCCAGCGCGCTCGTGAGAAGGCGAGCGAGGGCACCCCGGTGATCGTCTTCTTCGACGAGATGGAGTCCCTCTTCCGTACCCGTGGCTCCGGTGTCAGCTCGGACGTGGAGAACACCATCGTTCCGCAGCTGCTCGCCGAGATCGACGGTGTGGAGGGGCTGGAGAACGTCATCGTCATCGGCGCCTCCAACCGCGAGGACATGATCGACCCCGCCATCCTGCGGCCGGGCCGGCTCGATGTGAAGATCAAGATCGAGCGTCCGGACGCGGAGGCCGCCAAGGACATCTTCGCCAAGTACCTGACAGCCTCGCTGCCGCTGCACGCGGACGACCTGGCCGAGCACAATGGGTCCAAGGAAGCCGCGGCCCAGGCGATGATCCAGTCGGTCGTGGAGCAGATGTACGCGGAATCCGAGGAGAACCGGTTCCTCGAGGTCACGTACGCCAATGGTGACAAGGAAGTCCTGTACTTCAAGGACTTCAACTCCGGCGCAATGATCCAGAACATTGTCGACCGGGCGAAGAAGATGGCCATCAAGGCCTTCCTCGACCACAACCAGAAAGGCCTTCGGGTCTCCCACCTCCTCCAGGCTTGCGTGGACGAGTTCAAGGAGAACGAGGACCTGCCGAACACCACCAACCCGGACGACTGGGCCCGGATCTCCGGAAAGAAGGGCGAGCGGATCGTCTTCATCCGCACCCTCGTCACCGGTAAGCAGGGCGCCGACACCGGTCGGTCCATCGACACGGTGGCGAATACCGGTCAGTACCTGTAGATCGCATTCCGGCTGCGGGTGCCCCGGAGTCCCGCCCACGGCGGGGGAGGGCATCCGCGGCCGGTTGCTTTCACCGGCCCCCGGCCATCATTCCGACCACCACCGAGCAATGACGCAATTGATCTCCCCACCAGCGCAGAGGCGTTCTAGGCTCTTCCGTACCGCCGAGTCGCGCAGTGCGGGGACGGGCACCGCACACGCACCGGAGAAGCAGCGGTACTTGAGCGCCGTTCCCGAACGGGGGCGCCGCCGGGCAAGGAGGGCCGCATGACTGTACGGCGAGTAATGGGCATCGAGACGGAGTACGGGATCTCCGTCCCCGGGCACCCGAACGCCAATGCCATGCTCACCTCGTCCCAGATCGTCAACGCCTACGCGGCGGCGATGCACCGGGCGCGGCGCGCCCGCTGGGACTTCGAGGAGGAGAACCCGCTGCGGGACGCCCGCGGCTTCGACCTCGCCCGCGAGGCCGCCGACTCCAGCCAGCTCACGGACGAGGACATCGGCCTGGCCAATGTGATCCTCACCAATGGCGCGCGGCTCTACGTCGACCACGCCCACCCCGAGTACAGCGCCCCCGAGGTCACCAATCCGCGCGACGCCGTCCTGTGGGACAAGGCCGGCGAGCGGATCATGGCGGAGGCCGCCGAGCGGGCGGCCCAGCTGCCGGGCGCCCAGCCGATCCACCTCTACAAGAACAACACCGACAACAAGGGCGCCTCCTACGGCACGCACGAGAACTACCTGATGAAGCGGGAGACCCCCTTCTCGGACATCGTGCGCCACCTGACGCCCTTCTTCGTCTCCCGGCAGGTCGTCACGGGCGCCGGCCGTGTGGGCATCGGCCAGGACGGCCACGAGCACGGCTTCCAGATCAGCCAGCGCGCCGACTACTTCGAGGTCGAGGTCGGCCTGGAGACCACCCTCAAGCGGCCGATCATCAACACCCGGGACGAGCCCCACGCCGACGCCGAGAAGTACCGCCGGCTCCATGTGATCATCGGCGACGCGAACCTCTCCGAGATCTCGACGTACCTCAAGCTGGGCACGACGGCCCTGGTGCTGTCCATGATCGAGGACGGCTTCATCACCGTCGACCTCGCCGTCGACCAGCCGGTGCGCACCCTGCACCAGGTGTCCCACGACCCCTCGCTCCAGTATCTGATCACGCTGCGCAGCGGCCGGACACTCACCGCTGTCCAGCTGCAGATGGAGTACTTCGAGCTGGCCCGCAAGTACGTGGAGGAGCGCTTCGGCGCCGACGCCGACGAGCAGACCAAGGACGTGCTGGTCAGGTGGGAGGACACCCTCAACCGGCTGGAGAACGACCCGATGAGCCTGGCGGGCGAGCTGGACTGGGTCGCCAAGCGGGAGCTCATGGAGGGCTACCGGCGCCGTGACGGGCTCGACTGGGACGCGGCACGGCTCCACCTGGTGGACCTCCAGTACGCGGACGTACGGCCCGACAAGGGCCTGTACAACCGTCTGGCGGCCCGGGGGAGGATGAAGCGGCTGCTGGACGAGGACGCGGTCGTACGGGCGCAGGCGAAGCCTCCGGAGGACACCAGGGCCTATTTCCGGGGCCGGTGCCTGGAGCAGTACGCCGACGACGTGGCCGCGGCCTCCTGGGACTCGGTGATCTTCGACCTGCCCGGTCGTGACTCTCTGCAGCGGGTGCCCACCCTGGAACCGTTGCGTGGTACACGTAACCATGTGAAGGAGCTCCTGGACCGCTGCCGCACGGCTGAGGACCTGGTCCGCGTCCTGTCCGGCCACTGAGCGCCGGCCGAGTACTCGTACGAAAAGAGCTTGGTCCGGGGATCTCCGGGAATCATGGGGATACTCCCTGGACGTTGGAGAAAGTACAGGGCCGATGTCAGACCGTCCTTGTAGGGTCTGATCTTGAGAGACCGAACCAAGCGGGCAAACCGAGCGGGGTGAGGGATATGGCGACCAAGGACACCGGCGGCGGGCAGCAGAAGGCCACACGTTCCACCGAGGAGGTCGAGGAGCAGGCGCAGGACGCGCAGGCTTCCGAGGACCTCAAGGAGCGCCAGGAGAAGCTGTCCGACGACGTCGACTCCGTACTCGACGAGATCGATGACGTACTTGAGGAGAACGCAGAGGATTTCGTACGGTCCTTCGTGCAAAAGGGCGGACAGTAGAGCTCGTTGTCCCTCCCGGTGCCGTCGGGGAAAGCCGACGGCACCGGGACGGATGACCGGCGACGGCACGGGTAAGGTCCGTGCACAGCACGCATGATCGGCCCGACCGTCGCAGCGGCGGGCCGCCGCCTCATTTCGGAAGGAAACGCGTGGAAGCCAACCCTCGTAGCATCGGGCGTCTGCCGGCAGCCTTCCTGACGCCCGGCTCCTCCTCGTTCATGGACTTCCTGGCCGACCACTCACCCGAGCTGCTGCCCGGCAAGCGGACGCTGCCGCCCCTGCAGGGCGCCATCGAAGCACCGCACGGTACGACCATCGTCGCCACCACGTTCCCCGGCGGTGTGGTGCTCGCCGGTGACCGGCGCGCCACGATGGGCAACATGATCGCCCAGCGGGACATCGAGAAGGTGTTCCCGGCCGACGAGTACTCGGCCGTGGGCATCGCCGGCACCGCCGGCCTCGCCGTGGAGATGGTCAAGCTCTTCCAGCTGGAGCTGGAGCACTTCGAGAAGGTCGAGGGCGTCCAGCTGTCCCTGGAGGGCAAGGCGAACCGCCTCTCCACCATGATCCGCAGCAATCTGGGCATGGCCATGCAGGGCCTGGCCGTCGTCCCGCTCTTCGCCGGCTGGGACGTCGACCGCGAGAAGGGCCGGATCTTCAGTTACGACGTGACGGGTGGCCGTTCCGAGGAGCACGGCTTCGCGGCCACCGGCTCGGGTTCGATCTTCGCCCGGGGCGCCATGAAGAAGCTCTACCGCGACGACATGACGGAGCAGCAGGCCATCACGCTGGTCGTGCAGGCGCTGTACGACGCGGCGGACGACGACTCGGCGACCGGCGGCCCGGACGTGGCCCGCCGGATCTACCCGATCGTCACCGTGATCACCGACGAGGGCTTCCGGCGGCTGACGGAGGCCGAGTCCTCCGAGACCGCCCGAGCGATCCTGGAGCGCCGCCTGGAACAGCCCGACGGCCCGCGCGCCGCGCTGCTCTGATGTCCGCGCTCTGAGGTTCGCGCTCTGATGTTTGCCCATCTGAAGAAAGGGACGGATAGCCGGTGACGACGCCGTTCTATGTCTCGCCCGCACAGGCCATGCAGGACCGGGCGGAATACGCCCGCAAGGGCATCGCCCGTGGACGCAGCCTGGTTGTGCTGCAGTACGCCGACGGCATCGTCTTCGTCGGTGAGAACCCGTCCCGTGCGCTGCACAAGTTCAGCGAGATCTACGACCGGATCGGTTTCGCCGCGGCCGGTAAGTACAACGAGTACGAGAACCTGCGGATCGGCGGCGTGCGCTACGCGGACCTGCGCGGCTACACGTACGACCGCGACGACGTGACGGCCCGTGGCCTCGCCAACGTCTATGCCCAGACGTTGGGCACCATCTTCTCCAGCGCGGGCGAGAAGCCGTACGAGGTGGAGCTGGTCGTCGCCGAGGTGGGGACCTCCCCGGAGGGCGACCAGATCTACCGGCTGCCGCACGACGGATCGATCGTGGACGAGCACGGCTCGGTCGCGGTCGGCGGCAACGCCGAGCAGATCAGCAGCTTCCTCGACCAGCGGCACCGCGACGGGATGTCGCTCGCCGAGGCGCTGAAGCTCGCCGTGCAGGCGCTGTCCCGGGACACCAACGGCAGCGAGCGGGAGATCCCCGCCGAGCGGCTCGAGGTGGCGATCCTGGACCGGACGCGCCCGCAGCAGCGCAAGTTCAAGCGGATCGTCGGCCGCCAGCTGTCCCGCCTTCTGGAGGCGGACGCCTCGGCCTCCACCCCGACGGACGCGCCCTCGGACGAGGAGCCGGAGGAGTCCGAGGACTGACCTCCGGCCGACCGGTGCCCCGGATCCCCCGCGCGGGGTCCGGGGCACCGGCGTGCCGGCTTCGGGCCCCTCGGTGAGCCGCCGAGGTGTGTATCGGCTCCGGGCGCCGGCCCGTGTCCGGGCACGGGCGTGAAGGGCACGGGCGTGAGGGGCCGGGCGTCGGCGCGGGAGGTTCCGGCACCTGCGATCAGGGGGCGGGTGGGGGCCCGGAGGAGCCGCGGGGCATCAGGGTGACCGGGAGGTCGCCGCGCTCCGGCGGGCGCCCCGCCAGGACGTCCAGCAGGGCTGCCATACCGCGCTCACCGATCCGTTCGGCGGGCAGCCGGACCGTGGTGAGCTCCGGCTCCACCGCCGTGGCGAGCGCCAGGTCGTCGAACCCGGTGACCGACACGTCCTCCGGTACCCGCAGCCCCAGCCGCCGTACCGCCTTGCAGGCACCCGCCGCCACGATGTCGTCGTCGCAGACCAGGGCCGTGGGGCGCGGCCCGGGCGCGGTCAGCGCGCGCTCGGCGGCCTCACGGGCACCGTTCACCTCCAGCGGCGCCGCGGCGGTCCGTACGGAGACGTCCGGGACGCCGCCCAGGCACGCGGCCAGGGCCCGGCCGCGTACGTCGAAGGTCCAGGACGGCACGGCGGACGACAGGTGCAGGAAGCGGCGGTGACCCAGGGCCAGCAGATGGTCCGTCACCTGCCGCATGCCGTCGGCGATGTCGAGGTTCACATGGGCGGCGGCGCCCGGATCGGCCGGGTCGCTGTCGAGCATCACCAGCGGCAGGTCCGTGCCACGGATCGCCCGTAGCGCGTCGGCGGCCATGGAGGAGGCGATCACCCCGTCCAGCGCCGCCCGCGCCGAGGCGAACGGGTCCCTCGCCGGGCCGACGCCCTCGGGGGAGGGGTACAGGACCACACCGAACCCGTGTCGGGCGGCGACGGCGGCGGCGCCCGTGTAGACGCGGGCGAAGAACTCGTTGGTGAGGGCGGGCACGACCAGCAGCGCGGTCCTGGTACGGCCCAGGCGGAGGTTGCGCGCCGCGAGATTGGGCCGGTAGCCGAGCTCGTCGGCCGCCTCCCGCACCAGCCGCGCGGTGCGCTCCGAGACCCGCCCGCGCCACTTGTCGCCCAGCACGAGCGACACGGTGGCCTGCGACACTCCGGCGACCCGCGCCACGTCCCGGCTGGTGGGGCGCGGGCCGCCGGGGCCGGGCGCCCGGTGGGGCGCGGGGTCGGGGACCGCTGGGTCCGGGTGGTGCACGCACGCCTCCGCTTCGACGATCACGACCCCGAGGGTGGACCCGCGGGATGCCGTCATGGTACGTATGACGCAGGACGTTATACGTAAAACCTCGGCCAGGTGCCGGGGGAGAGGGGCAGCACATGGCCGCCGCACCGGGCGGGTACGCCGACCTCCTGAAGGCACCCCATGCCGCCAGGCTGCTCATAGGCACCCTCATAGGACGCCTTCCCCATGGCACAGGCCCGATCGCGATATTGGTGTTCACTCGTGCCGAGGGCGGTAGCTACAGCCTCGCCGGCGGGCTCGCCGCCGTGTACGGCATCGGCAACGCCATCGGCCAGCCCCTCCTCGGCCGCGCCGTCGACCTGTACGGCCAGCCCCGCGTCCAGCTCCCCGCCGCCCTCGTCTCGGCCCTCGGCATGGCGCTGCTCGTCCTCGCCGGCATCGACCCGCTTCTCCTGGCATACGCGGCCGTCGCCGTCGCCGGGCTGTTCACCCCGCCCCTGGAGGGCGGCCTGCGCGCCCTGTGGCCGAGCGTCCTGGGCCGCGAGGACCGGGTCCACCGGGCGTACGCCATGGACGCGGTCGCCCAGGAAGTCATGTTCACCGTCGGACCCTTGCTGGTGACGCTGCTCGTCTCGCTCTGGTCGCCCGCCGCCGCCCTGCTCGTCATCAACGCGATCGGGGTGCTCGGCGCCCTGTCCGTCGTCCTGTCCGAACCGTCCCGCACCTGGCGTTCCGCGCCCCGCGAGGCCCACTGGCTGGGCGCGCTGCGCTCACCCGGGCTGCTGGCCCTGCTCGGCTCGTTCTTCTTCGTCGGCCTCGCCCTCGGCTCCATCACCGTCGCCGGGATCGCGTACGCCGAGGACCACGGCCGCGAGTCCGTCTACGGCTGGCTGATGGCCGCCCTCGGCCTCGGCGCCCTGGTCGGTGGCGCGGTGTACGGAGCCCGGCAGTGGGCGGGCGCGCCGGAGCGCCGCCTGCGCGTCCTCGCCGGCCTGCTGGCGCTCGGCTACCTGCCGCTGATGCTCACCCCCGGCGTGGTGGCCATGACCGCCCTGGCGGCCCTCTCGGGCGTGTTCCTGGCGCCCGCCATCGCGTGCGCGTTCATCGTCGTCGACCGGCACGCCCCGCGCGGGACGGTCACCGAGGCGTTCTCCTGGCTGGTCACCACCTTCGGCGTCGGGGCCGCCGCCGGAACGGCCGTGGCCGGGCCGGTAGTCCAGCTCTCCGGCACCACCGCGAGTTTCGGCGTGGCGGCGGTCGGTGGATTCGTCGCCCTGCTCGTCCTCCTGGCCACCCAGCGCGTACTGGCAGTTCCCCGCCGAGCAGCACAACACACCACAGATGTCGTGGCGACATCGGAAAATGATCGAAACGGTGCCGTCGAACCCGGTTTCAGCACACGCCATCAGGCGTAATGTTCAGTCATGGACCGCCGCATTTTCGGGCTGGAGAACGAGTACGGCGTCACGTGCACGTTCAGGGGACAGCGCCGACTGTCTCCTGACGAAGTGGCGCGCTACCTCTTCCGCCGTGTCGTGTCATGGGGCCGCAGCAGCAATGTCTTCCTGCGGAACGGCGCCCGCCTCTACCTCGACGTGGGATCGCATCCGGAATACGCAACTCCTGAATGCGACAACGTGACGGAACTGGTCACCCACGACAAGGCCGGCGAGCGCATTCTCGAGGGCCTGCTCGTCGACGCCGAACGCCGCCTGCACGAGGAGGGAATCGCGGGCGACGTCTATCTCTTCAAGAACAACACCGACTCGGCCGGAAACTCCTACGGCTGTCACGAGAACTATCTCGTCGCCCGTCACGGAGAGTTCTCGCGGCTCGCGGACATCCTCATTCCGTTCCTCGTCACCAGGCAACTGCTCTGCGGCGCCGGGAAGGTGCTGCAGACCCCGCGCGGCGCCGTCTACTGCGTCAGCCAGCGCGCCGAGCACATCTGGGAGGGCGTCAGCTCCGCGACGACCCGCTCCCGGCCCATCATCAACACCCGCGACGAACCGCACGCGGACGCCGAGCGGTACCGCCGTCTGCACGTCATCGTCGGTGACTCGAACATGTCCGAGACGACCATGCTGCTGAAGGTCGGCGCCACCGACCTCGTGCTGCGCATGATCGAGGCCGGCACGGTGATGCGCGACCTCACCCTGGAGAACCCGATCCGGGCGATCCGCGAGGTCAGCCATGACATCACCGGACAGCGCAAGGTCCGCCTCGCCAGCGGACGCGAGGCCTCCGCCCTGGAGGTCCAGCGCGAGTACTACGAGAAGGCCGCCGACTTCGTCGACCGGCGCGGTATCCGTACGGGCACGGTGGCTCAGGTCCTGGAGCTGTGGGGCCGCACGCTGGACGCGATCGAGGAGGAGGACCTCGACCGCATCGGCACCGAGATCGACTGGGTCATGAAGTACAAGCTGCTGGAGCGGTACCGCGCCAAGCACAACATGACCATGTCGCACCCGAGGGTCGCCCAGATAGACCTCGCGTACCACGACATCCACCGTCGGCGCGGGCTCTACTACCTGCTGGAGAAGAAGGGACAGGCCGCCCGGATCTGCAACGACCTGAAGATCTTCGAGGGCAAGTCGGTGCCCCCGCAGACCACCAGGGCGCGGCTGCGCGGCGACTTCATCCGCCGTGCGCAGGAGCAGCGACGGGACTTCACCGTCGACTGGGTGCACCTCAAGCTCAACGACCAGGCCCAGCGGACCGTGCTGTGCAAGGACCCCTTCCGGTCGGTCGACGACCGGGTGGAGAAGCTCATCGCCGGAATGTGACCCACCTTCCCGGCCAGGCCCGCCGCGCCGGGCCTGGCCGGACCGTTCGGCCATGCCCCGCGCCCCAGCCCGGCCCCGGAGGGGCCTGTGGCTCCGCAGCCCGGGGCCTTTCTCCCGGTTCCCGGGCAGGCTCCGAGCTCCGGCGGCCTCCGGCCCGGTGCCTCTCGCACGGGTCGCTGGGCGGAGTTACCTGCCCGACGCCTGGGTCCGGGCCTCCCCCGGTCCCCGGGCGGGGCCTATTGCTCCCACGCCCGGGTCGGCCATTCTCGTGGGGGCTCTGTCGCTTCGGCGGCCTCTCTAACGCCTGCGCCTCGCGGCGTCTCACCCGGGTTCCTGTGCGGGGCCTGTTGCCGCCCCGCCTGGGTCGGGCCTTTCTCCGGTTCGTGGGGGCTCCCAGCTTCGGCGGCCTCTGGCCCGGGTACTCCGGGGCCTCTCGCACGGGCTGCATGGGCGGGGCCTCTGGTCCGGACGCGTGGGTCGGGCTTCGCGCCTGGGTTCCGGGGCGGCCACCGTGTCGGGGCCTTGGGCCGGGTTTCTGGCCCGCCTCTGCGAGAGACTCTCGCTCGGGCCCCGGCTGCGGCGCCTGGGCCGGGTCTTCCGGCCGGGGCGCTGGGTGGTGGGCCTCCGGCCCAAGCTTCTGGGGCGGGGCCCTGGGCGGGCTCGGTGCCACCGAGGAGGGTGACGCGCGTGAGGCGCCGTGCGTTGCTCGTGCGGTGTCTCGTGGACGCCGTAGAGTCACGCCGTAGAGTGACGCGACACCCTCGCGAGCTCGACTGCGAAGACCTACAGATCCCGAGATCCCGACCAAGATACGAGGCATTCCGTGCGCCGTCGCTCCCTCCTTCTCGCCGTCCCCGCCGGCCTGCTCACCCTCGCGGGCTGCGGCGACGACAAGTCCGACGAGGCCAAGACCGACGAGAGCCCGTCCACGCCGCCGGAGCCCTCCGCGAAGATCGTGGAGGGCCCGCTGCCCGCCATCACGGCGGGGACGAAGTTCGGCGAGAAGCCGACCGTCGCCAAGGGCGCGGGCAAGCCGTCGTCCGACCTCGCGGCGAAGTCGGTCATCGTCGGCACGGGTCAGAAGGTGGCCAAGGGCGACATCCTCCAGTTCGACTACCTCGGGCAGATCTGGGACACCGCCAAGGTCTTCGACAACTCCTACGACCGGGGCGTGCCGCTGACCATGCCGATCGGCGTCGGCCAGCTCATCCCGGGCTGGGACCGGGCGCTGCCCGGCAGGACGGTCGGCAGCCGGGTCGAGCTGGCCATTCCCCCGGCTCTCGGTTACGGCACCCAGGGCAACCCGCAGGCCGGTATCAAGGGCACCGACACGCTGGTGTTCGTTGTCGACATCCGCGGCACCTTCAACGGCAAGAGCTCCGCCAAGGGCCGGGAGGTCGCCCATGACAACATCGACCTCCCCAAGGTCGGCACCAACACCGACGGCAAGGCCCCGTCCATCGACGTACCGAAGAAGCCCGCCCCCAAGGAACTGGTGGCCAAGTACGTGCTGGAGGGCGACGGCCCGGCCGTCAAGCCCACGGACAAGCTGCTGCTCCAGTACAAGGGTGTCCTGTGGGACGGGGGCAAGGAGTTCGACTCCAGCTACAAGGGCGGGGAGCTGGCCCAGTTCCCGCTGCAGAACCTGATCAAGGGCTGGCAGCAGGGCCTCGCGGGCAAGAAGGTCGGCAGCCGCGTGATGCTCGTCGTACCGCCGGAGCTGGGCTACGGCGCCCAGGCTTCCGGGGACATCCCCGCCAACTCGACGCTGGTCTTCTCACTCGACATCCTCGCCGTGATGTAAGACTGTCCCGGTTGATCAGTACATCGTTTGAGGAGCACTGTTTTTCGTGAACATCGACAAGCCGGAGATCGACTTCCCCGAAGGCCCGGCGCCGACCGAGCTCCAGATCGAGGACATCTGGGAGGGCGACGGTCCCGTGGCCAAGGCCGGCGACATGGTCAAGGTCCACTACGTGGGCGTGGCCTTCTCCACCGGTGAGGAGTTCGACGCGTCCTGGAACCGCGGCACCCCGCTGTCGTTCCAGCTCGGCGCCGGCCAGGTCATCGCGGGCTGGGACCAGGGTGTGCAGGGCATGAAGGTCGGCGGCCGGCGCAAGCTGACCATCCCCGCGGACCTGGCGTACGGAGAGCGCGGCGCCGGTGGCGGCCGCATCGCGCCGGGCGAGACGCTGATCTTCGTCTGCGACCTGGTCGGCGTCTGACCCGTCACCGCTACGACGCGGCGTCGAGAACCGGTCACTTCGAGGGCCCGTGCCTCCAGGCGCGGGCCCTCGCCCTTGCCGTGGGACCCGGCCGCCACTTTTGCCGCGACACCCCGGGGCGGTACGTTGAGCGGGAAAAGTGACTCCATAAGAAGAGGTGCAGGGCGTCGATGGCCATTGCCAAGGCCGAGCGGCTGATGAATCTGGCGCTGTGCCTGCTGGGAACCCGGCGCCCGCTCAGCAAGCGGGAGCTGCGCGGCTCGATCGAGGCCTACCTGGAAGCCGGCTCCGACGACTCCTTCAACCGCATGTTCGAGCGCGACAAGGATGATCTGCGCGAGCTCGGCCTGGTCATCGAGACGGTGGAGAACCTCGATGGCGAGACCGGCTACCTCGCCCGCCGTGACTCCAACCGGCTGCCCCCGATCCAGCTCGACGCCGAGGAGGCCGCCGCCCTGGGTCTCGCCGCCAGGGTCTGGCAGCAGGCGCGCCTCGCCGGCGCCGCCAGCGGCGCCCTGCAGAAGCTGCGGGCCGCCGGCATGCCCGAGGCGGAGGACTCGTACGACACCCCCCACAGCGCCCTCGAACCGCGCATCCCCGTCCATGAGGCCGCCTTCGAGCCGCTGATGCTGGCCTGCCGTGACCGTCGCCCCGTCGTCTTCGAGTACCGCAAGGCCAACGCCGCCCGCCCCGAGACCCGCCACGTCGAGCCCTGGACGCTGGAGTGCTGGCGCGGCCACTGGTACCTGGCCGGCTGGGACCGTGAGCGCGGCGCCGAGCGCGTCTTCCGGCTCTCCCGGATCACCGGCAAGGTCCGCTCCCGGGCCGGGGCCTTCACCGCGCCCGTACCGGACGTGTCGACCGTCCGCGAGACCGTCGAGAGCTGGGCGGGGGAGACGGCCACCCGGTCCGCCCGGATCCGGCTGCGCACCGACTGTGGCTACCCGCTGCGCGCCCGGGCCCTGTCGGTACGGGACCTGGGGGACGGCTGGGACGAGCTGGAGGTTCCGTACGGCCACGGGCTGGACGCCTGGCTCGTGGAGTTCGGCCCGGACGTCGTCGTACTGGAACCCGCCGATCTGCGGGCCGATGTGGTGGACCGGCTGCGTGCCGTGGCCAAGGGCTGAGGGGGACGGAAAGACGATGGCCGCGAACGCGATCGACCAGACCAGGCGGATGCTCTCGCTGGTGACCTATCTGCGTGAGCGCCCCGGCGCCCACGTCGGGGACGTCGCCCGGGCGTTCGGCATCACCGAGGACGAGCTGATCTCCGACCTCGACGTGCTGCCCATGTGCGGCACCAGTTTCCGCGGCGGCGACCTGCTCGACATCGACACGGACGGCGAGCAGATCTGGTGGCACAACCCCGACGACGTCGCCGAGCCGCTGCGCCTCGCCGCCGACGAGGCGACCGCGCTGCTGGTCGCGGCGCGGGCCGTCGCCACCCTGCCCGGGCTGCGGGAGGGTGACCGGGAGGCGCTGCTGCGCGCCACCGCGAAGCTGGAGGCCGCGGCGGGCGAGGCGGCGGGCGCCAGTTCGCGGCTGTCGGTGACCTTCGAGTCCGAGGGCGGCGTGTTCGCGGAGGTCGACCGCGCGATCTCGGAGCGGCGCCGGCTGTGGCTGCGCTACTACTCGCCCGCGCGGGACGAGCTCACCGAGCGCGAGGTCGACCCGATCCGGCTCTTCGCCGTCGGCCATACGTATAT
The DNA here is from genome assembly GCF_002099185.1 of Streptomyces sp. CB03238. Lineage (NCBI taxonomy): Bacteria > Bacillati > Actinomycetota > Actinomycetes > Kitasatosporales > Streptomycetaceae > Streptomyces > Streptomyces sp. CB03238. The sequence continues at coordinate 157,746 of NZ_NBCN01000005.1, read as the reverse complement.
GGAGGCCTGGTGCCGCCTGTCCGAGGCGCGGCGGACCTTCCGCCTCGACCGGGTTGCCGAGATCCGTCTGCTGGACGAGCCGTCCGCGCCGCCGGAGATCGAGCTGCGTGACCTGTCCGAGGGCCTGGTCCAGCCGTCGGCCGACGACCCGGAGGTGGTGGTCGACGTGGGGCCGGGCGGCCGGTGGGTGGCCGAGTACTACCCCCATGACAGCGCCGAGGAACTGCCCGACGGGGGCCTCCGCATCACTCTGCGTACGCCGGACCCGGCGTCGCTGCGGCGGCTCGCCCTGCGCCTGGGCCGGGAGGGCCGGATCGTCTCCCCGCCGGAGCTGGCGGCGAGTGCACGTCAGGCGGCGTGCGAGGCGCTGGCCGCGTACGACGGGCAGGAGTAGGCGGAGCCGAGCCCGTTGAGCCGTACAGGCAGTCGTAAGAAATTGGGGGATTTGTCTGTGATGCCCGGAATCGTCTCGTCGTCGGCGGCCCCGGTCCTCTTCAAGGCCGCCTGCCCCGAGTGCCAGGCCCGCTTCGAGCTCTCCGCCGGCTCCCTGCGCCTCGCCATCGGCGCCAGCCGCCGCACCACCTTCTACTCCTTCACCTGCCCCGAATGCGGCTCCGCCGTACGCAAGCCCGCCGGTGAGCGCATCGTCGAACTCCTCACCGGCGGCGGCGTGCGGACGCTGCGCCTGCACTCCACCGTCTGAGCGTCGTCTAGGCTCTGCGCATGTTCTGGCCCATGCTCGCCATCGCCCTGGGTTTCCTCGGCATCGCCGTCCTCGGCGTCCTCGGCATCCGGGTGTTCATCGAGGCCCAGCGCCTCGGCCGTCAAGTGACGCACACCACCCAGCGAATCAACCGCGCCGCCGAGGACCTGGAACGGGCGGCCACCGACCTGGCCCGCACCGGGGAGACATTGCGGTAACGCCGGCGGTCGGCCGGCGGGCTGTCGGCGGTCTCCTCGCCGACAGGTACGCGAGGTACGCTGCTGGTTCCGGCGCAGGCGTTGGGCCCCGGCCGGGAACGCGGAGTATGCACAGGGATTGCCCGACGTTTACCCGTGCGAGTTACGATCCTTGCAGCATGGGGCTGGACAACCGTCCGGTCGCACGGGTAAATCCCACTCCCCAGCCGCCTCGGTGAGAAGGAAGTCGCACATGATCGGCAATCTGAAGCCCCTCGAGATCGTTCTGATCATCGTAGTCATCCTGCTGCTCTTCGGTGCCAAGAAGCTTCCTGAGATGGCTCGTTCGCTGGGCAAGTCGGCTCGCATCCTCAAGAGCGAGGCGAAGGCCATGAAGAAGGACGACGCCGACTCCGCCCCGGCGTCCACCACGGACACGACGGCCCAGCAGCCGCCCGCCCCGCGCACCATCCAGGCCGCGCCCGGCGATGTGAGCAGCGCCCGCCCGGTCGCCGAGCAGAACACCACCAAGAGCTGACGCACACGCGCTGAGCGTTACGCGCCGACGGCTGCCGCACTCGCACGAGACAAGGGAAGTGGGTTGCTCAAGTCTGCCCGCAAGCGGGAGAAGAACGACGAGGGGCGAATGCCCCTTGTCGATCATTTGCGTGAACTGCGGAACCGGCTGCTGAAGTCGGTCATCGCCATTGCGGTTGCAGTGATCGTCGCGGCCTTCTTCCAGAAGGACATCTTCGAGTTCCTGATGAGGCCGATCCTGGAGTCGGTGGGCTGCAAGAACGGCGCCGACACGATGGTGAACGGCAAGCCGTGCGCGGAGATGACGACACAGGGTCTGCTGTCGCCGTTCACCATCGCGCTCAAGGTCGCGCTGATGGCAGGCGTCCTGGTGGCCACTCCGGTGTGGCTCTACCAGCTCTGGGCTTTCGTGGCCCCCGGCCTGCACAAACAGGAGAAGCGCTACACGCTCAGCTTCGTGGCGGTCGGCGTTCCGCTGTTCGTGCTCGGCGCGTACGTGGCGTACTCGGTCCTGCCGCAGACGGCCGAGATCATGCTGGGCTTCACGCCGGAGGGCGCGAAGAACCTGCTGCCGCTCGACGACTACCTCGACCTCATCACCCGCATGGTGGTCGTCTTCGGTCTCGCCTTCGAGCTGCCGCTGCTGCTGATCCTGCTCAACTTCACGGGTGTCCTCACCGGTCGGCGGATGCTGCACTGGTGGCGGGGCATGATCATCGGCCTGACGGCGTTCGCCGCGATCGCCACCCCTGGTGGTGACCCCATCTCGATGCTCCTGCTGGCCGGCCCGCTGGCGGTGCTCTACTTCATCGCGGTCGGCGTCTCCCTGCTCAACGACCGGCGGCGGCAGTTCCGGAACCCCGATCGTGGCCTCGCCGACGACGAAGCCTCCGAACTGGACCTGACACCCGAGGCCATCGGTGCGGTCGAGCCCGTCCCCGCCGCCCCGGCGCTGCCCGAGCAGGCGGACGGCAGGCGGTCGGACCGGCTGAACGGAAGCGGATACGACGACGTCACCTGACGGGTGCGAACACGGCGCCCCCCATGCGGTGCGAAGGCCCTCCGGACACCCGGAGGGCCTTCGGCCGTTCTCGCTGCGTAGACCCCCGGTCACGGGCTGCCGTGGTGATTAAAGATCGGCTGACTGTCAGTCCCGGCGGGTAGGCTCGATAGCAAGATGACAGAAGAACTCACACCCGCGGAAGCGTACGCGGCGGCCCGGCTCCGCGCCGCCGAGCAGGCGACCGCGCTCGCTCCCTTCCGCGCCCTGTACGACTTCGAGCTGGACCCGTTCCAGATCGAGGCATGCCGAGCCCTCGAGGCCGGCAAGGGAGTACTCGTCGCGGCACCCACCGGCTCGGGCAAGACCATCGTCGGTGAGTTCGCCGTGCACCTCGCCCTGGAGCAGGGCCGCAAGTGCTTCTACACCACGCCCATCAAGGCGCTGTCGAACCAGAAGTACGCCGACCTCGTCAAGCGGTACGGACCCGGCAAGGTCGGTCTGCTCACCGGTGACAACAGCGTCAACTCCGAGGCGCCGGTGATCGTCATGACCACCGAGGTCCTCCGCAACATGCTGTACGCGGGCTCCCAGTCCCTCCGGGGCCTGGGCTATGTGGTGATGGACGAGGTGCACTACCTCTCCGACCGGTTCCGCGGAGCCGTCTGGGAGGAAGTGATCATCCACCTCCCCGAGTCCGTGACGCTGGTGTCGCTCTCCGCGACCGTGTCGAACGCCGAGGAGTTCGGTGACTGGCTCGACACCGTCCGTGGCGACACGGAAGTGATCGTCTCCGAGAGCCGCCCCGTGCCGCTGTGGCAGCACGTCCTGGCCGGACGCCGGATATACGACCTCTTCGAGGAGGAGACCGACCACGGCGGCCGCGGGTCCGGCCGGCGCGAGGTCAACCCCGACCTGGTCCGCCTGGCGCGCATGGAGAACTCGCGCCCGTCGTTCAACGGCCGTGACCGGCGCCGCGGCCGGGAGGCCGACCGGGAGCGGGAGCGGCGGCAGCGGTCGCGGATCTGGACGCCCGGACGGCCCGAGGTCATCGAGCGGCTGGACGCCGAGGGGCTGCTGCCCGCCATCACGTTCATCTTCAGCCGGGCCGGCTGCGAGGCCGCCGTACAGCAGTGCCTGTACGCGGGACTCCGCCTCAACGACGAGGAGGGACGCGCCCGGGTCCGGGAGATCGTCGAGGAGCGCACCGCCTCGATTCCCACCGAGGACCTGCACGTCCTCGGGTACTATGAGTGGCTGGAAGGCCTGGAGCGGGGCATCGCCGCGCACCACGCGGGCATGCTGCCGACCTTCAAGGAGGTCGTCGAGGAGCTGTTCGTACGCGGCCTGGTCAAGGCCGTGTTCGCCACCGAGACGCTGGCGCTCGGCATTAACATGCCCGCTCGCTCGGTGGTGTTGGAGAAGCTCGTCAAGTGGAACGGCGAACAGCACGCCGACATCACCCCGGGCGAGTACACCCAGTTGACCGGGCGCGCGGGGCGGCGCGGCATCGACGTCGAGGGCCACGCGGTGGTGCTCTGGCAGCGCGGCATGGACCCCGGCCACCTCGCGGGCCTCGCCGGCACCCGTACGTATCCGCTGCGCTCCAGCTTCAAGCCCTCGTACAACATGGCGGTCAACCTGGTCGACCAGTTCGGCCGGCACCGCTCGCGCGAGCTGCTGGAGACGTCGTTCGCGCAGTTCCAGGCGGACCGGTCGGTGGTCGGCATCTCCCGCCAGGTCCAGCGCAACGAGGAGGGGCTGGAAGGCTACCGGGAGGGCATGACGTGCCACCTCGGTGACTTCGAGGAGTACGCGCGGATGCGCCGCGAGCTGAAGGACCGTGAGACCGAGCTGGCCAAGCAGGGCGCCGCGCAGCGGAGGGTGGCCGCCGCCACGTCGCTGGAGCGGCTCAAGCCGGGTGACGTCATCCATGTGCCCACCGGCAAGTTCGCCGGGCTGGCCCTGGTGCTGGATCCGGGCCTGCCGGCCGGGCGGTCCAACGGGCACCGTGGCTTCGAGCACGTCGACGGGCCGCGCCCGCTCGTCCTCACCGCCGAACGGCAGGTCAAGCGGCTGGCGTCGATCGACTTCCCGGTGCCGGTCGAGCCGCTGGAGCGGATGCGCATCCCCAAGTCGTTCAACCCGCGCTCGCCGCAGTCGCGGCGCGACCTCGCGTCCGCGCTGCGCACCAAGGCCGGGCACATAGCCCCGGAGCGGCACCGCAAGCAGCGTTCCGCGGCCGCCGACGACCGCGAGATCACCCGCCTGCGCGCCGCGTTGCGCGCGCACCCCTGCCACGGGTGCGACGAGCGGGAGGACCACGCGCGGTGGGCCGAGCGGTACCACCGCCTCCAGCGCGACACACGGCAGCTGGAGCGGCGTATCGAGGGGCGTACGAACACCATCGCCCGCACCTTCGACCGGATCGTCGCCCTCCTGACGGAGATGGACTACCTGCGCGGCGACGAGGTCACCGAGCACGGCAAGCGGCTCGCCCGCCTCTACGGCGAGCTGGACCTGCTGGCCAGCGAATGCCTGCGCGACGGTGTCTGGGAGGGCCTCAGCCCGGCCGAGCTGGCCGCGTGTGTCTCGGCCCTGGTCTACGAGGCCAGGCAGGCGGACGACGCGGTCGCGCCGAAACTCCCGTCGGGCAAGGCCAAGGCGGCGCTCGGTGAGATGGTGCGGATCTGGGGACGGCTGGACGCCCTGGAGGAGGAGTTCCGCATCAACCAGGCCGAGGGCGTCGGCCAGCGCGAACCGGACCTCGGCTTCGCCTGGGCCGCCTACCAGTGGGCCTCCGACAAGGGCCTCGACGAGGTGCTGCGTGAGGCCGAGATGCCGGCCGGCGACTTCGTCCGCTGGTGCAAGCAGGTCATCGACGTCCTGGGCCAGATCGCCGCGGCCGCGCCGAGGGAGAACAGCACGGTCGCCAAGAACGCCCGCAAGGCGGTCGACGCGCTGCTGCGTGGTGTCGTCGCCTACAGCTCGGTGGGCTGACCGCCTGCCGTCGTACGCCAAGGGCCCGGCCGGGCTTCCGGCCGGGCCCTTGGCGCGTCACGGTGCGGTGGAGCCTGCCGCGAGGGCCTCGGCCGGCGCGATGAGGCCCGGCCCGCCCGTAGCACCCGGTTGCCGTGCCCCGGCAAAGGCACGTCCTCCGGCGGCGCGTCCGCGTCACTCTGGGGGGCGGGTGGCCGGGGCTCCGACAGCCGGCCGTGCGGGTGTCAAGACGGCTGACTGTGTGAGGTCGTGGCCCGGCGGCGCATTGGGGCGCGGCCTGCGGCTCGCCGGGCCGGAGGGGGCTGCGCGGTCGGCGCGTGGCGGGCTGGGTGTTCCGGCCCGCGCTGCGGGGCCTGATCCCGGACTGTCCGTCGCCCGCGCTGCGGGAGGCGCCCCCAAAGCCGCCCGCAGGGGCGGGCTACGGGGGCCGTACTGGGGCACCGGGCGGTCCCAGCGCCGTGTCACGGGCGGGAACGGCAGGGTGTCAGGCGGCGGCCGCCGGGTTCTCCTGCTCGCGCTCGACCTGCTCGTTCCAGTCGCGCTTGACCGCCCGCCAGGCCTCGTCCGTCTGGCCCAGACGCCAGTAGCCCGAGATGGACAGGCGCTCGCGGGGAACCTGGCGTTCCAGGCGGAGGTGGCGGCGCAGGTCCTTGACGAAGCCCGCCTCGCCGTGGACGAAGGCGTGCACGTCGCCGGGCGGGAAGTCCAGGTCCCGGACCGCCGCCAGCAGCGCGTCGCCGACCGGGCTGCCGCCGCGGTGCAGCCAGCGGAGCTCGACGCCGGACGGGAGGGTGATCTTCTGCTCTTCGTCCTGGGACTCGACCTCGATGAAGGCGTGCCCCACGGCGCCCTGCGGCAGCCGCTCCAGTGAGGCGGCGATCGCGGGCAGCGCGCTCTCGTCGCCCACCAGCAGGTGCCAGTCGGCCGCCGGGTCCGGCGCGTACCCGCCGCCCGGTCCCAGGAAGCGCACCGTCTCGCCCACCTGGGCGCGTGCCGCCCACGGGCCGGCCAGGCCCTCGTCGCCGTGGACGACGAAGTCGACGGTCAGCTCGCGCTGGGCCGCGTCCCACGCCCGTACCGTGTACGTACGCGTCGTGGGCCACTGCTCACGCGGGAACTCCTCCCGGATGCGCGCCATGTCGAACGGCTCCGGATACGTCACGCCCGCCGCCGGGAAGAGCAGCTTGATGTAGTGGTCCGAGAACTCGTCCGCGGCGAACTCGGCCAGCCCCTCGCCGCCGAGGACGATGCGCACCATGTGCGGTGTGAGCCGCTCGGTGCGCACGACGCGCGCCTCCTGCGCCTTGGGTGCCTTGCGGGCAGGCTGTTCCGCCACGGTGGTCTCCCCGAGAAGTTGGGTGCTTAGGCTTGCCTAACTTAACACCTCAGCTTGCGAGGGTGGAGAGAAGACGGTCGAGCGAACCTCCCAGGCCCCATCGCGCGGCCAGCTTCTCCAGCGCCGCCGGGTCGCGCGGCTGCGCCGGAAGCGCCGGGTCGAACTCCGGCAGCGGTACGTCCCCGGCCACCCGCACCACCGTCGGCGCGACCGCCAGATAGCCCCGGGCCTCGTCCAGCCGCCTGCGCTGCGCGGGCGTCAGCTTCGATCGCGGATCGTCCACCGCCGCCAGGATCCCGGCCAGGTCGCCGTACGCGTCGAGCAGCTTGGCCGCCGTCTTCTCGCCGATGCCCGGCACACCCGGCAGCCCGTCGCTCGGGTCACCGCGCAGCAGCGCCAGATCCGCGTACCCCGGCCCGTCCACGCCGTACTTGGCGCGCAGCCATGCCTCGTCCGTGACCTGGAGCGTGCCCACGCCCTTGAGCGGATACAGCACCCGTACGCCCCGGGTGTCGTCCACCAGCTGGTACAGGTCCCGGTCGCCGGTCACGATGTCCACCGGGCCCGCCGACCGGCCCGCCAGCGTCCCGATGACGTCGTCCGCCTCGTACCCGGCGACGCCCACCCGGGCGATCCCCAGCGCGTCCAGCACCGCCTCGATCACCGGAACCTGCGGCGACAGGGTGTCCGGGATCTCCTCCTCGTCCGGCCCCACCTCCGTCTCCTCGGCGACCCGGTGCGCCTTGTACGACGGGATCAGCTCCACCCGCCACGCCGGACGCCAGTCCGCGTCCATACAGGCCACCAGCTCGTCCGGCCGCCGGTCCTGGACCAGCCGGGCGATGAAGTCCAGCAGCCCGCGCACGGCGTTGACCGGCGTGCCGTCCGGGGCCTTCACGGAGTCAGGGACCCCGAAGTAGGCGCGGAAGTAGAGGGAAGCGGTGTCGAGGAGCATCAGGCGTCGCGTCACATCTCCGATCATGCCGCACCCCACTGACAGCCGGGAGCGCACGCGGTTCCGGGTCGCCCGGCGTGACCCCGCGTGAAGTGGATCACCTTTCCGTTTGCGGTGTGTGCCCAAGGGCAGGCGCGGCACCGGAGCGGTCCCTGTCCTGTTTTCAACAAACCCGCTCCACGGCCTGCCGATCGGGGATGGCAGGCCGTTTTCGTTTCAACGCGTGAGGTGTATGTGTCCAGGCTCCAGGCCGAGCACCTGTACAAGGTGTTCGGCAGACGACCCGACGAAGCGGTACGCAGGCTCGAAGCGGGCGCGGACCGCGACGAACTGCGGGCCGACGGAACGACCGCGGCGGTGATCGACGCCTCGTTCTCCGTCGAGCCGGGCCAGATCTTCGTCGTGATGGGTCTGTCCGGATCCGGCAAGTCCACGTTGCTGCGCATGCTCAACGGACTGCTGGAGCCGACCGCCGGACGCGTTCTCTTCGACGGTGAGGACCTCACCGCCCTGAGCCCGCGCGAGTTGCGCCGCGTACGCTCCCACAAGATCAGCATGGTGTTCCAGCACTTCGCGCTCTTCCCGCACCGCAGCGTGCTGGAGAACGCCGCCTACGGCCTCGAAGTGCAGGGCGTCCCGCGCGCGGAGCGCGAACGGCGTGCCGCCGAGGCCCTGGAGCTGTGCGGCCTGGGCGGCTGGGAGAAGTCCTGGCCCGACGAGCTGTCCGGCGGCATGCAGCAGCGCGTCGGCCTGGCCCGCGCGCTCGCCACCGACGCCGACCTGCTGCTGATGGACGAGTCCTTCAGCGCCCTCGACCCGCTGATCCGCCGCGACATGCAGGACCAGCTCCTGGAGCTGCAGAAGCGGCTGAAGAAGACCATCGTGTTCATCACCCACGACCTCAACGAGGCCATGCGCCTCGGCGACCGCATCGCCGTCATGCGGGACGGCCGGATCGTCCAGCTCGGCTCGGCCGAGGACATCCTGGTCAGGCCCGCCAACGACTACGTCGCCTCCTTCATCCAGGACGTCGACCGGTCCCGCGTGCTGACCGCCGGCGCGATCATGGCCGACCCGGACACCGTGCTCGGCGTCGGCGACCTGCGTACTGCCGCCGACGTCCTGGCCGCCGCGCCCGCCGCCGTCCCGCGCGACACGCCGATCGCCGAGCTGTTCACGCCCTGCTCCACGAGCGGCGTCGCGGTCGCCGTCACCGACGACGCGGGTGAGCTCGTGGGCGTCGTCACCCGCGCCACGCTGCTCGCCGCCCTGGCCGAGCCGGCGGCCGGCACCACGGCGGCGGGCACCCAGGAGGCGGGCACCCAGGTGGCCGGCACCACGGCGGTCAGCACCACGGTGGACACCACCCAGGAGGCCGCCCGTGCCTAGGCTTCCGCTCGGTGACTGGGTCGACAGCGGTGTCGACTGGCTCCAGTCCCACCTCTCCTGGCTCTTCGACGCCATCAGCTCGCTCGTCACCGGTATGTACGACGGCATCGACGCCGCCCTCTCCGCGCCCGAGCCGCTGCTCTTCGGCGGCATCCTCGCCGTCCTCGCCTGGTGGCTGCGCGGCCTGCTCGCGGGCGTCCTCGCCTTCGCCGGCTTCGCGCTGATCGACTCCATCGACCTGTGGGACGACGCCATGTCGACCCTCAGCCTGGTGCTGGTCGCCACCGTCGTCACGCTGGCCATCGCCGTCCCGCTGGGCATCTGGGCCTCGCGCTCCAAGGCCGTCAGCGCCGTGACCCGGCCCGTGCTGGACTTCATGCAGACCATGCCCGCGATGGTCTACCTGATCCCCGGCATCATCTTCTTCGGCGTCGGCGTGGTCCCCGGCATCATCGCCACCATCATCTTCGCCCTGCCGCCCGGCGTACGGATGACCGAGCTCGGCATCCGCCAGGTCGACCAGGAGCTCGTGGAGGCCGCCGAGGCCTTCGGCACCACACCGCGCAACACCCTCCTGCGCGTCCAGCTGCCGCTCGCCCTGCCCACGATCATGGCCGGCATCAACCAGGTGATCATGCTGGGCCTGTCCATGGTCGTCATCGCCGGCATGGTCGGCGGCGGCGGACTCGGCGGCGCCGTCTACCGGGCCATCGGCAACGTCGACATCGGCCTCGGCTTCGAGGCCGGTATCTCCATCGTCATCCTCGCCATGTACCTGGACCGGATCACCGGGGCCCTCGGCCGGCAGGTCTCGCCCCTCGGCCGCCGGGCCCTCGCCAAGGCCGAGGCCCTCCCCCGGGGCCGCCTCAAGATCTTCGACCACCGCCCCCGGCCCGCCGTGGCGGTCGTCGGTGCCGTCGTCCTCGCGCTCGTCGCCGGCGGCATGAACGTCTTCGGCGGCACGGCCACCTCCCGGGCCGCCGCCGACGGCACGAACGTCGGCCAGGGCAAGAAGATCTCCCTGGGCTACATCCCCTGGGACGAGGGCATCGCCTCCACCTTCCTCTGGAAGGAGCTCCTGGAGCGGCGCGGTTTCGAGGTCGACGCCAAGCAGTACGAGGCGGGCGCCCTCTACACCGGGATGGCGAACGGCCAGATCGACGTCCAGACCGACTCCTGGCTGCCGGTCACGCACGCCACCTACTGGGACAAGTACCACGACAAGCTGGAGGACATGGGCGCCTGGTACGGCCCCACCTCCCTGGAGCTGTCCGTCCCCTCGTACCTGAAGGGCATCGACTCCCTCGACGACCTCAAGGGGAGGGCGGGGCAGTTCAAGGGCCGGATCATCGGCATCGAGCCGAGCGCCGGAATGATGGGCCTGCTCAAGGACAAGGTCCTCAAGGAGTACGGCCTGGAGGGTGAGTACGAGGTCGTCGACGGCTCCACTCCCGGCATGCTGGCCGAGCTGAAGCGCGCGTACGCCAAGAAGGAACCGGTCGTCGTCACCCTCTGGTCGCCGCACTGGGCCTACTCCACCTACGGCCTGACGAAGCTCAAGGACCCCAAGGGCACCTGGGGCAAGGGCGACGGCGTGCACACCCTCGCCCGCGAGGGCTTCGCCGCCGACAACCCCGAGGTCGCCGCCTGGCTCAAGGACTTCACGATGACCGAGAAGCAGCTCACGGACCTCGAAGCGAAGATCCAGCAGACCGGCAAGGGCAAGGAGCAGGAGGCCGTCCGCGCCTGGCTGAACGACAACCCGGGCGTCGCCGACAAGATGGCTCCTGTGTAAGCCCCCTCCACGGCTTTCCCTCCCGTTGCGCTACTCGGCGGTACCTCCGCTGCGTAAGGTGGTCGCAGAGGGAGGGAGCCGAGGAGATGGACGACAAGGAAACGCTACGAGTGGGCGTGGCCGTCCGCAGGCGGCGAAGAGCCATGGCGCTCACCCTCGCCGCGGTCGCCGAGCGCAGCGGCCTGTCCGTGCCGTTCCTGAGCCAGATCGAGAACGAGCGCGCCCGGCCCAGCGAGCGCTCGCTCCAGCAGATCGCCGACGCCCTGGAGACCACTACCGTGGCGCTGCTCGACGCCGCTGACCCGGCGCGCACCGTCGACGTCGTACGCGCCGCCGACGACCCCGGCCGGCCCGGCGCGCGGGCCCTGGTGCGCGGCGAGCACCAGATGCACGCCGAGGAGTTCACCGGCGAGCACGACGCCGGGCGTGAGCTCGTGCTGCGCAACGACGCCATGCTGTACGTCGCCGACGGCGCCGCCCAGGTGGAGGCCGAGGGCCAGGCGTACCGGCTGGAGCGCGGCGACACGCTCTACCTCTCCGGCGGGGTCCGCCACCGCTGGCGGGCCGGCGACCCGCACACCCGCATCCTCGTCGTCTCCGTCGCCGAGCACATCGAGACGGCCACCTGATGCGGGTCGTCTCGCTCGTCCCGTCCCTCACCGAGGCGATCGCCGTCACGGCCCCAGGACGGCTGGTCGGTGCCACGAACTGGTGCACCCACCCCGCCGGGCTGGACGTCACCCGTATCGGCGGCACCAAAAACCCGGACGTCCCCGCGATCGCCGCCCTCCGCCCCGACCTCGTCATCGCCAACGAGGAGGAGAACCGGGCCCCCGACCTCGCCGCCCTGCGCGCCGCCGGCCTGGACGTGGCGGTCACCGAGATCCGCGCCCTGGACCAGGCGTTCACCGAGCTGGACCGGGTGCTGCGCGCCTGCGGGGTGCGCACCCGGCCGCGCTGGCTGGACGAGGCGGAGGCGGCCTGGGCGGCGGTGACGCCCTCGGACACGTACCGCAAGGCCGTGGTGCCCATCTGGCGCCGCCCCTGGATGGTGCTGGGCCGGGACACCTTCGCGGGCGACCTGCTGGCCCGCCTCGGCGTCGCGAACGTGTACGCGGACCACGCCGAGCGCTACCCGCGCATCCCGCTCGACGAGCTGCGCGCCTCAGGCGCCGACCTCGTCGTCCTGCCGGACGAGCCGTACCGCTTCACCGCCGACGACGGCCCCGAGGCGTTCGCCGGGCTGCCCGCCGCCCTCGTCGACGGGCGGCACCTCACCTGGTACGGGCCGTCACTGGCCCAGGCACCGGAGGCGCTGCGAGCAGCGCTCCGCCGACCAGTCCACGGGCCGTCCTGACGGCCGCCGTCAGCCACGCCGCCACCAGGAGCACGTACAGCACCACCGCCAGCCACCGCAGCGCCGCGAGCCCGGTGTGCTGCGCCAGCCCCTCCGCGCCGGTCACACACGTCCCCACCGGGAACGTGAACGCCCACCACGTCATCGCGAACCCCATGCCCCGCCGCCGCGCCCGCAGCACCATCGCCCCGGCCAGCGCCAGCCACATCAGCGCGAAGCCCATCACGGGTACGCCGTACAGGACGGCGAACCCGGCCGCGTACGGCATGCCGGGCGGCGCCGCGTCGGCGAGGTTGCTGGCGGCCGTCGTGGACTGCCCCAGCGGGCCGAGCACCAGGAACAGCGTCGGCGTCAGGGTGAGCGGCAGCGGGCCGCCGGTCATTAGCCGGCCGAAGACCAGCGGCAGCACCACCAGGGTCGCCAGCAGGCTCAGCCCGAACATCCCGTAGCAGCCGATCAGCAGCGTCCGCTGCCACTGTCCGGGCGGCAGATGCGGTACGAGGAGGGGGCCGAGCGCGGCCGACACCATGGGCGCGACGACGGGCAGCAGCCACACCGGCGAGGCGGAGTCGACCCTGTGGTGCACCACCATCAGGTACGGGATCGTCACCGCGACCGTCAGGCCGATGACCGTCCCCGCCACGAACAGGACCCCGCCGAGGGTGACCGCCGTGGCCGGCCCCATCCAGTCCCGGCCGACGACGACGGCGCCGCCGCCGACCGAGACCAGGGCCATGGCCAGGCACCCATAGAACGGGGCAATGGCCGGGTCCAGGAGGTGGGCCCGGGCCTGGTCCCTATGGAGCGTCCAGTGCAGCGCGCGCGCCGCGAGCAGGACCAGCAGCATCAGCAGGGACAGTGCCCAGAGGGCGGTGCAGGCGGTGCGCAGACCGGGTACCTGGAGGGGCAGTGCGGCGCCCGCGTTGGCGACGATCGCGGTGCCCATCACCGTCGCGTACCAGTTGGGCCCGAGGTGCCGGACGGCCATGGCGCGGGGTACGCGGGGGAGTGGGAGCTGCTGCGCGAGGGTTGCCATGGACCCACCCTGACCTGCGCCGATGGCCCACACCAGAGATCATGTCCCTATGACCCCATAAACTGAAGTTATGAGCATCTCGCATCGCGTGCCCGACCTCGGGGCCCTGGAACTGCTTCTCGCCGTCGCCCGGCACGGCAGCCTCGGCCGGGCCGCGCGCGAGGTCGGCATCACCCAGCCGGCCGCCAGCAGCCGCATCCGCTCCATGGAACGGCAACTGGGCGTCGCCCTCGTGGACCGCTCCCCGCGCGGTTCCCGGCTCACCGACGCGGGTGCGCTCGTCACCGACTGGGCGAGGCGTGTCGTCGAGGCCGCCGAGGCGTTCGACGCTGGCGCCCAGGCGCTGCGCGACCGGCGGGACTCACGGCTGCGGGTCGCCGCCTCGATGACCATCGCCGAGTACCTGCTGCCCGGCTGGCTCATCGCCCTGCGCGCCGAGCGCCCCGACACGGCCGTCTCGCTCCAGGCCGGCAACTCGACCGCCGTCGCGGCCAGCCTGCTCGCCGGGGAGGCGGACCTGGGGTACGTCGAGGGCCTCGCCGTCCCCGAGGGCCTGGACGCCGCGGTCGTCGCCCACGACCGGCTCGTGGTGGTCACGGCCCCCTCCCACCGGTGGGCCCGCCGCCGCGCCCCGCTCACGCCCGCCGAACTGGCGGCCACCCCGCTGGTGCTGCGCGAGTACGGCTCGGGAACGCGCCAGGTGCTGGACGCGGCGCTCGCGGACTACGGCGGGCTCGCCGACCCCCTCATGGAGCTGGCCTCCACGACAGCGGTCAAGGCGGCGGCGATCAGCGGAGCGGGCCCGGCGGTCCTCAGCGAACTCGCCGTCACCGAGGAACTCGCCTCCCGCCGCCTCGTCGAGGTCCCCGTGGAAGGCGTCCACCTCCAGCGCGCCCTCCGCGCCGTCTGGCCCATCGGCCCCCTCCCCACCGGCCCGGCCCGTGACCTGCTGTCCCTGGCGCGGGGCGGCACGGGCTGAGCCGCCGGACCCCCCTAGGACGCCGCCGCGACCAGCCCCTCCATCACCCGCACGTCCTCCCCCATCTCCGGGTGCCACTGGACGCCCAGGGCCCACCGCGTGCCCGTCAGCTCGACCGCCTCCACGGTGCCGTCCTCCGCGTACGCGCACGGCGTCAGGCCCTCGCCCAGCCGGTCCAGGGCCTGGTGGTGGTAGGTCGGGACGGTCGTCGCCTCGCCGATGAGTGAGGCGTAGCGCGTGCCCGGGACCGGCTTGACCGTGTGCCGGCCGAAGACGCCCACGCCACCGGTGTGGCCGTCCAGGTGCTGGAGCAGCGTGCCGCCGAGAACCACGTTCAGCAGCTGCATACCGCGGCAGACGCCCAGCACCGGCGTGCCGGCCGCCAGCGCCGCCTCGATGAGGGCGAGCTCCCAGGCGTCCCGTTCCACCGCCGCCGGGCCCGTACGCGGGTCGCGGTCGGCGCCGTAGCGTACGGGGTCGACGTCCGCGCCGCCCGCGACGACGAGGCCGTCGAGGCGGGCGACGACGTCCGTGGCGGCGGAGGGGGCGTCCGGCGGGAACATCGCGGCGATGCCGCCCGCCGACTGGACCAGGCGGGGGTACGTCGCCGGGAGCAGGGCGGCGGGCAGCTCCCACACGCCCCACTTGGCGGGCTCGAGGTAGGTGGTGACGCCGATGAGCGGCTTGGAAGGCACAGCCGGTTCCTCTCAGTTGCGTTCGAGCTCGGCCTCGGCCGCGGCCAGCGCCGCGAACTCCTCCTCGGGCGCGCTCGCGACAAGACGGTGACGACTGTAGAAGGCGAAGTACGCGAGGGCGACCGCATAGACCCCGAGTGCGATGAACGCCGCGTCCTGGTCCACCAGGAACGTCGCCACCAGCGCGGCGAGCGCCAGCACGAAGGCGACGGAGGACGTCACCACCCCACCGGGCGTACGGTACGGGCGCGGCAGGTCCGGCTCGCGGCGCCGCAGCACGATGTGGGACAGCGCCATCAGGGCGTACGAGATGGTGGCGCCGAACACCGCGATGTTCAGCATCCGCGCTCCGTTCCCGGTACCGGCCGCCAGCGCGAAACCGAGCGCGCCGGGGATCAGCAGGCCCAGGTACGGGGACTTGCGGCGGCTGGTCAGGGACAGGAACCGGGGCAGGTACCCCGCCCGGGACAGGGCGAACAACTGGCGGGAGCCCGCGTAGATGAGGGAGAAGAAGGAGGCCACCAGGCCCGCCAGACCCGCGTAGTTGACGAACCGGCTCAGCGCGGTCGGGTCGCCGTCCCCCTGGAGGGCCACCACCAGCGGGTTGCCGGCGTCCTGGATCGCGGCCGAACCCCGTACGCCCGTCGCCGCGAAGAACGTCAGCACGGCGAGCAGCACCAGGATCAGCATCGACAGCGACAGCGCCCGCGGCATGGACCGCACCGGGTCCTTCGCCTCCTCGGCGGCGAGCGGCACACCCTCCACGCCCAGGAAGAACCACATGCCGAACGGGACCGCCGCCCAGATGCCGAGCAGCCCGTACGGCAGCCAGGAGTTCGCCCCGAAGGCCGTCGGATCGGCCGGGATGTCATTGAGCCCGTCCGCCCGGAACTCGGTGAACGCGCCGACCGCGAAGATCAGCAGCGCCGCCACCGCGATGGCGGTCACGATCAGGCTGAAGCGCAGCGCCTCGCCGACGCCCCACAGGTGGATGCCGATGAAGACGACGAAGCAGGCGAGGTAGACGGGCCAGCCGGACTCCAGGCCGAAGAGGCCCAGGGACTCGACGTAGTCGCCGATGAAGATGGAGATGGCGGCCGGGGCCAGGATGTACTCGATGAGGATGGCCGTACCGGTGAGGAAGCCGCCCCAGGTGCCGAGCGCCCGGCGCGCGAAGCCGTAACCGCCGCCCGCCGCGGGCAGGATGGCGGACAGTTCGGCGAGCGCGTACACGAGACAGGCGTACATCACGCCCATCAGGACCGTCGCGATCGCCAGCCCGCCGAAACCGCCCTCGGCGAGGCCGATGTTCCAGCCGGCGAAGTCGCCGGAGACGACGTACCCCACACCGAGCCCGGTCAGCAGCAGCCAGCCGGCGCTGCCCTGCCGAAGGGCCCGGCGCTTGAGATAGTCGTCGGTGGGGACGGGTGTGTCCTTCGTTTCTTCCAGCGTCATGGCAGCAGCGCTCCCGCGTCAGTGGTCGGGGCCCAATGGAGTGGTCCCATACCTTTGCGGTGGTCGGGCGTGAACGCAAGACCCGTGCGTTACTTTCGGGTTACGCCCGGCAGTTACGTGAGGAAGCCACGCAGCAGCGCCGCCGTCCCCGCGCAGTGCTCCCGCATCACCTCGCGCGCCGCGTCCGCGTCCCCGTCCAGGACGGCCTCCACCAGCGCCGTGTGCTGGTGCTGCGAGTGCTCCAGATTGCGTACGAGCAGCGGGATGCAGTCCAGCAGGTCGTTCACCGACGCCCGTACGGCCGCGTACTGCGCCGTCAGCGTCGGCGAGCCGGACAGCTCGGCGAGCGTCAGGTGCAGCAGCGTGTCCTGGCGCCGGTAGTCGTCCAGCGGCGCGTCGTGCGTCGCCCGCAGCGCCGTACGCAGCCGCGCGGCGCCCTCCTCCGACAGCCCGTGCGCCGCGCACAGCCCCGCCGCGCCCACCTCCAGCACCTCGCGGAAGCGCAGCGTGTCCTCCACGTCCACCGACGCGATACGGCGCCGCAGCTCCTCCTCGCCCGAGTCGCCGGGCGCCCGGTCCCGGTGCAGCACGAACGTTCCGCCGTACCGGCCGCGCCGGCTCTCCACCAGGCCCTGCTCCTGGAGCACCTTGAGCACCTCGCGCAGCGTCACCCGGCTGATCCCCATCCGGTCCGCCAGCTCCCGCTCCGCGGGCAGCCGCTCGCCGCCGGGCACCAGGCCGAGCCGTACGACCTGGAGGATCTGCTCCAGCGCCTCCTCGAAGCCGTTGCCCGCCCGCACCGGCCGCAGCACGGGCGCCAGCCGGTCCCCGGACGCACTTCCCGAGCTCTTCTTCGCCACCTCGCGGTTTCCCCTTCCCAAGCAATGGTCTTCCGCAATACCTTATGGCTCCCGGCTGACCGAAGGAGGAGCAATCCCGTGGCAGACCGCAAACCCCCGCTCGACGTCGAGGAACTGCGTGCCCTCGTCGCGAGCGGTGAGATCGACACAGTGGTCCTGGCCTTCCCCGATATGCAAGGGCGGCTCCAGGGCAAGCGGTTCGCCGCACCGTTCTTCCTCGACGACGTGCTGGAGCACGGCACCGAGGGCTGCAACTACCTCCTGGCCGTGGACGTGGAGCTCAACACCGTCGACGGCTACGCCATGTCCTCCTGGGCCAAGGGCTACGGCGACTTCGCCATGCGCCCCGACCTGTCGACCCTGCGCCGCGTCCCCTGGAACGAGGGCACGGCGATGCTCGTCGCCGACCTCGCCTGGAACGACGGCTCACCCGTCGTCGCCGCACCGCGCCAGATCCTGCGCCGCCAGCTGGAACGGCTCGCCGAGCACGGCTACACCGCCCACGTCGGCACCGAGCTGGAATTCATCGTCTTCAAGGACACCTACGAACAGGCCTGGAACGCGGGCTACCGCGACCTGACCCCGGCCAACCAGTACAACATCGACTATTCCGTCCTCGGCACCGGCCGCATCGAGCCCCTGCTGCGCCGCATCCGCAACGAGATGGCCGCCGCCGGACTGACCGTCGAGTCCGCCAAGGGCGAGTGCAACCCCGGCCAGCACGAGATCGCGTTCAAGTACGACGAGGCCCTGGTCACCTGCGACCAGCACGCCATCTACAAGACCGGTGCCAAGGAAATCGCCTCCCAGGAGGGCGTCTCCCTCACCTTCATGGCCAAGTACAACGAGCGCGAGGGCAACTCCTGCCACATCCACCTGTCGTTGCAGTCCATCGACGACGCCGGCCGCAACGT
The DNA here is from genome assembly GCF_002099185.1 of Streptomyces sp. CB03238. Taxonomy (NCBI): domain Bacteria; kingdom Bacillati; phylum Actinomycetota; class Actinomycetes; order Kitasatosporales; family Streptomycetaceae; genus Streptomyces; species Streptomyces sp. CB03238. Next base: position 139,538 of record NZ_NBCN01000005.1, on the reverse strand, counting down.
CATGGCGGGCGACGGACCCGGCGGGATGTCGCCGGTGATGCGGCACTTCCTCGCCGGACAGCTGGCCGCGCTGCGGGACTTCTCCCTCCTCTACGCGCCCAACATCAATTCCTACAAGCGCTTCCAGCCCGGCTCCTTCGCGCCGACAGCCGTCGCCTGGGGGTACGACAACCGCACCTGCTCCCTTCGGGTGGTCGGCCACGGCCGCTCGATGCGCTTCGAGAACCGCCTCCCCGGCGGCGACGTCAACCCGCACCTCGCCGTCGCGGGCCTGGTCGCGGCCGGTCTGTACGGCATCGAGCAGCAGCTGGAACTCCCCGAGCCGTGCGACGGCAACGCGTACACCGCCGACTACGCCCACGTCCCCACCACGCTGCGCGAGGCCGCCGAACTGTGGGAGAACAGCCCCATCGCGAAGGCCGCCTTCGGGGACGAGGTCGTCGCCCACTACCGCAACATGGCGCGGATCGAGCTCGAAGCCTTCGACGCCGCGGTGACCGACTGGGAGCTGCGCCGCTCCTTCGAACGCATGTGAGGCCCCTGTCTTGACCAGCGAACACCTCGTACTCAACCCCGCCACCGAAGAGGTCATCGCCACCGTCCCGGCCGCCACCGCCGCCGACGTCGACGCCGCCGTCACCCGCGCCACCGAGGCCCAGCGGGTGTGGGCGGCGGCCGCCCCCGCCGACCGCGCCCGCCTCCTGCGCCGCTTCGCCGCCGTCGTCGACGAGCACGTCGAGGAACTGGCCCGGCTGGAGGTCCGCGAGGCCGGCCACACCCTCGGCAACGCCCGCTGGGAAGCCGGCAACGTCCGCGACCTGCTCGACTACTCGGCCGGGGGAGTGGAGCGCCTGAACGGCCGCCAGATCCCCGTACCCGGCGGCCTCGACATCACGATCCTCGAACCCCTCGGCGTCGTCGGCGTGATCGCCCCCTGGAACTTCCCCATGCCGATCGCCGCCTGGGGCACCGCCCCCGCCCTCGCGGCCGGCAACGCCGTCATCCTCAAACCCGCCGAGACCACGCCCCTCACGGCCCTCCGGCTCGCCGAACTCGCCCTGGAGGCCGGGCTCCCGGAACACCTCTTCCAGGTGCTGCCGGGCGCGGGACCCGTCGCGGGAAACGCCCTCGTCGAACACCCCGGCGTCGCCAAGATCGTCTTCACCGGGTCCACCCGCGTCGGGAAGAGCATCATGGCGGCGTGCGCCGACCGCGTGAAGCGCGTGACGCTCGAACTCGGCGGCAAGAGCCCGAACATCGTCTTCGCCGACGCCGACATCGAGGCGGCGGCCGCCGCGACGCCCATGTCCTTCCTGGACAACTCCGGGCAGGACTGCTGCGCCCGCACCCGCATCCTCGTCCAGCGCACCGCGTACGACCGCTTCCTGGAGCTGCTGACGCCCGCCATCGAGGAGATCGTCGTCGGCGACCCGTCGGACGAGAAGACCCAGATGGGCCCGCTGATCTCGCGTACCCAGCTGGAGAGAGTGCGCGGGTACGTCCCCGAGGACGCGACCGCCATCCGCGGCAAGGCGCCCGAAGGCCCCGGCTTCTGGTTCCCGCCCACCGTCCTCACCGGCCTCACGCCCGACGCGCCCGCCGCCGTCGAGGAGGTCTTCGGCCCCGTGGCCGTCGTCCTGCCCTTCGACGACGAGGAGGACGCCGTACGCCTGGCCAACGCCACCGAGTACGGCCTGTCCGGCTCCGTCTGGACCCGCGACGTCGGCCGCGCGCTGCGCGTCTCCGGCGCCGTCCGCGCCGGGAACCTCTCCGTCAACTCCCACTCCAGCGTCCGCTACTGGACCCCGTTCGGCGGCTACAAGCAGTCCGGCCTCGGCCGCGAGCTCGGCCCCGACGCCCTCACCGCCTTCACCGAAACCAAGAACGTCTTCATCAGCACGGAGGCCTGAACCACCATGACCGAAACCCCTGTGTGCCGCCGCCTCACCGGCCGTACCGCCGTCATCACCGGCGCCGGCAGCGGCATCGGCCTCGCCACCGCGCGCCGCCTGGCCTCCGAGGGCGCCCACGTCGTCTGCGGCGACATCGACGAGGAGGCCGGCAAGGCCGCGGCCGACGAGGTCGGCGGCACCTTCGTACGCGTCGACGTCACCGACGCCGACGAGGTCGAGGCGCTGTTCAAGACCGCGTACGACACCTACGGCAGTGTCGACATCGCCTTCAACAACGCGGGCATCTCGCCGCCCGACGACGACTCCATCCTCACCACCGGCCTGGAGGCCTGGAAGCGGGTCCAGGAGGTCAACCTCACCTCCGTCTACCTCTGCTGCAAGGCCGCCATCCCCTACATGCGGCGCCAGGGCAAGGGCTCCATCATCAACACGGCGTCCTTCGTCGCCATCATGGGCGCCGCCACCAGCCAGATCTCGTACACCGCCTCCAAGGGCGGCGTCCTCGCCATGTCCCGGGAGCTGGGCGTGCAGTTCGCCCGCGAGGGCATCCGCGTCAACGCCCTGTGTCCCGGGCCCGTGAACACCCCGCTCCTCCAGGAGCTGTTCGCCAAGGACCCCGAGCGCGCCGCCCGCCGCCTCGTCCACATCCCGGCCGGCCGCTTCGCCGAGGCCGACGAGATCGCCGCCGCCGTCGCGTTCCTGGCGAGCGACGACTCCTCGTTCATCAACGCCACCGACTTCCTCGTCGACGGCGGCATCTCCGGGGCGTACGTCACCCCCCTGTAGTTCAGCTCTCTCCCACCACCCCGACAGCCGGGCGTCGCACGACGCCCGGCTGTCCCGCATACACCAGGAGCGTGTACGTGACAGACATACGCCGCTGGGCCGCCGCCGCGGCCGCCCTCCCCCTGACGGTCACCGGCCTCACCGCAGCCTCCGCGACCGCCCACGCCACGCCGGAGAAGTGCCCGCGCCTCACCGTCTCCGACGGCTGGTACGGCGACAACCGGGCGAGACTGCAACAGCTCATCGACCGCCACGGCCACTGCGGAGAGAACCGTACGAGCGGCAAGAAGCCCGTCGCCGTCTTCGACTGGGACAACACCGTCATCAAGAACGACGTCGGCGACGCCACCATGTTCTGGCTGCTCCGCAACAGCCGCATACGCCCGCCCCAGGGCGGCGACTGGCAGACCACCAGCCGCTACCTCACCGACGCCGCGGCCACCTCCCTCGCGGCCGCCTGCCCCACCGCCGTACGGACGTTGCCCACCGCCACCGACACCGACTGCGCCGACGAGATCCTGTCCGTGTACGGGGACGGCGAGACGACCTCCGGCGACGCGGCCTTCACCGGGTTCGACCACCGGCGCATGGAGCCTCAGTACGCCTGGCTCGCCCAGCTCCTGCACGGCTGGACCACCCGCCAGGTGGAGTCCTTCGCGGCCGCCGCCCGCGCCGAGAACCTCGCCGCGCCCATCGGCGCCGAGCAGCGCGTCGGCAGCGGCACCGCCACCGGCTGGGTCCGCTACTACGACCAGCAGCGCGACCTCGTCCGTACCCTCCAGAAGGCCGGCTTCGACGTGTGGATCACCTCCGCCTCGCCCGAGCCGGTCGTCGACGTCTGGGCGGGCGGCGTCGGCATCAAGCCGTCCCACGCCATCGGCATCCGCAACGTGACGGAAGGCGGCCGCCTCACCGGCCGGCTCCAGGGCTGCGGCACCGTCCGCGACGGCGACGACTCGATGATCACGTACATCGACGGCAAGCGCTGCTGGATCAACCAGGAGATCTTCGGCGTACGCGGCGCCGCCGCCGACCAGGTCCAGCCCGCCCAGCGGAGGCAGGTGTTCGCGGCCGGCGACTCCGACACCGACATCTCCTTCCTGCGCGACGCCACCGCCCTGCGGCTCGTCCTCAACCGCAACAAGGACGAGGTGATGTGCCGGGCGTACGACAACGCCGACGGCCGCTGGATCGTCAACCCCATGTTCATCCAGCCCAAGCCGCGCAAGGCCGCCCCGTACCCGTGCGCCACGACCGGCTACACCGCCGCCGACGGCACCCGCGGTCCCGTCCGCCGGGCCGACGGGAGCGTCGTACCGGATCAGCTGGACCGGGTGCACGCCCCCTAAGGTGACCGCATGAGCATGACGACCCCTCCCGGCTGGTACCCGGATCCAGGCAACCCCGCCGTCGAACACTGGTGGGACGGCGCGGCCTGGACCGGGCACACCCGTACCGCCTCCCCCGCGACCGTCGTCATCCCCCCGCGCCCGGCGAGGCGGACCGGCCGCCTGATCGCCTTCGCCGCCGCGGGCGTCGCGGTGGCGGCCGTGACCGCCGTGGTGGTGATCGTCCTCGGTTCCGACGAGGAGCCGCCCGTGGACGCCGCGAACAGCCCGGCGCCGCCGCCGACGAGCTCCGCGCCCGCGCCCACAACAGCCGCGCCCACCGAGGACGCCACGGTCGTCGTCGACCAGCTCAACGGCATCACCCTGCCCATCCTCGGCGGCTGGGAGAAGCCGGAGCGCACCGCGGACGACCTGCCGACCGTGTCGACCGTCGCCGCCGACCCGTGCCCCGCCGCGAGCAGCCGCACCTGCAAGCGGGGCTCGGTGTTCTCCCTCACCGCCACGGCCACCGGCACCACCGACCCCGAGGCCATCGCCAAGGAGGACATCGCCAAGGCCGCCGACCGCGCGTTCGAGGCGGACTCCCTCGGCGTCCGGCCCCACGGCGGCATCCGCTCCCACAAGGTGCTCGCCGAGCGGCCCGCCGTCGTCGCCGGACGCACCGGCTACCTGGTGCGCTGGCAGGTCACCACCAACCAGGGCCCCGGCGGGTACGTCCAGTCCCTGGCCTTCCCGTCCTCGCTCGGCAGCGAGTCGCCCGTCATCGTGCGGTTCGTCTTCTCCGCCGGACCGGGCGCCCCGCCGCCGGCCACCATGGACGAGATCACCAAGGGCATCCGCCCGATCGGGAGCTCGACCGGAGGCGGCGTAGGCAGCAGCATCGGCCCGTGACGTTCTGACCGCCTACAAGAAGGTCCGGCCCTCGCCCCGGTACGTCGGTACGGCCGCCGTGACCCGGTCGCCCTCGATCAGGTGCAGCGTGTCGAACCGCTCGCACAGCTCGCCCGCCTTCGCGTGCCGGAACCACACCTTGTCGCCGATCAGCAGATCGTCGGCGGGGGAGCCCAACAGCGGGGTCTGCACCTCACCGGCACCCTCCTGCGGGTCGTAGCGCAACCCCTCGGGGAGGTACGGGACCGGCAGCCGGTCCGCGCCCGCCGCACCCGACGCGGGGTACCCGCCGCCCAGCACGGTGACCACGCCGACGCCCGGGCGCCGGACCACGGGCTGCGCGAACAGCGCCGCCGGACGGCCCGTGAACGACGTGTAGTTGTCGAACAGCCGCGGCACGAAGAGCCCCGACCCGGCCGCGATCTCGGTCACCGCGTCCTCGGCGGCCGTGTGCTGGACGCTCCCCGTACCGCCGCCGTTGACGAACTCCAGGTCCGGCGCCACCGCCCGTACCGCCGCCACCACGGCCGCCCGGCGCGCCGCCAGCTCCCTGCGGGCCGCCGCCTGCATCAACCGCACGGCACGGGAGCGGAGGGGCCGCCCCGTGATCGCGTCCCCGACGCCCGCCACATGACCCTCGTACGCCATCAGCCCGACGAGCCGGAACCCCGGGCGCCGCGCGACCGCCCGCGCCAGCTCCGCCACCTGCGCCGGGGTACGCAGCGGCGAACGCCGCGCCCCGATCCGTACCCGACCGCCCAGCAGGCGCAGCGACGTGTCCAGCTCCAGACAGACCCGGATCTCCTCGGCGCCACCCTCGCGGGCCTGGTCGATCAGCTCCAACTGCGCCGGGTCGTCCACCATCACGGTCACCGCGCCCGCGAGCTTCGCGTCCCGCGCGAGCTCCGAGAAGCCGGCCCGGTCGGCCGACGGATACGCCAGCAGTACGTCGTCGAACCCGGCCCGCGCCAGCCACAGCGACTCGTCCAGCGTGAACGACATGATCCCGGCGAACCCGTCCCGGGCCAGCACCCGCTCCAGCAGCGCCCGGCAGCGTACGGACTTGCTCGCCACCCGTATCGGCTTCCCACCGGCCCGTCGGACGAGATCGTCGGCGTTCGCGTCGAACGCCTCCAGGTCGACGACGGCGACGGGGGCGTCCAGATGGGCGGTGGCCCGGTCGTACCGGGCTCGGTCAGCGGCACGCGGAGTCATGGCCAGAGCCTGCCAGACCTGCCTACCAGGGGGTAGGGGGACGTTCCGGTCAGATCCGCCCCGACCTGCGGCCTCGTTCCCGTCGGGGCCGGCACAGCCCGTAGAGTTACCCGCACGCGCTGACGAACGGGCCTGCCCCGCAAGGCGATCCGGACGACACCAGGGGGGCGGATGAGCACCGAGGCACGACACCCGTCCTCGCGCATCCCGGACGCCCCGCGCCGCCCCACGCCGCCGCCCCCGATACCGCCGACCCCGGCCACCACTCCGCCCCCGGCGCCCGCCGCCAACGCGGCCACTGCTCCGGAGCCGGCAACCGGCGCCCGCCCGGCCGCCACTACGGCCCCCGGGCCCGGAGCCGTCCCGGCCCCCTCCAGCGCCCCGGCCCCGGCGCCCGCCGCAACTCCCGCGCCCGGCGCCCGCCCGGTCACCGCTTCGGCCTCGGCTCCGGCGTCCGAGGAAGTTCCGGGCGCCGCTTCCGGCACCGCCCCGGCCCACGGGCTCCGCCCGGCGCACCCCACCGCCCCGGCGTCGGCGACTAACGCCCAGCCGGAGCCCACCCCGTCGGCCGTCGAGACCACCGCCCGGCTGCGGCCCGTGCGTGAGTCCGTGGCCGCGCCGTCGCCCTCGGCCCCCGCGCCCTCGGCCCCCGCGCCCTCCGCCCCGCCCTCCGTCCCGCCGGCGCCGGTCACGCCGCCCACGCGGCGGCGGCCCGTCGGTGCCGTCGACCTCACCCCCCGCCCCGGGGCCCTCGCCCCGCGCGCCGCTCAGCCCTACTGGATGCCGCCCGAGGCGCCCGTCGAGACCACCACCCGCCTGCGGCCCGTCCGCAGCCGGCACCCGGCCCGCGCGGCGGCGGCCGTCGCCTGCCTCGTCCTGGGGCTCGGGCTCACCGGCGGGGCCGCCGCCGGGGCGTGGCTCGTGGGCGACTCGGCCGCCCACGCCTCCGCGGCGGACCGCTTCACCGAGGCCCGCACCATCTGGCACAGCGTCCCCGTCGACACGCTCTTCCCCCGCACCCTCGACGGCGAGGGCGCCGGACCCGGCCGCGCCGACCGGACCTGGACGCGCGTCGCCGTCGCGCCCGACGGGCCGTGCACCGGGGCCCTGGACCCCCTCCTGGTCAGGGCCCTGCAGCCGGTGGGCTGCGAGCGCGTGCTGCGCGCCACGTACGCCGACGCCACCTCCACCAGCGTCACCACCGTCGGCATGGTCTTCACGGACGCCGACCGCCCCGGCATGACCGCGCTGCGCACCCGCTTCACGGACGAGAGCCTCGACGAACGCACCGACCTCCTGCCCCGCACCCTCGCCGCCCCCGGCACCGTCGCCGCCGGGTTCGGCGACCCGCAGCGGGCGAGCTGGCGGGTGAGCGTCCTCACCGACGTACCCGTCATCGTCTACGCGGTGTCCGGCTTCGCCGACGGCCGTACCGTCGACGACCCGCAGCCCGCCGCCGAGGCGATGGCCGAGGGCCAGACGAGCGCGCCCGCCCAGGCGGGGCTCGGCCACGACGCCGACGGCATCGCCGACCGGATCGAACGTGGCCTCCGTACGACGGCGACGGCCGGAAAGGCCACGCAGGAGCCCCGATGACCCACCGCCGCCGTACCGCCTTCGCCGCCGCACTCGCCGCCACCGCGTTGGCCGTCCTCCCCGCCACCCCCGCCCACGCCGACGCCATCCGCGCCCAGCAGTGGGGCCTCGAAGCGATGCATACGACCGAGGCCTGGCGCACCACCCAGGGCGAGGGCATCACCGTCGCCGTCCTCGACACCGGCGTCGACGCCACCCACCCCGACCTCGCGGGCAACGTCCTGCCCGGCAAGGACCTCATCGGCTTCGGCGCCAAGCGCGGCGACCGTGCCTGGGCCCGCCACGGCACCGCCATGGCCGGCATCATCGCGGGCCACGGACACGGCGACGGCCGTGAGGACGGCGTCCTCGGGATCGCGCCCGAGGCGAAGATCCTCCCCGTCCGCGTCATCCTCGAAGGCGGCGACCCGGCCCGCACCAAGGCCCGCAACACCCGTGGCACCGCCCTCGCCCAGGGCATCCGCTGGGCCGTCGACCAGGGCGCCGACGTGATCAACCTCTCCCTCGGCGACGACAGCGAGTCCGCCCACCCCGACGCGGGCGAGGACGCGGCCGTCCAGTACGCCCTGTCCAAGGGCGCCGTCGTCGTCGCCTCGGCCGGCAACGGCGGCGACAAGGGCGACCACATCTCGTACCCCGCCGCCTATCCGGGCGTCATCGCGGTCACCGCCGTCGACCGGTACGGCACCCACGCCGCGTTCTCCACCAGCCGCTGGTACGCCACCGTCAGCGCGCCCGGCGTCGACATCGTCATCGCCGACCCGGACCGGAAGTACTACGAGGGGTGGGGCACCAGCGCCGCGTCGGCGTTCGTCTCGGGCGCCGTCGCCCTTGTCAGGGCCGCCCACCCCGGCCTGAGCCCCGCCCAGGTGAAGAAGCTCCTCACCGACACCGCCCGCGACCGCCCCGAGGGCGGCGGCCATGACATCGACAAGGGGTACGGGACGGTCGACCCGGCCGCCGCGATCGAGGCGGGCGGGAAACTGCGCCCGGCCGACCTCAAGGCCGCCACCACCGGCTACGGCAAGCGGTACTTCGGTACGGGACCGGTGGCCGCGCCCGAGGAGGAACAGGGCGCCGGGCTGCTCGCGCCCGTCACCGGCGCCCTCGGCGTGCTCCTGCTGGCCGCCGCGGTCGTCCTGTGGCGCGGGGGCCGCGCCACCGGGCGCTGACCCGCGCGGTTAGGCTCGTCGCGTGGCGCTCAAGAACATCCCTGACCCCGGCTTCTCCGACGACGACGGCACCGCCGAACCCGAGCTGGCCGCGGCCCTCGCGGCCTGGGCCCAGGACCGGGCCGCCAAGCCGCGCGTCCTCGCCGCCCTCAAGGGCGCCCGGCTGCTCGTCCCCGTCGTCGCCGTCCTCGGCGAGGTCGAGGAGGACGAGGAGACCGGACTGCGCCGCGAGAAGACCAGCGACATGGCCGTGCCGACCCTCACCGCGGGTGACCGCCGCGCGCTGCCCGCGTTCACGTCCCTGGAGTCGCTCGCCCTCTGGGACCCGGCCGCCCGCCCCGTCGCCGTACCCCTGCACCAGGCGCTCCAGGCCGCCGCCCACGAGAAGGCCGACACGCTCGTACTCGACCTCGCGGGACCCGTGCCGTACCAGCTGACCGGCCCCGCGCTGCTCGCCCTGGCCGAGGGCCGCACCTCCACCGACCCGCTCGCCGACCCCGCCGTCAGGGAGGCGGTACGCACGGCGGTCGCCGCCGAGCCCGCCGTCCTCCGCGCCCACCTCGGCCCCGGCACCGCGGACGGCACCCTCGCCCTGGTCCTCGCCCCGGACGCGCCCCCCGCCGAGGCGGCCCAGCGCGTCGCCCGCGCCCTGGCGGCCGACGAAACACTGAGGGCCCGCCTGGTGCGCGGCCTCGACCTGGCACTCCTGCCGGCCACGGCCACGCCCCCGGGCGAGCCCTTCTACGTACGCAACTGATCCAGCCGAGAACGTCGGCGAATACCGCCCCGGAGGGCGCCCCCGTACCGGCCCGGATGCGCGCCACCCGGCGGCCGTCAGCCGAAGCCCGGCGCCCAGCGGCGTGGCCGTCAGCCGTAGACCGGCCCCGTCGCTGCGGTCACCCGGGGAGCGGCCCCCCGTGCCCCCAGGCACGGCCGGCCCCGGGTGCGGGCCACCCGGCCCGTCAGCGCGGCCGTCAGCCGTAGACCGGCCCCGTGTACTTCTCGCCCGGTCCCTGGCCCGGCTCGTCGGGGACGAGCGAAGCCTCGCGGAACGCGAGCTGGAGCGACTTCAGGCCGTCCCGCAGGGGGGCGGCGTGGAACGAGGAGATCTCCGTCGCGCCCGCGTCCAGCAGACCCGCCAGCGCGTGGATCAGCTTGCGCGCCTCGTCGAGGTCCTTGTACTGGTCGCCCTCCTCGGTGAGCCCGAGCTTGACCGCGGCGGCGCTCATCAGGTTGACGGCGACCGTCACGATCACCTCGACCGCGGGGACCTCCGCGATGTCGCGGGTCATGGTCTCGTAGTCGGTGGTCCGGTCGGCGGAGGCGTTGCTCGGCGTGGCGTCACTCATGCCCCACACGATAGGCGCCCCGTGCCCCGTTAGCCCCACCCACCAGGAGCTGCTAACCTGGTGTGACGACCGGCTGGACACGACTCGTGATCCGGCCCACAAGTGGAGGCTCCGATCTCCCACCTGGCCGTCCCTCGGGACGGCGGGTCACCGGTCAGGTGGCGCCCATCGTTCCGTACGGACGATGGAGCCGCCCGATGTGCGCCCCGCGGTACGCCGTGGCGGTGCTCCGGTAGCACGAGGAGCCCCGCCTGTGTCCCGTCCGGGGCATTTTTCATGCACCGGCGCGGTTGGTCTTACGAAACAGACGTTACGCGTCCGTCCGCCAGGCGTTCGCGTGGTGCTACCGAGGAGGATCCATCAGCGCCGAGCCCCGCATCAACGACCGGATTCGCGTTCCCGAGGTGCGACTTGTCGGTCCCAGCGGCGAGCAGGTCGGGATTGTCCCGCTTGCCAAGGCCCTGGAGCTTGCGCAGGAGTACGACCTCGATCTCGTCGAGGTCGCGGCGAACGCCCGTCCGCCGGTCTGCAAGCTCATGGACTACGGGAAGTTCAAGTACGAGTCGGCCATGAAGGCCCGTGAGGCGCGCAAGAACCAGGCGCACACGGTCATCAAGGAGATGAAGCTCCGGCCGAAGATCGACCCGCACGACTATGACACCAAGAAGGGTCACGTCGTCCGGTTCCTCAAGCAGGGCGACAAGGTCAAGATCACGATCATGTTCCGTGGTCGCGAGCAGTCCCGGCCGGAGCTCGGCTACCGGCTGCTGCAGCGGCTGGCGGAGGACGTCCAGGACCTCGGGTTCATCGAGTCGAACCCCAAGCAGGACGGCCGGAACATGATCATGGTTCTCGGACCGCACAAGAAGAAGACCGAGGCAATGGCCGAGGCCCGTGAGGCGCAGGCCGCCCGCAAGGCGGAGCGCCAGGGCCAGCCCGCCCACGCGGACGAGGCCGTCCACGTGGACGAGCCCGCCGACGAGGCTGCCGAGGCCTGATCCCCGGGCACCCGCCCAGGATTCAACCGACACATCTGACGCTCCCGTGTGCCGGTCTCCGGACCGGCTGGGAGCGCCACTGACGAGGAGAGAACGGCGCTATGCCGAAGAACAAGACGCACTCCGGTGCCAAGAAGCGCTTCAAGGTCACCGGCTCCGGCAAGATCCTGCGCGAGCGCGCCGGCAAGCGCCACCTGCTCGAGCACAAGTCGTCCAAGCTGACGCGTCGCCTCACCGGCAACGCCGAGATGGCCCCGGGTGACAGCGCCAAGATCAAGAAGATGCTGGGCATCTGACTGACATCCCGCCCTCGGTGACGAGGGCAGCCCGACACCGGGACCCATATCGTTTCCGGGCCGTGTGAGTCCACCCACGGCCCCGCTACAAGGAGTTAACAAGTGGCACGCGTCAAGCGGGCAGTCAACGCCCACAAGAAGCGCCGGGCGATCCTCGAGCAGGCCAGCGGCTACCGCGGCCAGCGTTCGCGCCTGTACCGCAAGGCCAAGGAGCAGGTCACCCACTCGCTGGTCTACAACTACAACGACCGCAAGAAGCGCAAGGGCGACTTCCGTCAGCTGTGGATCCAGCGCATCAACGCCGCTGCCCGCGCCAACGGCATGACGTACAACCGCCTCATCCAGGGTCTGAAGGCCGCCAACATCGAGGTGGACCGCAAGATCCTGGCCGAGCTCGCGGTCAACGACGCGGGCGCGTTCGCCGCGCTCGTCGAGGTCGCCCAGAAGGCGCTCCCGAGCGACGTCAACGCCCCGAAGGCCGCCGCCTGATCTTCAGGCCGCAGTTCTTCCCTCCGGACCCGCAGGCCCCGAGCCTGCGGGTCCGGTCTGTTCAACCCCCGTGCGTACGAGAAGAGAGCCGCCGACCACCATGGGCACCCCTGAGCTGATCTCCCCCCGCTCCCCGCGCGTCATCGCGGCCCGGCGGCTCGCCAAGCGCAACTTCCGGGGCAAGGAGCGCCTGTTCATCGCCGAGGGCCCCCAGGCCGTGCGCGAGGCCGTCGCGCACTGCAGCGGCGGGGAGCCCACCCTGGTGGAGCTGTTCACCACGGTCGAGGCCGCCGAGCGGTACGCCGACATCGTCGAGGCCGCCCGCGCCACCGGCGCCCGCGTCCACCACGCCTCCGACGCCGTGCTCGCCGAGGTCTCGCAGACCGTCACCCCGCAGGGGCTGCTCGGGGTGTGCCGGTTCCTGGACTCGCCGTTCGAGGAGATCCTCACGGCCCGCCCCAAGCTGGTCGCCGTCCTCGCCCACGTACGCGACCCCGGCAACGCCGGGACCGTGCTGCGGTGCGCCGACGCCGCCGGCGCCGACGCGGTCGTCCTCACGGACGCCTCCGTGGACCTCTACAACCCCAAGGCCGTGCGTGCCTCGGTCGGCTCCGTCTTCCACCTCCCGGTCGCCGTCGGCGTCCCCGTCGAGCAGGCCGTCGCCGGGCTCAAGGGCGCCGGGCTGCGGATCCTGGCCGCCGACGGGGCGGGTGAGGACGACCTGGACGCCGAGCTCGACGCGGGCACCATGGGCGGGCCCACCGCCTGGATCTTCGGCAACGAGGCGTGGGGCCTGCCCGAGGAGACCCGCGCCCTCGCGGACGCCGTCGTACGCGTGCCGATCCACGGCAAGGCCGAGAGCCTGAACCTGGCGACCGCCGCGGCCGTATGCCTCTACGGCTCCGCGCGTGCGCAGCGTGCTGCCGGAGGGTGCCGCTCCGTCACCTCCAGCTAGTAGGGTGACGGGCTCGGGGGCCCACTGCGTCACACGGAGGGGTGGGAGACGGGGATGACGGTCGGCACCAGCAGGCCCGCTGCAGGGGAGGGCGCCTTAGTGGGCGTGGGCGATTCCGCCGGTCCCGGCGCGCCCGGGATCGACCCCGACGACCTTCCCGACGGGCTCGTCGTCGCCGACGAGAACGGCCGGGTGGTCTGCTTCAACGCCACGGCCGTACGCCTCACCGCCGTACCGCGCGCGGAGGCGCTCGGGCGGCCGCTGGAGCAGGCGCTGCCGCTGGAGGACCTCAAGGGGCGGCGCTGGTGGGCGCTGACCGACCCGTACGGCGGCCTCGCCATCCGCGTCGGGCAGCCCGAGCGCAACCTGCTGCTGCCCGGCAACCGGGAGGTGCTCGTCGCCGCCCGCTATGTGCGCGAGGAGCCCCTCGGCCCCGTACGGAAGGTCGTCGTCACGCTGCGCGGCACCGAGGCGAGGCGCCGCACCGAGCGCAGCCACGCCGAGCTGATCGCCACCGTCGCCCACGAGCTGCGCTCGCCGCTCACCTCCGTCAAGGGCTTCACCGCGACCCTGCTCGCCAAGTGGGAGCGGTTCACCGACGACCAGAAGCGGCTGATGCTGGAGACCGTCGACGCCGACGCCAACCGTGTCACCCGGCTGATCGCCGAGCTCCTCGACATCTCCCGAATAGACTCCGGCCGCCTCGAAGTTCGCCGCCAGCCGGTCGACATCGCCGCCGCCATCGGCCGCCACATCCAGGCACACACCACGCGCGGCCAGTCGCCGGACCGGTTCTTCGTCCGCGTACGCCGCCCGCTGCCCGATCTGTGGGCGGACCCGGACAAAATTGACCAGGTCCTCGGCAACCTGCTCGAAAATGCCGTGCGCCACGGCGAGGGAACCGTCACCATCGAGGTGGCCCCCACCGGCCCCACCGACGACGAGAAGGGAACGGCCGTCACCGTGAGCGACGAAGGCCCCGGCATCCCCGAGGAGTCGATGGGCCGTGTCTTCACCCGCTTCTGGCGGGGGAGCAAGCGCGGCGGGACCGGCCTCGGCCTGTACATCGTCAAGGGCATCGTCGAGGCGCACGGCGGCACGATCAGCGTCGGCCGCGGACCCGCCGGTGGCGCCCAGTTCCGATTTACGTTGCCCGTGGGCGCCCCCTCGTATCTCACGTGACAGAGGGTCCAGGACGTCCACGGGCTGATCCGCGGCTCATCCGCCTGCCCACACCCCGTTAGACTCGTCCTTTGGCACCTTTGCGTCCTCGGTCGTCGAGCGGGGGCCCCAGCCAGCCCATCGGAAGTACGGGAAGAGATGTCGGCACCGAACAAGTCGTACGACCCAGTCGAGGTCGAGGCACTGAAACCGGAAGAGATCGAGCGCATGCGGGACGAGGCGCTCGCCGCCTTCGCGGCCGCCGGTGACCTCGACGCGCTCCACGAGGCCAAGGTCGCCCAGACCGGCCCCACCTCGCCGCTCGCGCTCGCCAACCGGGAGATCGGCGCCCTGCCGCCGCACGCCAAGGCCGAGGCCGGCAAGCGTGTCGGCCAGGCCCGCGGTGCCGTGAACAAGGCCCTGGCCGGCCGCCAGGCCGAGCTGGAGGCCGAGCGCGACGCGCGCGTGCTGGTCGAGGAGGCTGTGGACGTCACGCTGCCCTACGACCGCGTTCCGGCCGGCGCCCGCCACCCGCTGACCACCCTCATGGAGCGCGTCGCGGACGTCTTCGTCTCCATGGGGTACGAGGTCGCCGAGGGCCCCGAGGTCGAGGCGGAGTGGTTCAACTTCGACGCCCTGAACTTCGTACCGGACCACCCGGCGCGCCAGATGCAGGACACCTTCTTCGTCGAGGGCCCGGAGGGCACCTCCGGCGACGAGTCCGGCATCGTGCTGCGCACGCACACCTCCCCGGTGCAGGCCCGCACGCTCATCGACCGCGAGCCGCCCGTGTACGTCGTGTGCCCCGGCCGCGTCTACCGCACCGACGAGCTCGACGCCACGCACACCCCGGTCTTCCACCAGATCGAGCTGCTCGCCGTCGACGAGGGCCTGACCATGGCGGACCTCAAGGGCACCCTGGACCACATGGTCCAGGCGCTCTTCGGCTCCGACATGAAGACCCGGCTCCGCCCGAACTTCTTCCCGTTCACCGAGCCGTCCGCCGAGATGGACATGCTCTGCTACGTCTGCCGCGGCGAGTCCGTCGGCAACGCGGACCGGCCCTGCCGCACCTGCGGCAGCGAGGGCTGGATCGAGCTGGGCGGCTGCGGAATGGTCAACCCCAAGGTGCTGATCGCCTGTGGCGTGGACCCCGAGAAGTACAGCGGATTCGCCTTCGGGTTCGGCATCGAGCGGATGCTGATGTTCCGCCACAACGTCGAAGACATGCGAGACATGGTCGAGGGTGACGTCCGGTTCACCCGGCCGTTCGGGATGGAGATCTGATGCGGGTCCCGCTTTCGTGGCTGCGGGAGTACGTCGACCTGCCGGCGACGGAGACCGGCCGTGACGTACAGGCCAAGCTGGTGTCGGCCGGGCTGGAGGTCGAGACCGTCGAGCAGCTCGGCGCCGGCCTGACGGGCCCGCTGGTGGTGGGCAGGGTCCTCACCATCGAGGAGCTCACCGAGTTCAAGAAGCCGATCCGCTTCTGCACCGTCGACGTCGGCGACGCCAACGGAACCGGCGAGCCGCAGGAGATCATCTGCGGCGCCCGGAACTTCGCCGAGGGCGACAAGGTCGTCGTGGCCCTGCCCGGCGCCGTCCTCCCCGGCGACTTCCGGATCGCCGAGCGCAAGACGTACGGCAAGGTCTCGCGCGGCATGATCTGCTCCGGCGACGAGCTCGGCATGGGTGACGACGGCACGCACGGCATCATCGTGCTGCCGCCGGAGTACGAGGTCGGCATCGACGCCACCGAGCTGCTGGAGCTGTACGACGAGGTCCTCGACATCGCCGTCACGCCCGACCGCGGCTACTGCCTGTCGATGCGCGGCATCGCCCGCGAGGTCGCCATCGCCTACGGCCTGCCGCTGCGCGACCCGGCGCTGCTCGACGTGCCCACGCCCAACTCGTACGGCTACCCGGTCAAGGTCTCCGACCCGATCGGCTGCGACCGCTTCACCGCGCGCACCGTCGTCGGCCTCGACCCGGAGGCCCACTCGCCGATCTGGCTGAAGCGCCGCCTCCAGAAGGCCGGCATGCGCCCGATCTCGCTCGCCGTCGACATCACCAACTACGTGATGCTGGAGCTCGGCCAGCCGCTGCACGCCTACGACCGCTCCCGGCTCGACGGGCCCATCGGGGTCCGCCGTGCCGAAGCCGGCGAGAAGATCACCACCCTCGACGGCACGGTCCGCGTCCTCGACGCCGCCGACCTGCTCATCACCGACAACCGCGGCCCCATCGGCCTCGCGGGTGTCATGGGCGGCGCCAACACCGAGATCGCCGACTCCGAGACCGACCCCGAGACGGGCGAGGTGCGGGGCACGACCGAGGTGGTCATCGAGGCCGCGCACTTCGACGCGATCTCCATCGCCCGCACCGCGCGCCGCCACAAGCTGTCCTCCGAGGCGTCCAAGCGCTTCGAGCGCGGCGTCGACCCGCAGGCCGCCGCCGCTGCCGCGCAGCGCACCGTCGACCTGCTGGTCCTCCTCGCGGGCGGCACCGCCGAGGCCGGCGTCACCGAAATCGTCGCGCCGTCCGCGCCGCGCACGATCACGATGCCCGCCGACCACCCCGACCGCGTCGCGGGCGTGACGTACGGCCGCGAGACCGTCGTCCGCCGCCTCCAGGAGGTCGGCTGCGACGTGTACGGGCAGGACGAGCTGATCGTCACCGTCCCGTCCTGGCGCCCCGACCTGAACGAGCCGAACGACCTCGCCGAAGAGGTCATCCGGCTGGAGGGGTACGAGAACCTGCCCTCCACGCTCCCCAAGCCCCCGGCCGGCCGCGGGCTCACCGAGCGCCAGCGCACCCACCGCCGCGTGGGCCGCGCCCTGGCCGGTGCCGGGTACGTCGAGGCGCTGAACTACCCGTTCATCAGCGAGCAGGTCCTCGACCAGCTCGACATCCCGGCGGACGACACCTGCCGCCAGGTCGTCAAGCTCGTCAACCCGCTCTCCGACGAGGAGCCCGCGCTCCGCACGGCGCTGCTGCCGGGCCTGCTCGGCGCGCTGCGCCGCAACGACGGCCGCGGCAGCCACGACCTGGCGCTCTTCGAGACCGGTCTGGTCTTCCGGGCCGCCGGGGAGCCGGGCGTCGCGGTGCGGCTGCCCGTCGACCGGCGCCCGACCGACGAGGAGATCGCCGGCGTCAACGCCGTCCTGCCCGAGCAGCCGCGGCACGCCGCCGTGGTCCTCGCCGGGGCGCGCGAGCAGGCCGGCTGGTGGGGCAAGGGCCGCCCGTCCGACTGGGCCGACGCCATCGAGGCCGCCCGGACCGTCGCCCGAGAGGCCGGCGCCGAGCTCATCGTGCGCCAGGGCCAGTACGGGCCGTGGCACCCGGGCCGCTGCGCCGAACTGGCCGTCCTGGTGGACGGTGAGGAGCAGGTCGTCGGGTACGCCGGTGAGCTGCACCCGCGTGTCGTCAAGGCGCTGCACCTGCCCGCCCGTACGTGCGCGATGGAGCTGAACCTCGACACCGTCGAGCAGGCCTCGGCCGGTGCCGTGCGCGCGCCCCGGATCTCGACGTTCCCGGTCGCCACGCAGGACGTCGCCCTGGTCGTGGACCGGCAGGTGCCGTCCGCCGAGGTGGGGAAGGCCCTGCGCGAGGGCGCGGGCGACCTGCTCGAGTCCATCCGGCTGTTCGATGTCTTCGAGGGCGAGCAGATCGGCGAGGGCAAGAAGTCGCTCGCGTACGCGCTGCGGTTCCGTGCCGCCGACCGCACGCTGACCGTCGAGGAGGCCTCGGCCGCCCGTGACGCCGCGGTGGCGCTGGCCGCCGAGCGGACGGGCGCGGTGCTGCGGGGCGCCTGACCGATCCGAAGCGCGATGAGGGGCATGGCCGGAACACCGGCCATGCCCCTCACTCGTTCGAGTGGGAAGCCTGGTGGACTTTCCCCCTTGCCGTGGACGATCGACAGAATCGTCCCGACCGTGAGGAGGGGCCTGGAGAAGGGCGGTCCGCATGCTGCGTACGCGAGCCTGGGTTCGTCGCCTTGCCCCGCTCGCCCTGCCCGCCCTCTGGGGCGGCGTCGCCGTCCTGTGGAAGCTCACCTGTCCCCTCGCCCACCAGGAGGGGACGGCCACACGGATCGCCACCAGCGCCGTCTTCTTCACCGTCGGCACCGGCCTGGTCCTGGGCCTCCGCCGCGGCCTGGCCAGGGAGCTGAAGCAGGTACGCGCCGTCGCCCAGGCCGCCCAACAGGTGTTGCTGCGCCCCCTGCCGCCCCGCCTCGAAGGCCTGTCCGTCGCCGCCGCCCAGCTGTCCGTCGCCCGGGGCGCGGCCGTGGGCGGCGATCTGTACGAGGCGGTCGCCACCCCGCACGGCGTACGGATCGTGATCGGGGACGTACGCGGTCATGGGCTGGCCGCGCTCGGGGCGGTCGCCGCCGTGCTGGGCAGCTTCCGGGAGGCCGCGCACGACGAGCCCGAACTCGGCGGCGTACTGCGGCGGCTGGACCGGGCGCTGGGGCGGCACCTGCGGGAGCGGGCGCGGGAGGAGCACCCGGCGGTCGGCGGGTGGGATCCGGACAGTCCGTCGGCGGAGGAGTTCGTCACCGTACTGCTGCTGGAGATCCGCCGGGACGGTGCCGTGCTGGCCCTCAACTGCGGGCATCCATGGCCCTATCGGCTCGGCAGCCGGACCGAGCAGGTCGTGGACGGGGAGACCTTGCCGCCGCTGGGTGCCTTCCCGCTGCCGGACGAGCTGCCCGTGCACCGGTGCGTGACGCTGCCGCCCGGCGAGGCGCTGTTCCTGCACACGGACGGCGCCGAGGACGCGCGGGACGCCTCGGGGCGGTTCTTCCGGCTCCAGGACGTGCTCGACCAGGCCCTGCACGAGGCGCCGGTGCCCCCGGCGGCCCTGATCCACCGGGTGCACGCGGCGCTGTTGCGCCACACCGGCGGGCGGCTCACCGACGATGTGGCCCTGATGGTCGTGCGCAACGACCGTCGCGACGACCGTTCCCGGGTACCGGCGCAGTCCGCGGACCCAGGGCTGCGCCGCACCCGGCCTGCACCCTCCAATCGATAGCGGCCGGTACGGACGGTGCGGCCGCGCCGCCCGCCGTGCCGCGGAGTGTCGGGCAGATCCGGCAGGGCGGACGGCGCTTCAGCGGGCCGTCGCACTGTACGAGGGGGAGCCGACGGCCCGGCCGCCTCTGTGAGAGACCGCCCAGTCAACCGGCGCCGGGGGCATGGCGGCAGAGCGCGCGGGGCACGGATACGGGCATTCCGTTCACACCCCGTGCGAACCCGGCTCCACTACTCTGGGCACACCGAGTCACCGGAGGGGCACCCATGCAGCCCAACACCCTGCTCGACGCCCTGCTCGACGAGGCGGGGATATCGCACGCGGGCCTGGCCGCCCACGTCAACCAGGCCGGCCGCGCCAGAGGCCTGGCACTGCGGTACGAACACACGGCCGTGGCACGTTGGTTGAAGGGCCAGCGGCCGCGCGGCCAGGTGCCCGACCTGATCTGCGAGGTGCTGGGCGCCCGGCTGCACCGGCCGGTCACCCTCGACGACATCGGGCTCGGCGTCCCCGGCGAGGCGGCCGTCACGCATGGCTCACCGCTGTCCGGCTTCGTGGAGCGGGCCACCGCCCTGTGGCGCTCCGACGAACAGCAACGGCCGCACATACTGGGCGCCCCGGCGGTGACCGGCACCCCCGCCGTCATGCCCGTGTGGGAGTGGGAGAACCCCCCGGAGGACGCGGACGTCTCACGCGACGGTCACACGCGCGTCAGCATGTCCGACATCACCATGCTGCGGGCGGCCCGCGCCCACTACGAGCTGATGTACCGCCGGGCGGGCGGGATCGCCACCCGCGCCCGGATCGTCGGCTTCCTCAACGCGGAGACCGCCCCGCTGCTGCGCGGCGGATACAACGACGCCCTGGGCCGCCAGTTGCACCGGGCGACCGGCGGGCTGGTGGCGGTCGCCGGCATCTGCGCGTACGACTCGGACGCGCACGGGCTCGCCCAGCGCTACTTCCACCAGGCGCTGCGGCTGGCGAAGGCGAGCGGCGACCGGGGGCTCGGCGCCTATGTGATCGCCCTGCTGGTCAACCAGTCGCTGTTCATGGCGGAGTACCGGCAGGCGGTGGCGTTCGCGGAGGCGGCGCTGCGTACCGCCGGGCGGCAGATCACCCCGGCGCTCGCCGCCGACCTGTACGCGATGCAGGCGAAGGCGTACGCCCATCTCGGCGACGGCGCCGGTGCGCTGCGGTGCATCCGGCGCGCCGAGTCGGAGGCGGAGCGGATCCGGCCGGGCCATGAACCGGACGAGACCGGTTACGTCCAGCCGGGGTTGGTCAACGTCCAGGTCGCCGAAGCGCTGCTGAGCCTGGGGGACCTGGACGGCGCGCGGGAGCATGCCGCGGCCGCCGTGCGCACTCCCGCGCACGACCGGGGGCGGGTGCACCGGCTCGCCATGCTCAGCCAGATAGAGCTGCGGCAGGGCGAGGCGGACCGGGCGGCGCGGACGGCGGTCGAGATGGCCGAGCGGGCGCGGGGGATGGAGTCGCAGCGGCTGCGGGACCGGTTGCGGGAGGTGCGGGAGCACCTGGTGGCGAGCGGGTGCAGCGACGCGGAGGAGGCGGCGGATCTCATCGACGGGGCGCTGCGCGTGCCGCTGTGACCGTCCCGTGCTTCCGGTGCGACGTTCCGCCCGCTCCGTAGGCCTGCTGCGATATTGCCATCTACTTGTCGGAAGGTGGCAGAAAAGTGCAGTGGACGAACCTGAGCGAACAAACCATCTATGAAAACCGCTGGTTCAAGGTCAACCTGGCGGATGTCGCACTCCCCGACGGCCGGCACCTGGACCACTTCCTCATCCGGCTGCGCCCGGTGGCCGTCGCGACCGCCGTCAACGAGGCCAACGAGGTGCTGATGCTGTGGCGGCACCGGTTCATCACCGACAGCTGGGGCTGGGAGCTCGCCGCGGGGGTGGTCGAGGACGGCGAGGACATCGCGGCGGCGGCCGCCCGGGAGATGGAGGAGGAGACCGGGTGGCGCCCGGGTCCGTTGCAGCACCTCCTGACCGTCGAGCCGTCCAACGGCCTGACCGACGCCCGCCACCATCTGTACTGGGCGGAGGACGCGACCTACATCGGCCACCCCGAGGACGACTTCGAGTCCTCCCGCCGCGAATGGATACCGCTGAAGCTCATCCCGGACATGATCGCCCGCGGCGAGGTCCCGGCCGCCAACATGGCGGCCGGGCTGCTGATGCTGCACCATCTCCGGCTGGGCTGACGCGGACCGGCGGATCAGTTGCCCAGCGCCTGCCAGACCGCCACCGCGAGGGCGCCCACGGCGGTGAGCGCCGAGACGGCGGGCAGCGGCCACTTGGCCTGCTCCAGTGCCGTGACGCGCACGGCCAGATCGGTCAGATCACGGTCGATCTGGCCGTGGCGCTGGGCGAGCAGCGCGAGCTGCCCGTCGATCCGGGCGAGCCCGACGTCGAGACAGCGGCGCAGCTCTGCGAACTCCTCGACGGCCGTTAAGTGTTCGGGATCGGTGGTCACGGTTTTCCGCTCCTCCTCTTCGCTCTTCGTTGACTGATCGGGTCCGAGTCAACTCCCCGAGGCGAAGTGGAGGGAGCGTGTGCGCAGGGCATATGCGAACACGCTCCGCACACCCCGTGCGAAAGTTCGTCGCTGTGCGTTACTGACCGCGTTACGCGTACGGGTAGAAGCCCGAGCCCGTCTTACGGCCCAGGCGCCCCGCGTCCACCATGCGCTGGAGCAGCGGGGGAGCGGCGTACAGGGGCTCCTTGTACTCGGCGTACATCGAGTCCGCGACCGAGGCGACCGTGTCCAGGCCGATCAGGTCGGCCAGCTTCAGCGGGCCCATGGGGTGGGCGCAGCCCATCTCCATGCCGTTGTCGATGTCCTCGCGGCTGGCGATGCCCGACTCGAACATCCGGATCGCGGAGAGGAGGTACGGGATCAGCAGCGCGTTCACGACGAAGCCGGAACGGTCCTGGGCGCGGATCGCGTGCTTGCCGAGCACCTTCTCCACCACGGCCTGCGAGCGGCTGATCGTGCCCTCGGAGGTGGTCAGCGCCGGGATCAGCTCGACGAGCTGCTGCACCGGGGCCGGGTTGAAGAAGTGGATGCCGATGACCTGGTCGGGGCGGGACGTCGCCACGGCCAGCTTCACCAGCGGGATGGAGGAGGTGTTGGAGGCGAGGATCGCGTCCTGGCGGGTCACCACCTGGTCGAGGACCTGGAAGATCTCGGTCTTCACCTGCTCGTTCTCGACGACCGCCTCGATGACCAGGTCACGGTCGGCGAACTCGCCGAGGTCGGTGGTGAAGCTCAGCCGGGCGAGCGTCGCGTCGCGCTCCTCCTCGGTGATCTTGCCGCGCTGGGCGGCCTTGGAGAGCGAGTTGTACAGCCGGGTACGGCCGATTTCCAGGGCCTCGCCGGTGGTCTCGGCGACCTTGACCTCCAGGCCGCTGCGGGCACACACCTCCGCGATGCCCGCGCCCATCTGGCCGCAGCCCACCACTCCGACGCGTTCGATGTCGGTCACATCGTGCCTTTCGCTGATCTTCCATGCGGCAGGACCCCCGTGTGATTCCGGCGCCCGCCTCGACCCCACGACGTTACTCCGTTCGCGCGGGTGGAGGGCGGCCCGGGGCGGGCATGCTCTGCGGGACAGGGAGACAACGGGAGAAACCGCAGCTGAAGGGGCATATGAATGCGGCATATCGGCAGAAGGAGCCTGGCGGCGGCCGCGGCCGGGCTGGTGGCGTCGCTCCTGGCCACGACGGACGCGGGCGCGGCGGCCCGGGGGGTTCCGGCCGCACGGCCCGACCAGGAGGGCCGGAACCACCGCGGGAAGAAGAAGCGGAAGGCTCCCGGCAGGGAGTTCCGCGGCATGTGGCTGGCGACCGTCGCCAACCGCGACTGGCCCTCCAAGCCGGGCCTGCCGGCCGACCGGCAGCGCGCCGAACTGCTGGCTTTCCTCGACAAGGCGGTGGAGCGGCGGCTGAACGCGGTGATCTTCCAGGTGCGGCCCACCGCCGACGCGCTGTGGCCCTCGCCGTACGAGCCGTGGTCGCAGTACCTCACCGGCGTACAGGGCCGGGATCCGGGCTGGGACCCGCTGGGCACGGCGGTGGCGGAGGCGCACGCGCGCGGCCTGGAGCTCCACGCCTGGTTCAACCCGTACCGGGTGGCCAATCACACCGACCCGGCGCGGCTCGCCGACGGGCACCCGGCCCGGGTGCACCCGGACTGGGTCCTGCCCTACGGCGGGAAGCTCTACTACAACCCGGGGCTGCCGGAAGTGCGGCGGTTCGTGCAGGACGCCATGCTCGACGCCGTACGCCGCTACGACATCGACGCCGTCCACTTCGACGACTACTTCTACCCCTACCCGGTCGCCGGCCAGGCCTTCGCCGACGACGACACCTACGCGGCGCATGGCGCCGGCTTTCCGGACAAGGCCGCCTGGCGGCGGGACAACATCGACCGGCTGGTGCGGGAGATGTCCGAAGCGATCCGGGAGATCGACAAGGACGTACGCTTCGGGATCAGCCCGTTCGGTGTGTGGCGCAACATCGCCACCGACCCGCTCGGCTCGGACACCCGGGCGGGGGTGCAGACGTACGACCATCTGCACGCGGACACCCGTAAGTGGGTGAAGGAGGGCTGGATCGACTACGTGGTGCCGCAGCTGTACTGGCACATCGGCTTCGCCGCCGCCGACTACGCCAAGCTGGTGCCCTGGTGGGACGAGGTCGCACGCGGCACGGACGTCGACCTGTACGTGGGGGAGGCGCTGTACAAGTGCGGCGACCCCGCGCAGCCCGCCGCCTGGCAGGACCCGGCCGAGCTGTCACGCCACCTCACGCTGGCGGGTGAGTACCCACGGGTGCGCGGCCATGTCTTCTTCTCGGCCAAGGAGGTCGTGACGGACCGCATCGGGGCGATGGCCAGGGTCGTGGCCGACCACTACCCGACGCCGGTCCGCCCACCGGGCTAGCGGAGACGGGCCGGGCTGAGCGGGTTCCCTGTGACTAACCGGGCTCCTTGTGTCGTACGACGCTGTCGGGGCCCGGGGACATCACGGCTTCGTGTCCGTCGTCGTTGAAGCGGACGCGGTACGGGGGTGTTCCGTCCGGCCCGAGCACCTCGACGATCTCCGCAGTCCTGTCGTGGTGACCGACGGTCCTGCCGTGCACCAGCAATGTGTCGCCCACAGTCGCGTGCATCGAGTGACCTCCTCGCGACGGTTTGCCCTGATTGTCGTTCCGTATGGGGAGTCTACGTCCGCAGGTGTGGTCCGCGTCACCCGAGTTCGAGGTCCACGGCCTGTTGATCGTGCAACCAGCGTGGCACGCGCCACTGACAACCGCCTCCCGCCCTGCCAGAGTTCGATCATGGACGAGACGACGACAGCCCAGGACGCGCGCCTCGACGCGTACGAGATCTCCACGGACGCCGCCCGCCTGGACCGGGCCCGCGTCCACCAGTGGCTCTCGACCGACGCGTACTGGGCCATCGGCCGCAGCCGCGACAAGCAGGACCGCGCCATCGACGGGTCGCTCAACTTCGGCGCGTACGACGCCGCTTCCGGCGAACTGGTCGCCTACGCCCGCGTCATCACCGACCACGCGACGTTCGCCTGGCTCTGCGACGTCTACGTCGACCGCCCGGTGCGCGGCCAGGGCCTGGGCACCGCGCTGGCCGCGGCGGTCCGCGACCACTTCGCCCCGCTCGGCATCAAGCGCATCCTGCTCGCCACGCAGGACGCGCACGGCGTGTACGAGAAGGCCGGCTTCACGGCCCTGGACGTGCCGGAGCACTGGATGGTGCTCCGGTTCCCGTAGCCTCCCGGCCACCGGCTAGCCTGGGCGCACAATGAACCGTTTGAGCACGTCATGGGGCGCCTGCGAACTCGCCCGCTTCCCCGAGGACCCGCGCGACCGGCTGCGCGCCTGGGACGCGGCCGACGAGTACCTGCTCCAGCACCTGGCGGAGTCCTCCGCGCCGCTCTCCGGCACCGTGGTCGCGGTCGGTGACCGGTGGGGCGCCCTGGTCACCTCGCTCGCCGGGCACGGGCCCGCCCGGCTCGTCCAGATCACCGACTCGTACCTCGCCCACGAGGCCACCCGCGCGAACCTCGCCCGCAACGGGGCCGACGAGGCGTCCGTACAGCTCCTGACCACCAGGGACACCCCGCCCGAGCGCGTCGACGTGCTGCTGGTGCGCGTCCCCAAGAGCCTCGCGCTCCTGGAGGACCAGCTGCACCGCCTCGCCCCCGCCCTGCACGCCGGGACCGTCGTCGTCGGCACCGGCATGGTCAAGGAGATCCACACCTCCACGCTGAAGCTCTTCGAGCGGATCATCGGCCCGACCCGCACGTCCCTGGCCGTCAAGAAGGCCCGGCTCATCTTCAGTACGCCGGACCCCGCCCTGCCGCGCACCGCCAGCCCCTGGCCGCACCGCTACACCCTGCCCGACGACGCCCCGGCCGCCGTCGCCGGCCGGACGGTCGTCAACCACGCGGGCATCTTCTGCGCCGACCGCCTCGACATCGGTACCCGGTTCTTCCTCCAGCACCTGCCGCGCGGGCTCGGCAGCTCCCGGGTCGTCGACCTGGGCTGCGGCAACGGCGTGGTGGGCCTCGCCGTCGCGCTGGGCGACCCGGACGCGCGGCTGCTCTTCACCGACGAGTCGTACCAGGCGGTCGCGTCGGCCGAGGAGACGTTCCGGGCCAGTGCCCCGCCCGGCAGTGAGGCGGAGTTCCTGGTCGGCGACGGACTCGCGGACGTACCGGCCGACTCCGTCGACCTGGTCCTCAACAACCCGCCCTTCCACAGCCACCAGGCGATGACCGACCTGACGGCCCGCCGGATGTTCTCCGGCGCCCGGCGCGCCCTGCGCGGCGGCGGCGAGTTGTGGGTCGTCGGCAACCGGCACCTCGGCCACCATCTGACACTGCGCCGGATCTTCGGCAACTGCGAGGTCGTCGCCGGCGGCCCGAAGTTCGTCGTGCTCCGGGCCGTCAAGAAGTAGACGTCTCCGCCACCGGCAGCCGGGTCCCGCACCGCCCGCAGAACCGGACGTCCGGCTCGGCGGGCGCGAGCCGCCCGCACTCGGGACACACCCGGTCGAGCAGGCAGGCGGCCTCGCCGGCCTCCTCGGCCTCGGGCGCCGTGGCCGGACGGATCGACAGCCCCGGCCGTCGGCGGTGCACGGTCAGGTACGCCAGCCCGTCCGGCCCGGCCGCCACACCGCGTCGGGCACCGCGCGGCAGCCACACCAGGCACCCCGCGTCCAACGGCTGTTCCGCCTCCCCGGTCTCGAGCAGCCCGTCGCCGTCCACCACGTACAGCAGCACGTCCAGGTCGGGCTCCACATGTGCCGGGACCCGGGTGGCGGGCGTGAGCCGGATCAGGTTGCCGTCCAGCTGCCGCCCGTCGGCCGCGAGCCGCCACAGCGCCCCGCCCCGGCCGGCGGGCGCGTCCCGGAACAGCTCCCCCGCGCGGGTCAGTACCGCCGCGTCCCCGTTCCCCGTCACCCGTTCCTCCACGTACGCCCGTGTGTGCCCGGCCGTGCCGGACCGTGCGGAAGCGGATGCTACCCGCCTGCGTACGCGGATCCGCGCGATCTAGGGTTGCTGACCATGTGGCAAGGACAGCAGCCGTACCAACAGCCGACGCAGCCCGTACAGCCGGGCGCCGGGGGCGGTGGTGGCCGCCGGACCGCCGTCGTCGCGGTCGTCGCCGCCACCGCCGTCGTGACCGCCGCCGGTGTCACCGGTTTCCTGCTCCTCGGCGGTGGTACGAAGGACGGCGCCCGCCCGTCTCCGTCACCCCCCGGAGCCGCCTCCGCGCTCCCCTCGGGCTCCCCGCGCGGCGGCGCCGAACCGCAGCCGGTGATCCCGGGGTGGAAGGTGGTCGTCAACCCCAAGCGGGGCATCGCCTTCGACGTACCGCCCGAGTGGCACCGCAAGTCGGTCGACTGGGCCAGTTATGTCGCCGACGACAGGGACCCGGAGGACAAGCCGCTCATCGGCTTCTCCGCCCCCGCCATGCTCAAGGAGCAGTGGTGCAGCTCCGACGAGGACAGGGACGGCACCCCGGAGGACACCGCCCTTGCCGCCGCCGGGTCGCGGGGCGAGGACGGAGCCCGCACCACCGAGGAAGCCGCCCGCAGCAGCGTCGAGTTGTGGGTGTACGGCGCGTACACCCAGCCGGACAGGGCAAAGGTCGAGACCGGCGCTGTCGAGCCGTACACCACCGCCTCCGGCCTCGGCGGCAGTGTCGCGACGGCGACGGGGACCGCGAGCGGGACCGGCAAGTGCGACACCGACGGCAAGGCGACGGCGTTCGCGTTCAAGAACGCCGAGGGAGACATCGTGTCGTGGACGTTCCTCGGCGCGACGGGCGTGCGCGAGGAGGTGCCCGACGCGACGGTCCGGCGGATCCTTGGCACCGTACGCCTCATGTGACGCCTCAGGCGCCCGGCGCCGCCGTGAACACGAGCGAGGCGTTGTGCCCGCCGAAGCCGAACGCGTTCGTCAGCGCGGCCTTGAGCGGGCCGCGCCGGGGCCCGCCCGTGACGACGTCCGGCTTCACCCGGGGGTCGAGCGTGTCGAGGTCGCTCGTCGCGGGCACGACACCGTCCCGTACCGCCAGGATCGCCGCCAGCGCGCCGACCGCGCCCGCCGCGCCGAAGAGGTGGCCCGTCATCGACTTGGTCGCGATGACGGACGGGCGCGTACCGATGGCCTCCGCGATCGACTCGGCCTCGGCCAGGTCGCCCTTCGGTGTGGACGTGTCGGGCGCGTGGACGTGCCCGATGTCGAGCGGAGACAGCCCGGCCGTGTCCAACGCCAGCCGCATGGCGCGCACGTGACCCTCCGGGTGCGCGGCGGTGATGTGGTACGCGTCCGACGTCACGCCCGCCCCGGCGAGGGTCGCGTGGGCGCGGGCTGCCCGGGCGGCGGCGAACCCGGCGCGCTCCAGGACGACCACGGCGGCGGCCTCGCCGATGACGAAGCCGTCGCGGTCGGCGTCGAAGGGGCGGGACGCCCGCTCGGGCTCGGTGTTGCGGGTGGAGTGCGCCCGGGCCTGCGCGAAACCGGCCAGCGGCAGCGGGCAGACGCACGCCTCGGCGCCGCCCGCCTCCACCACGTCCGCCCTGCCGAGCCGGATCAGGTCCAGGCCCATGGCGATCGCCTCGGCCCCGACGCGCAGGCGCTGACCGGGGTGTGCGCGCCGGCCCGGGCGCCGAGCTCGATGCTCACCCAGGCGGCCGGGCCGTTCGCCATCAGCATCGGCACCGTGTGCGGGGACACCCGGCGCACCCCGGAGGCCTCCAGCGCGTCGCCCTGACCGAGCATGGTCAGCGCACCCCCGGTGCCCGTGCCGATCACCACGGCCAGCCGCTCCGGATCGACACCGAACGCGCCCGCGTCGGCCCACGCCTCACGGGCCGCCACCAGCGCGACCTGCTCGCAGCGGTCCATCCGGCGGGCCTGCACCCGGTCCAGGACGCCGGTCGGCTCGACCGCGAGCCTGCCCGCGATCCGTACGGGCAGCTCGGCCGCCCACTCCTCCCCGATCGCACCGATCCCGGACCGCCCGGCCAGCATTCCCTCCCACGTCGAGGCGATCGCCACCCAGGGGTGTCGTGGCGCCGAGACCAGTGACGACCACATCGCCCGTAACGACATCCATACGATCGTCGTGGACGCCGCGGCGGCGCGCAGGGCTTTGCATAAAAGTGCGTGGATGCGTATAGTCATGCCATCGACGAGGAGGGTCCGATGGCAGTACGAGCAGCAGTGGCAGGCGCGAGCGGATACGCGGGCGGAGAGGTGCTCCGTCTGCTCCTCGGCCACCCGCGGGTCGAGATCGGCGCCCTGACCGGCCACTCCAACGCCGGCCAGAAATTCGGCACGCTGCAGCCGCACCTGCTGCCGCTCGCCGACCGGGTCCTGGAGCCGACCGCCCCCGAAATCCTCGTCGGCCACGACGTCGTCTTCCTCGCCCTGCCGCACGGCCAGTCCGCCGCCGTCGCCGAGCAGCTCGGCGACGACGTCCTCGTCGTCGACATGGGCGCCGACTTCCGGCTGAGGGACGCCGCCGACTGGGAGACCTTCTACGGCTCCGCGCACGCCGGCACCTGGCCCTACGGCCTCCCCGAGCTGCCGGGCGCCCGCGCCGTGCTGGAGGGGGCCAAGCGCATCGCGGTGCCCGGCTGCTACCCCACCGCCGTGTCGCTCGCGCTCTTCCCCGCGTACGCCGGCGGCCTCGCCGAGCCGGAGGCGGTGATCGTCGCCGCCACCGGCACCTCCGGCGCGGGCAAGGCGCTCAAGCCGCACCTGCTGGGCTCCGAGGTGATGGGCTCCATGAGCCCGTACGGCGTCGGCGGCAGCCACCGCCACACCCCCGAGATGATGCAGAACCTGGGCGCGGTGGCGGGGGAGAAGGTCACCGTCTCCTTCACTCCGACCCTCGCCCCCATGGCGCGCGGCATCCTCGCCACGTGCAGCGCCAAGGCCAGGCCGGGCACCACGGCCGAGGACGTCCGGGCCGCCTACGCCAAGGCGTACGACGGCGAGCCGTTCGTCCACCTCCTCCCCGAGGGGCAGTGGCCGGCGACGGCGTCCGTCTACGGTTCCAACGCCGTTCAGGTGCAGGTCGCGTACGACGCGGCGGCGGGCCGCATCATCGCGATCAGCGCCATCGACAACCTCACCAAGGGCACCGCCGGTGGCGCGGTGCAGAGCATGAACATCGCCCTCGGGCTCCCCGAGGACACGGGTCTTTCCACGATCGGAGTCGCACCGTGAGTGTCACGGCAGCAAAGGGATTCACGGCCGCGGGCATCG
This sequence comes from Streptomyces sp. CB03238, assembly GCF_002099185.1. NCBI lineage: Bacteria > Bacillati > Actinomycetota > Actinomycetes > Kitasatosporales > Streptomycetaceae > Streptomyces > Streptomyces sp. CB03238. The sequence goes on along the minus strand of NZ_NBCN01000005.1, from coordinate 109,506 downwards.
CCGCCGGGATCAAGGCGAACGGCAACCCGGACCTGGCCCTCGTGGTCAACACCGGCCCCCGCCGCGCCGCCGCGGGCGTCTTCACCTCCAACCGCGTCAAGGCCGCGCCCGTCCTGTGGTCCGAGCAGGTCCTCAAGACCGGCGAGCTGCGGGCCGTCGTCCTCAACTCCGGCGGCGCCAACGCCTGCACCGGCCCCAAGGGCTTCCAGGACACCCACGCCACCGCCGAGAAGGTGGCAGAGGTCCTGGAGATCGGCGCGGGTGAGGTCGCCGTCGCGTCCACCGGCCTCATCGGCGTACTCCTGCCCATGGACAAGCTCCTCCCCGGCGTCGAGAAGGCCGCCAAGGAGCTCTCCGAGCACGGCGGCGAGAAGGCCGCCATCGCCATCAAGACCACCGACACCGTCCACAAGACGTCCGTCGTCACCAAGGACGGCTGGACCGTCGGCGGCATGGCCAAGGGCGCGGGCATGCTCGCCCCCGGCCTCGCCACCATGCTCGTCGTCCTCACCACCGACGCCGACGTCGACGCCCCGACCCTCGACAAGGCGCTGCGTGACGCCACCCGCGTCACCTTCGACCGGGTGGACTCCGACGGCTGCATGTCCACCAACGACACCGTCCTGCTCCTCGCCTCCGGCGCGTCCGGGACGACTCCCGCGTACGCCGACTTCGCCGACGCGGTGACGAAGGTCTGCGACGACCTCGGCCGCCAGCTCATCGGCGACGCCGAGGGCGCGTCCAAGGACATCCGTATCGAGGTCGTCAACGCGGCGAGCGAGGAGGACGCCGTCGAGGTGGGGCGCTCGATCGCCCGTAACAACCTCCTCAAGTGCGCCCTCCATGGCGAGGACCCCAACTGGGGCCGTGTCCTGTCCGCCATCGGCACGACCAAGGCCGCCTTCGAGCCCGACCGGCTGAACGTCGCCATCAACGGCGTCTGGGTCTGCAAGAACGGCTCGGTCGGCGAGGACCGCGACCTCGTCGACATGCGCTACCGCGAGGTCAAGATCACCGCCGATCTCGCCGCCGGGTCCGAGTCCGCCGTCATCTGGACCAACGACCTCACCGCCGACTACGTCCACGAGAACAGCGCGTACAGCTCATGAGCACGACACGCAAGCACACCGCACTGCCCAAGGCGCAGATCCTCATCGAGGCCCTGCCCTGGCTGACGCGCCATCACGGCAAGACCGTCGTCATCAAGTTCGGCGGCAACGCCATGATCGACGAGGAGCTGAAGGCCGCCTTCGCCCAGGACGTCGTCTTCCTCCGGCACGCCGGCCTCAAGCCGGTCGTCGTGCACGGCGGCGGCCCGCAGATCAGCGCCCAGCTCGACAAACAGGGCCTGGTCAGCGAGTTCAAGGCCGGCCTCCGCGTCACCACTCCCGAGGCGATGGACGTCGTACGGATGGTGCTCGCCGGACAGGTCCAGCGCGAGCTCGTGGGGCTGCTCAACCAGCACGGGCCGTTCGCCGTCGGCATGACCGGCGAGGACGCCCACACCATCACCGCCACCAAGCACCGGCCGCGCATCGAGGGCGAGCTCGTCGACATCGGCCGGGTCGGCGAGATCACCGGGATCGACACCGGTGCCATCGAGGCACTGCTGGACAACGGCCGCATCCCGGTCGTCTCCTCGATCGCCCGTTCCCAGGACGACGGACATGTCTACAACGTCAATGCTGATACGGCGGCTGCGGCACTCGCTGCGGCGCTGGGTGCCGAGACCCTGATGGTCCTCACCGACGTCGAGGGCCTCTACGAGGACTGGCCCCACAGCGACGAGGTCATCAGCCGCCTCACCGCCAGCCAGCTGGAGAAGCTGCTGCCCGAGCTCTCCAGCGGCATGGTCCCCAAGATGGAGGGCTGCCTGCACGCCGTACGCAACGGCGTCACCACCGCGCGCGTGATCGACGGGCGCGTGCAGCACTCCATCCTGCTGGAGATCTTCACCGACGAGGGCATCGGCACGATGGTCGTGCCGGACGGACAGGGGGAATCGTGACCGGAAACGAGCAGCTGACCCAGCGCTGGCAAGGCGCGCTGATGGACAACTACGGCACGCCGAGGATCCCTCTCGTACGCGGTGAGGGCGCCACCGTCTGGGACGCGGACGGCACCGAGTACCTCGACTTCGTCGGCGGCATCGCCGTCAACGCCCTCGGCCATGCCCACCCCGCCGTCGTCGGAGCCGTCTCGCGGCAGATCGCCTCCCTCGGCCATGTCTCCAACCTCTTCGTCGCCGAACCGCCCGTCGCGCTCGCCGAACGGCTCCTCCAGCTCCTCGGCCGCCCCGGACGGGTCTTCTTCTGCAACTCCGGCGCCGAGGCCAACGAGGCCGCCTTCAAGATCGGGCGGCTGACCGGCCGGACCCACATGGTCGCCACGACCGGCGGCTTCCACGGCCGTACGATGGGCGCGCTGGCGCTCACCGGCCAGCCCGGCAAGCAGGAGCCGTTCCTGCCCCTGCCCGGAGACGTCACGCACGTGCCGTACGGAGACGCCGACGCGCTGCGCGAGGCGGTCACCGAGCAGACCGCGTTCGTCATCATCGAGCCCATCCAGGGCGAGAACGGTGTCGTCGTCCCGCCGCCCGGCTACCTGAAGGCCGCCCGCGAGATCACCCGCGCCACCGGCACGCTGCTCGTCCTGGACGAGGTGCAGACCGGTATCGGCCGGTGCGGCCACTGGTTCGAGCACCAGGCGCACGGCGTCGAGCCGGACATCGTCACCCTCGCCAAGGGCCTCGGCGGCGGCCTGCCCATCGGCGCGACCGTCGCCTTCGGCCCGGCGGCCGAGCTGCTGAAGCCCGGCCACCACGGCACGACCTTCGGCGGCAACCCCGTCGCGTGCGCCGCCGGACTCGCCGTACTCGACACCCTCGCCACCGGTTCGGCGCTCGACCAGGTCAAGCGCCTCGGCGAGAAGCTGCGTGACGGAATCGAGGCCCTGAACCACCCACTGGTCTCCCACGTCCGTGGCGCGGGCCTGCTGCTGGGTATCGTGCTCACCGAGCCCCTCGCGCCCCAGGTGCAGCAGGCGGCTCAGGACGCCGGCCTCCTGGTGAACGCGCCCGCCCCCGATGTCGTACGGCTCATGCCGCCGCTGGTCATCGGTGACGACGAAGTGGACGCCTTCCTCCGGGCCCTGCCCGGCGTTCTCAGCAGCGTGCACGGGGAAGGACGATCCGGAGAATGAGACGACGATGACCGACGCGCAGGACCTTGAGCACGGCGGGCCGTCCGTTCCGCAGACCCGCACCGCACGCCACCGCCGGATCGTGGACATCCTCAACCGGCAGCCGGTGCGTTCCCAGAGCCAGCTGGCGAAGCTCCTCGCCGACGACGGGCTGAGCGTCACCCAGGCGACGCTCTCCCGGGACCTCGACGAGCTGGGCGCGGTGAAGATCCGCAACACGGGCGGCGAACTGATCTACGCGGTGCCCAGCGAGGGCGGCTTCCGCACTCCGCAGGCCCCGCTCGGCGAGTCGGCCAAGGAGGAGCGGATGCGGCGCCTCTCGGGCGAGCTGCTGATCTCCGCCGAGGCCTCCGCCAACCTGGTGGTCCTGCGTACACCGCCGGGCGCCGCCCAGTTCCTCGCCTCGGCCATCGACCAGGCCGAACTGCACGCCATCCTCGGCACCATCGCCGGCGACGACACACTGCTGCTGATCTCCCGCGACCCGGCCGGCGGCCAGGCGCTCGCGGACCACTTGCTGCGGCTGGCGCAGAAGGAGCGGTAGTCACGGCGCGGAGCGCCGCGCACACGGTGGAGCGCCGCACTTGCGAGAGCGGCGCTCTTCTCATGGCGCGGCGCTCTCTCACGTCCCGGCCCGGACGATCGCCGTCCGGCCGCCCCCGCTCGTACCGATCGCGATGTGCGGCCGGCGCGCCGGTTCCACCCACGCCAGGATCCGCCGCATCGCGCCCGCCGGTACGGCCACACAACCGGCCGTCGGCCCACGCCCCTTCACGTGCAGGAAGATGCCCGCGCCGCGCCCGCGCACCGGGCGCTCGTAGTTGAACCCGATCACCAGCGCGTGCGCGTACCGCTTCCCGTACGTGATGAGGTGCTCCGCCTCCGCCGCCCGGCAATGGCCCGGCAGCCCCTCCACCCAGCGGTTGTACGCGCGCGACCGGTTGTCCTGGCACCACCAGGAGTCGCGCGTCACCCGGCGGTACGGGAAAGCCGTGCCCGCCGGGGCGGTCTCGATGCCGAAGGCGTACGGGAACGGGTAGAGGCCCGTCGGTGTGGTCGACGTGCCCTGGCGGCGCCGCGCCCCCTCCATCAGGCCGTTCGCGCCGAACCGGGCCTGCGTCGACCCCACCCGCACCCACCGCCCGCCGCGCCGGTCCCACCACGTCACCGTCCCGGTGGTGGACCGGGCGCGCGGCGCCTCGGCCGTGATCAGCTGCGTACCGCCGCCCGTGTCCGCCATCCGCGCGGGCAGCGGTTCACGGTCCACGGGCGCGGCCGGGGCCAGCAGGAGTACGGACGCGAGGACGAGAGCGAGGCGCATGACCCGGACCGTATGCGCACCGTGCGGCGGCCGCTCCTCGAACGCGGCCGAACGGCTGGGCCGGGCAGGGCCCTAGGGTGCGTCCGTACGTGCCGGAAGCGGCAGCGGGAGGGCCGGCAGCCCGTCCAGGCTCACCCCGACGTGGTCCTTCTTCGCGCAGTACGCCGCGAACTCCTCGTCCGTCTTGCGGGCGAAGTGCTCGGCGTGCTGGGTGCGCTCCTCGCGGTAGTCCATGAACGGCACGGCGAAGCCGCACGAGTCACTGACCCGCTGGGCGTGGACCACGACGATGGCGCGGGCCGCCGGGCCGTCGGCCTCCTTGAAGTGCGGGATGTACTCCGCCCAGCGCGGGTCGTCCCGGAAGACGGCCTCGCCCTTCCCGTGCACGCGCAGCACCTTCGGGGGGCCGCTGAAGGCGCACCACATCAGGGTGATCCGGCCGTTGCCCTCCTCGCGCAGGTGGGCGATGGTCTCGGCGGTGCTGCCGCCGAAGTCGAGGTAGGCCAGGGTCAGTTCGTCGAGGACGACGAGTGTGCCCTCGCGGCCCTTGGGGGAGAGGTTGACGTGCCCGTCACCCGTCAGCGGGGCGGTGGCGGTGAAGAAGACCGGCTGCTGCTCGATGAAGTCCCGTATCCGGCCGTCGATGCGTTCGTATCTTTTTCCCATGGGGGCATTATCGACCGGCCGGTTGCGCGTCCGACAAAAGGCGGTAGTGGCCGCTGGTGTCCAGCAGTTCGTCATGGCTGCCGGTGGCGACGACACGCCCCCCGTCCAGGACGACGATGAGGTCCGCCGCGCGGATCGTCGAGAACCGGTGGGCGATGACCAGCAGCGCGCACTCGGCCGTGGTGTGCCGGATCGACCGGCGCAGCGCCTCCTCGTTGGCCGCGTCCAGGTGCGCCGTCGGCTCGTCGAGCAGCAGCAGCTCGGGCCGGGCCAGCAGGGACCGGGCGATCGCGATCCGCTGGCGTTCGCCGCCGGACAGCGACATGCCGTGCTCACCGGCGTCGGTGTCCAGGCCGCGCGGCAACCGGGACACCAGCTCGGTGAGATGCGCCAGTTCGACGACCCGCTCCAGCTCCTCCGGCCCGGCGTCGGGGGCCGCGTACATCAGGTTCTCCCGCAGCGTCCCGTACATCACCGGGGCGTGCTGCTCCACCAGGCCGATGCGGGCGCGGTGTTCGGCGCGGCCGAGCGCGGCGACGTCCTGGCCGTCGAAGAGGATGCGGCCGCGATCCGGATCGTAGAAGCGCTCGATGAGCGCGAAGACGGTCGACTTGCCGACGCCGGAGTTGCCGACCAGCGCGACATGGGACCTCGGCGGCACCTCGAAACTCACCCCCCGCAGGACGGGGCGGTGCGGCTCGTAGCCGAACCACACGTCGTGGAACTCCAGCACCGGCGTACGTGTCGGCCCGGACCCCGGCCCGGACACGGGCCGCCCGCGCACGGCGTCCTGTTCGGTGGGCATGGCCATCACGTCCGTGACCCGGCGGTACGCGCCCACGCCCTGCTCCATGGTGCTGAGGGACTGGAACAGCATGCCGATCGGCCCCACCAGATAGATCATGTACAGCAGGAACGCGGCGAGGTCGGCCAGCGAGCCCTGCCGGTCGGCGACGCGCAGGCCGCCGACGAGCAGCACGACGATGAACGACCCCTTGACGGCCAGCTCGATCGCCGGTGCCACCACGGCGTCGAGCTTCGCCATCCGTATGCTCCCCGCGTACGCCGACCGGGCCCGGTCGGCGATGCGGTCCGTCTCGCGCTGCTCGGCGCGGCTGGCCCGGACGGTACGGATGGCGGAGAGCGCCCGCTCCAGATCGGCGGTCATCGCACCCGTCTCCCGCTGGGTGACCAGCGAGGCGGCCTCGATGCCGCGCAGGACCGAGCCCACGACCACCGTGGCGACCGCCACCAGGGCCAGCACGACGAGGAACAGCAGCCAGTCGAGCCACAGCATCAGCGCCACGACGCCGGCCAGCGCGATGCCGCCGGTCACCGCGTCCGTGAAGCCCTCGGCGATGAGGAGCCGCAGGGTGGTGCTGTCGGTGCTGGTGCGCGAGATCAGGTCGCCGATGCGCTGCCGGTCGTACACGGCCATCGGCAGCCGCAGCACATGCCGGACGAGGCGGAGCCGGATACCGAGCACGATGCCTTCGCCGGTACGGGCCACGACGTACTGGGCGAGGCCCTGTACCAGCACCTGCGCGACGAAGAAGACGACCAGCAGCGCGATGACCGGCCCGACCGCGCCCCCGGACGAGGTCGACTCGATCACCTTCTTCACCAGCAGGGGCTGGGCCAGGCTCAGCGCCGAAGCGCCCAGCGTCAGCAGCACGGCGAGGCCGACCCACCGCCGGTGTCCGTACAGCAGACGCAGGACGCCCCGGAGACCGATCCGGCGACGCCCGCCGGCCGCTCGGGGGCTCACCGGTCAGGACTCACGGCGGGCACGGTGAGGAGCGGGCGGAAGTAGTCGGGTGGATAGTCCTCGCCCACCGGCACCCCCTCCGCCTCCACCCAGGCGTGCGCGCCGAAAGGCGGCAGGCGCCGCGCGCCCACGCACCACGTCGGCCACTGGCCGTGCAGCCGGCACAGCAGCGTGGTGGCCAGGGACCGGGGCAGGCACCCCTCCCTGCCGCCGCACGCCAGGCTGACCGCGACCACGGCGTCCCGGGCGGCCCGGGTCTGTTCGACCGTGGCCGGGCGGGCGCCCCGGCGGAGCCGGTCCAGGACGGCGCGGATGCGACGGGGGCGCCGGGTGGCGAGGAGCCGCGCCACGCCCACGACGAGCCGGACCAGGACCCGGCGCCGCAGGGGCACCGAACGCGGGCGGTGGAAAATGGCTTCCGGTGTACTCATCGGCTCTTCTTCCTCAACGGCTTTTCTTCTCCGGCCGCCACCGGCGTATGCCGTGCCGTACGAGCGGGCGTCCGGTGTCCTCCTCGGCCAGGCCCGCCGCGCGCAATTCACCGACCAGTTCCTGGACGTCCCGATGCGCGGTGTCCTTCTCGACCGCGTACTCCTGGGTGAGCGTTCGTACGGCGTCGTCGGCGCTGCCGCCGTCCAGCAACGTCCGCAGAATGAGGGCGGCGCTCGGATTGAGCGTCCAATACTGGTCGCGGTCCTCATCGAGGAGTGCGATCCCGTACTCCGTTTCGACCGTGAACACACCGTCGCGCAAAGTGAACGTCATGACCATCTCCACATGACCGTAGACATCAGCCCGGAATGGCGGTGGATTCCCGTGCGCGTAGCCACATTTCGCACGCCACCGTCTGATACAGCGCGTCGAATTGCAGATTCGGGGGCAGCGGCCGGGCGCACACCTCGCGCAGCGCGTCCGCGTCGATCAGGCCGAGGCGGGCGAGCCGGGAGTCCTCGCACAGGGCCAGCAACGCGCCACGGTTCGCCCGCAGCCCCGCCTCCACCTCCTGGTCCCCGCCGTCCTTGGTGTGGCGGGTCAGGCTCTCGTCGGGGACGACGCCGCGCATCGCCTCGACGATGAGCGGCTTGTACTGCCAGGGGGTGATCCTGTCCTGCGGCCGCACCGACAGGCCCGCTTCGAGCACGCGGTCGTCGTAGTACGGGGCGGCGAGCCCGAGCCCGATGCGGGCGGCCATCTGACCCAGCTGCCGCACCATGCGGGACGTGCTGCCCATGGCCTCCAACTCGACGTGCTGCCCGCGGGTCGGCGCCAGCGGTTCGGCGCCGCGGGCAGCGGAACGGATCAGCTCACGCACCGCGTCGACCGCGTCGGGCGTCGCCCACGGGGGCATGCGCGGCTGTGTGCCCCAGTCCAGGGTCGGTGTCTCCAACGGGGGCGGTACGGCGGTGAGCTGGTCACCGACCCGGGCGAGCCATGCCCGGTAGGTGCTGTTGTCCCACAGCTGCCGGAGCGTTTCCCGGTACGGCCACGGGCGCTGGGCGGCGAAGCCGCGTACGCGCTGCAGGGCGGTCCTGGGACGCGTACGCATCAGCGCGTGCAGGTGCGCGGGCGAGCCGGCGAGCAGCTCGTCGCCGCCGAAGCCGGTCAGGTGCAGCCGCGATCCGCGCGACGTGGCCAGCCGGGGAATGGCCATCCAGCGGTCGCGCTGGACGGCGACCGGGCACGGCTCGTCGAAGCGGTCGTCCACGTCGCCGAGGCCCTCGTACACCATGGGCAGGCGGTCCCCGGGGATGACGTGGTGCTCCACACCGCCCAACGCGGTGACCGTCCGGCGGGCCCAGGTCACGTCGTCGCCCATGGGGTCGAGGCCTTCGGCGGTGTACGCGACGACCTGCGCCCCGTCGCGGGCGGCCAGCGAGCACACCGAGGTCGAGTCCAGCCCGCCCAGGTCGCAGCTCACCACGTCCCGGCCCCGTACGCGGGCCTCGACAGCGGCCGACAGCGCCTCCCGCAGCGCATACGCGCCCTCGGCCAACGGCACCACCGGCTCGGGAGGGGTCCACCAGCCGACGGTCCGTGGCCGCCCGACGGGGTCCAGCGCCAGGTAGTGGCGGGGCGGCAGGGCGTGCACGCCGCGCCACACGGGCTCGCCCGTCACCGGGTGCAGTCCGGAGGTATTCAGCAGGTGGACGGCCAGCCGCTGCTCGTCGATCTCCGCGTCGAGCAGGCCGGCCAGGACGTCGGTCCGGTCGGCGGCCACCGTGACGTCACCGGTCCGGGCGTGGAACACCCGGCGGAGGCCGGTGACGGTCCCCTGGACGCGTACGCACCCGGCGACCGAGGCGGCCAGGTGCACGCTGCCGGCCAGGGACCCGGCCAACGCGTCGAGGCCGGCGACCGTGTCCGTCCGGCGGGCGGCCGCGGTGAGCCGGTCGGCGGTGGTCGCGTGGTCACCGACGACCGCGATCCTCACCCCTCCCGCCTCGCCGACGGCCATGTCCCGGGCGGCCCAGCTGCCGAGCAGCCAGGGCCGGCCCGACGGGTGGCTGACCTCCTGGACCGCCGGGCCGCGCAGCGCGGCTGCGACCCGCTGCGCCGAAGCGGAGTCCGGAAGGACGACGAACCAGTCGGCAGAAGCCATGACGGACCTCTCCCCGGGCGGAAAGATCAAAGGACGGGGGCTGCGGGAATTGACGCCGCAACCCGCCGCCATGCGGAAATGCTCACAAGCTGAACCTCAGGACGAGGTGCTTTTCCGGCCCCCTGGTGGTGCCCAGGCCGGTCCTGCGGAACGATCCTGCTGCGGTCAGCGTCGGACGTTCGTAGACGCGCATCTCGTACACCTCCTTTCCTGGTGTCGTTCATATCCTCAATCCCACTGTCCAGCGTAGACGTTGATACTGGTATCGCAACACAGTTGCCCATTCAATAGCTTCGATGAGAACTCAACTGCTCAACGGGTGAAGTGAATTCCTTTCCGACGCTTGGTAACGGAGCGTCAGAGTTGAAAATTCACCCATGGGGTGGGGTGCGCGAACCCCCGGCGCCCGCGCGCGGGTCGCCGGCGTCGCGCAGTGGGTGCGCCCCCCGGGGCCCCTGCCGGGCGTGCGGGACCGGCCGTCCTGCCGGTCCGGGCCCTCCGGCCCCGGCGTTGACAAAACATACGGCGGTCTGCATAGTTATACCTGTCAGTGAATGCACCGTAAGGAGAAACCCGTGACCGAGCGCGTCGTACTCGCCTACTCGGGCGGACTGGACACCTCCGTCGCCATCGGCTGGATCGCCGAGGAGACGGGTGCCGAGGTCATCGCCGTCGCCGTGGACGTCGGCCAGGGCGGCGAGGACCTGGACGTCATCCGCAAGCGCGCGCTCGCCTGCGGTGCGGTCGAGGCCGAGGTCGCGGACGCCAAGGACGAGTTCGCCGACGAGTACTGCCTCCCGGCGATCAAGGCCAACGCCCTGTACATGGACCGCTACCCGCTGGTCTCGGCGCTCTCCCGGCCCGCGATCGTCAAGCACCTGGTCGCCGCCGCCAAGAAGCACAACGCCTCGATCGTCGCCCACGGCTGCACCGGCAAGGGCAACGACCAGGTCCGCTTCGAGGCCGGTATCCAGGCCCTCGGCCCCGACCTGAAGTGCATCGCCCCGGTCCGTGACTACGCGATGACCCGCGACAAGGCCATCGCCTTCGCCGAGAAGGCCGAGCTGCCGATCGCGACCACCAAGAAGTCCCCGTACTCCATCGACCAGAACGTCTTCGGGCGGGCCGTCGAGACCGGCTTCCTCGAGGACATCTGGAACGCGCCGATCGAGGACATCTACGAGTACACCTCGAACCCGGCCACCCCGCGCGAGGCCGACGAGGTGATCATCACCTTCAAGGAGGGCGTCCCGGTCGCCATCGACGGCAAGCCCGTCACCGTCCTCCAGGCGATCCAGCAGCTCAACCAGCGCGCCGGCGCCCAGGGCATCGGCCGGATCGACATGGTCGAGGACCGGCTGGTCGGCATCAAGTCCCGCGAGGTCTACGAGGCCCCCGGCGCCATCGCGCTGATCACCGCCCACCAGGAGCTGGAGAACGTCACCGTCGAGCGCGAGCTGGCCCGCTACAAGCGGCAGGTCGAGCAGCGCTGGGGCGAGCTGGTCTACGACGGCCTGTGGTTCTCGCCGCTCAAGCGGGCCCTGGACGGCTTCATCAACGAGGCCAACCAGCACGTCTCCGGCGACATCCGGATGACCCTGCACGGCGGCCGCGCCGTCGTCACCGGCCGGAAGTCGGACGAGTCGCTGTACGACTTCAACCTGGCGACGTACGACTCGGGCGACACCTTCGACCAGTCCAAGGCGCAGGGCTTCATCGACATCTTCGCCCTGTCGTCGAAGATCGCCGCCAAGCGTGACCTGGCCTGACCCCGATTCGTTCGACAGCCGCCTCCTCACCTCAGGGGTGGGGAGGCGGCCGCACATCCGCACCCCTCCTGAGGAGCAGAGTTGAGCAGCAACAACGGTGACGTCCGGCTCTGGGGCGGCCGCTTCGCCGACGGTCCCGCCGAGGCGCTGGCCAAGCTGTCGGCGTCCGTGCACTTCGACTGGCGCCTCGCGCCGTACGACATCGCCGGCTCCCGCGCCCACGCGCGCGTGCTCCACAAGGCGGGGCTGCTGACGGCCGACGAGCTGACCTCCATGCTGGCCGGTCTCGACCAGCTGGAGGCGGACGTCGCCTCGGGCGACTTCGTGGGCACCATCGCCGACGAGGACGTCCACACCGCGCTGGAGCGCGGCCTGCTGGAGCGGCTCGGCCCCGACCTCGGCGGCAAGCTGCGCGCCGGCCGCTCCCGCAACGACCAGGTCGCCACGCTCTTCCGGATGTACCTGCGCGACCACGCCCGGATCATCGGCGGCCTCCTCGCCGACCTCCAGGACGCCCTCGTGGGCCTGGCGGAGGCGCACCCGGACGTCGCCATGCCGGGCCGTACGCACCTCCAGCACGCCCAGCCGGTGCTCTTCGCCCACCACATGCTCGCCCATGTGCAGTCCCTCTCCCGGGACGCCGAGCGGCTGCGCCAGTGGGACAAGCGCACGGCGGTCTCCCCGTACGGCTCCGGCGCCCTGGCCGGCTCGTCCCTCGGGCTCGACCCCGAGGCGGTCGCCAAGGACCTCGGCTTCGAGAACGGCAGCGCGGGCAACTCGATCGACGGCACCGCCTCGCGGGACTTCGTGGCCGAGTTCGCGTTCATCACCGCGATGATCGGCGTGAACCTCTCCCGGATCGCCGAGGAGGTCATCATCTGGAACACGAAGGAGTTCTCCTTCGTGACCCTGCACGACGCCTTCTCGACCGGCTCGTCGATCATGCCGCAGAAGAAGAACCCGGACATCGCCGAGCTCGCACGCGGCAAGTCGGGCCGCCTGATCGGCAACCTGACGGGGCTGATGGCGACCCTCAAGGCCCTCCCGCTCGCGTACAACCGCGACCTGCAGGAGGACAAGGAGCCGGTTTTCGACTCCTGCGACCAGCTGGAGGTCCTGCTGCCCGCCTTCACCGGCATGATGGCCACGCTCACGGTCAACCGGGAGCGGATGGAGGAGCTCGCCCCGGCCGGCTTCTCCCTCGCGACGGACATCGCGGAGTGGCTGGTCAAGCAGGGCGTGCCGTTCCGGGTGGCGCACGAGGTCGCGGGCGAGTGCGTCAAGGAGTGCGAGGCGCACGGCATCGAGCTGGACCAGCTCACGGACGAGCAGTTCGCCAAGATCTCCGAGCACCTCACCCCCGAGGTACGGACGGTCCTCGACGTCCCCGGCGCTCTCGCCTCCCGCAACGGCCGGGGCGGCACGGCCCCCTCCGCCGTCGCCACCCAGCTCTCCGAGGTCAAGGCCGACCTGGTGATCCAGCGCGCCTGGGCCACCGCCAAGCACTGACACCGACGATCACAGCGCCGCCGCCCACTCCGCGAGCGCGTCGAAGTCCGTCCGTATCAGCCCGATACGCGGATCGACGTGCACCAACAGGGCGGCGGCGAGGTGTTCCCGCTCCACCATCTCGCGGTCGTACGCCGTGATGTCGTCGTCGACCCAGGCGAACGGCCGCCCCGCCGCGTACTCCAGGATGTACTGCGTCTTCCAGAAGGTCCCGCGAGGGGCCTTTCCGTGCATCCGGGGCCAGTCGATGTACGGCAGCTCGGGCAGCCCCAGGTGCGGCCCCATCCAGTCGTTGGCCTCGCCCTTCCAGGTGGTGGCCCAGACCAGCTCGTAGTGGTGCGCCAGCTCCCGGAGCTCCTGGCCGTGCGCGGGGTTCAGCCACACCCGCAGCGGCTTGACCTCCGTCCAGCCCGAGGGCCGCATGCGGTGAGTGGTGTAGCCCTCAGGTCTGCGCCGGGCCTTCGCGGCGTACGGATTGAGCGGACCGTCGACGTCGATCAGCAGCAGTGGCTTCATGTGCCTCAGCATCCTGTTCCTCCCCTTGGTGAGTCGATGGGATTTCGAATGAGACATTGATGTCTCACATGGGCTATGGTTGTCTCATGACAGTCGACCGTGAGCAGGTGCTGCGCACCGCCGCCGCCCTCCTCTCCCGCAAGGCGACCGCCACCATGGACGAGGTCGCCCGCGCCGCCGGCATCGGCCGTGCGACCCTCCACCGGCACTTCGCCGGACGGGACGCGCTGGTCAGGGCGCTGGAGGCGCTCGGGATCCAGGAGTTCGAGGCGGCCATCGAGGCCGCCCGGTTCGACGACGGCACCGCCGAGGAGGCGCTGCGCCGGCTCATCGCCGGGCTGGAGCCCGTCGCCGGACTGCTCGCGTTCCTCGTGACCGAGAACCAGCTCTTCGAGGGCGACCAGATGAACGAGGGCTGGGCCCGCCTCGACGCCCGCGTGGCCGCGCTCTTCCGGCGCGGTCAGGAGCAGGGCGAGTTCCGGATCGACCTCACGCCCGCCTGGCTCACCGAGGCGCTCTACGGCCTCATCGGCACCTGTGCCTGGGCCGTGCAGGACGGGCGGGTCGCCGCCAAGGACTACCAGTACATGATCGCCGAGTTGCTGCTCGGCGGAGCACGCAGGAGCGTGGAGAAATGACCCGAACCGATCAGCAGACCAAGGAATCGGAGGTTCTGCGCCGCCCGGGCCGGTGGCTGGCACTCGCCGTACTGGTCCTGGCCGTGCTGCTGGTGGCGGTCGACGCCACCGTACTCGGCCTGGCGACCCCGTTCCTCAGCGAGGACCTCAAGCCGACCGGCACCCAGCTGCTGTGGATAGGCGACATCTACTCCTTCGTCATCGCCGGACTGCTCGTCTCCATGGGCAGCCTCGGCGACCGCATCGGCCGCAAGAAGCTGCTGCTCGTCGGGGCCGCCGCCTTCGGTGCCGTCTCCGTGCTCAACGCGTATGCCACCACCCCCGAGATGATGATCGTCGCCCGCGCGCTGCTCGGCGTCGCCGGCGCGACCCTCATGCCGTCCACGCTGGCGCTCATCCGCAACCTCTTCCACGACCCGCGCGAGCGCAGCCTCGCCATCGGCATCTGGGGCGCCATGGCATCCGCCGGCGCGGCCGTCGGCCCGGTCGTCGGAGGGTTCCTGCTGGAGCACTACTGGTGGGGCTCGGTGTTCCTGATCAACCTGCCGGTGATGGTCGTCCTCGTCCTCGTCGGCATCAAGTTCATCCCCGAGTCGAAGAACCCGGCGCCCGGTCCCTGGGACCTGCCCAGCGTCGGCCTCTCCCTCGTCGGCATGATCGGCGTCGTATACGCCGTCAAGGAAGCCGCCGCGCACGGACTGCGCCTCGACATGGGCGTGGCGGCGGTGGTCGGCGTGGCCGCACTGACCTGGTTCGTACGCAGGCAGCTCCGGCTCGACGCACCTCTGCTCGACATGCGGCTGTTCCACCACCGGGGCTTCTCCGGAGCGGTGCTCGCCGACCTGCTGACCATCCTGGGCCTGTCCGGGCTCGTGTTCTTCCTCTCCCAGTTCCTCCAACTGGTCCAAGGACGCCACCCCCTGGAGGCAGGCCTCGCCGAACTGCCCGCCGCCATCGGCGCGGTGACGGCCGGTCTGATCGCGGGCGTCGTCGCCCGGCGGTTCTCGGTACGGTCCGTGGTGTCGGGCGGCCTCGCCGCGGTGGGCCTGGCGCTCGCCGTGCTGACCCTGCTCGACCGGTCCACCGGCTACCCGATGCTCGGCGCGTCCCTGCTGGTCGTCGGCATCGGCGCGGGCTTCGCGTTCACGGTGACCGCCGACGTGATCCTCTCCAGCGTCCCGCGCGAGCAGGCGGGTGCCGCGTCGGCGGTGTCCGAGACGGCGTACGAACTCGGCGCGGCGCTCGGCATCGCGCTCCTCGGCTCCGTCGTGACCGGTGTCTACAGCGACTTCGTCACCCCGGAGGGCGTCCCCGCGGCCACCTCGGCCGCCGCCCACGAATCGCTGGGCGGCGCGGTGGAGGCGTCCGCCGGCCTGCCGGACGCGACGGCCGGCGCGCTGGTCACCGCCGCGCAGGACGCTTTCGTCGAGGGCCTCCGCATCGCGGCCGGCGCCGGCGCGGTGGTCCTGCTGGCGACGGCGGTCGCGGCCTGGTTCCTGCTGCGCGGCCAGAAGCTGGAGGAGGGCGTGGAGCACCCGTAGCCCGCCCGGCCACCCCGTGCAACGGCCCCGGTCCGGACCCCCGGCCTGCACCGCGAGGCGCAGGCCCCGGCCACGCGTGGCCCCGGCCCCCGATGGCGCCGGCCGCACCGAGGCCAGGCGCCGGTCCCGGCAACGCTCGGGCCCGGGCGACGGGGGCCCATCCGCAACCGAACGCGGGGCGCGGACCCTGGCGACGCGCGGCTCCCAAACCCGGCGGGCCGAGTGCGGGGCGCGGGCGTCTCCCGGGCGCACATGGGGCGGCGCCCCGGTACGGCACTCCTGCCGTACCGGGGCGCCGCCCCGTCTCACGCCCCGCGGCCGGAGGCCGCCTACGCCGCCTTCGCCTTCGTGGCGTACATGTCCACGTACTCCTGCCCCGACAGCCGCATCACCTCGGCCATCACCGAGTCCGTCACCGCCCGCAGCACATACCGGTCACGGTCCATGCCCTCGTAGCGCGAGAACTCCATCGGCTCACCGAAGCGCACCGTCACCCGGCCCGGGCGGGGCAGGCCCGCGCCGCCCGGCTGGAGCTTGTCCGTGCCGATCATCGCGAACGGCACCACCGGCGCGCCCGTCATCAGCGTGAGGCGCGCGATACCCGTACGCCCCCGGTAGAGGCGGCCGTCGGGGGAGCGGGTGCCCTCGGGATAGATGCCGAAGACGTTGCCCTCCTCCAGCACCCGGCGCCCCGTCATCAGCGCGGCCACGCCACCGTTGGCGCCGTCCCGGTCCACCGGGATCATGCCGACGCCCGTGAAGAACCACGCCATGAGCCGGCCCTTGAGGCCCTTGCCCGTGACGTACTCGTCCTTGCCGATGAAGAACACCTGACGGTCGCACACGATCGGCAGGACGATCGAGTCGATGAACGTCAGGTGGTTGCCCGCCAGGATGACCGGCCCGGTGCCGGGGATGTTCTCGGCGCCCTCTACGTGGGGGCGGAACATCAGGCGCATGACCGGGCCGAGCACTGCCTTGATGAGCGCGAAGCGGGACAACGAGTCCTCCGTCGAAGTAGCCGACCACGTACGTGACCAGTATGTGCAGGTGAGGACGATACTCGCGGGTCAGGCGCGGGCGCACATCGGGTTCACCGAGTCGATACGCAGTGTTGACCCGTGTTTTCCATGCGTTCGTCGGGGGTCTCCCGTACGTAAGGCACCCCTGCCTACGATCGGGCCTCGCTCGTCAGTCCGAAACACGCTCGTCGAAGGAGCCTCCATGACACAGGGTGCGCACAGCAGCCCCGCCCGCCGGACCGTGCTGGGAGCAGCGGCGGTCCTCGGCTCGGCCGCCGCCCTCTCCGTCGGCGCGGCCGGCACCACCGCGGCGCAGGCGCAGGGGCGCCCGTCGGGTTCGTACAAGCTGCCGGTCCCGACGGTCATCGCGCACCGCGGCGCCAGCGGCTACCGCCCCGAGCACACCCTCGGCTCCTACCAGCTCGCCCTCGACATGGGCGCGGACGTCATCGAGCAGGACCTCGTCCCGACCAAGGACGGGCACCTGGTCTGCCGGCACGAGAACGACATCACGGGCACGACGGACGTCGCCGACCACCCCGAGTTCGCGTCCCGCAGGACGACGAAGACCGTCGACGGCACCTCGCTGACCGGATGGTTCACCGAGGACTTCACCCTCGCCGAGCTGAAGACGCTGCGCGCCAAGGAGCGCATCCCCGGTACGCGCCAGGAGAACACCGTCTACGACGGGCGCTGGACGATACCCACCTTCGAGGAGGTGCTGCGCTGGGCCGAGAAGGAGGGCCGCCGCCGGGGCCGCCCGATCTGGCTGTACGTCGAGACCAAGCACCCCACCTACTTCCGGGGCCTCGGCCTGGGCCTGGAGGAGCCGCTGGCGAAGCTGCTGCGCCGGTACGGACGCCACGGCGCGGACTCGCCGACGTTCCTCCAGTCCTTCGAGCCGACCAGCATGCAGCGGATGGCCAAGCTCGTCTCCACGCCGCGCGTCGTGCTGCTGTGGACGGCGGACGACCGCCCCTGGGACTTCCGCGAGGCGGGCGACCCGCGCACGGTCGCCGACCTGATCACGCCCGAGGGCCTGAAGTGGATCGCGTCGTACGCGCAGGGCATCGGCCCCCTGCTCGACCTCGTCATCCCGAAGAGCAAGGACGGCAAGCTGGGCAAGCCCACCACGCTGGTGCGCGACGCCCACGCCAAGGGGCTGGTCCTGCACCCCTACACGCTGCGCAACGAGAACAGCTTCCTGCCGGCCGACTTCCGCCGCGGCACGGACCCGGCGGCGTACGGGGACGTGTTCGGCGCGTACAAGGCGTACTTCGCCACCGGCATCGACGGCATCTTCACCGACCAGCCCGACACAGGCCTCCTCGCCGCCGCGGACTTCCGCACTCGCCCCTGACCGCCCGCCCGTCCCCCGCCGGGCGTGCCGTCGGCCCACCGCGGGGCGGGGCGCCGTGCCACCGCCGGGCGGGGGCGCCGGCCGCTACCGGGCAGGGCGCCGTGCCACCGCCGGGTGGGGCGCCGTGCCGTTGCCGTGCCACGGCCAGGTGGGCGCCGGGCCACCGCCATCCCGCTGGGCAGGGCGTCGGCCTACCGCCGGGCAGGGCGCTGGGCGCGCCGCGGGCCGCCGCCGGCCAACGCCGGGCGTGCCGTCGGCCCACCACTGGCTGCCGCGGGTGGGCGCCAGACCATCGCCAAGGGCGCCGGGCGTGCCGCCGGGCCGCCGCCGGCCAACGCCGGGCGTGCCGCCGGGCGATCCACGGGCATACCCGCCGGGCCATCGTGCCGCCGTTCCGGCGCCGATAGCGGCGCCGGCTCCGCCGGGCTCCCGGCCGGCTCCGGCCCCGAGCGGCGCGCGTCGGCCGGACGCGCCCGCTCGGCGCCCCGGCTCGTGCACCTGCCTGGGCCTTGCCCGACACGCCCGTACGCCTGCCCGGCCCCGCGCGCGGGGGGCGGCGCCACGCCCGTGCGCCACGGCCCGTGCACCTGCCCTGGCCTCCCCCGCCGGGGCGCGCGTACCGCTCGGCGCACCCCCCCGTGCGTCACGGACCCGCTCCACCTCCCCGCGCCCCGTCCCGCCCCGCCCGGCGGGGCGACGCCCCCGTCAGCGCACCGCTTCGGGTGACGCCCGGACGGGCGGTTTCAGGGCGGCGCGGCAACCGGCGGGCGGCCACGACGTGTCGTGGGCGGCATGACACCCCCCGAACGACCCGCCCCCGTCCCCGAACTCGTCCGTACGCTCACCGCGTTGCTCGCCGCCGAGTCCGAGGCGGAGGCCGCAGCCGCCGGTGTCGAGCCCGGCGACCTCGAACAAGCCGTATGGCTCAGGCTCCTGGAGCGCCTCGACGGCGGCCCCGGCGTACCCCGCAGCCCCGCCGACTGGCTGCGCCGCGCCGTCCGGGCCGAAGCCCGCCGCGCCCGGCGCACCATCGTGCGCGAACTGCCCTACACCGCCCACGAGCCCGTGTCGGACGCCGAACCCGAGCACGCCGCGCTCGTCGCCGAACGGCACCGGGCGTTGCGTACCGCCATCGCCCGCGCCCCCCTCCACTGCCGGCGCCTGCTGACTGCGATGTTGTCGCCCACCGACCCCACCTACCGCGAAATCGCAGGGGAGTTGGGTATCTCACAAGGCAGTTTGGGGCCGATGCGTTCCCGATGCCTGGGATGCCTGCGCAGAATGCTCACGGCAGAGGTTGCCGTTCCTGAACATCGGGGAAAGGAGCGGTAGACCCAAGGGCGGACCAGGTGAGCCGGAGGCATGCATACATGGGCATGAGCGTGACCATCTCAGCGGCAAGCGCGCAGGACGCCGAACACATCCTCAAGCTGCAGTACCTGTGCTACCAGAGCGAGGCCGAGCTCTACGGCGACTACAGCATCGAACCCCTCACCCAGTCACTCGACGACCTCAAGGCCGAGCTCGACCGCGGCCACGCCCTCGTCGCCCGGCTCGGCGACGAGATCATCGCCTCCGTACGCGGAGAGCTCGACGACACCGGCACCGCCACCATCGGCAAGCTCATCGTCCACCCGCGGCTGCGCCGCCACGGCCTCGGCGGCCGCCTCCTCGACGCCATCGAGGAGCACTTCGCCACCGGCCCGTCGCCCGCCGCCAAGCGCTTCCAGCTCCTCACCGGACACCGCAGCGAGGGAAACCTGCGTCTCTACCGCAAGAAGGGGTACGAGACCGTCGCCACCCACGAGGCCGGCCCGCGCCTGACCCTCGTCACGCTGGAGAAGGCCGCTTAGCCCTCCGCAGCCACAGGATCCCGGTCACCGGAAGCAGCACCGGAATGAAGACGTATCCGTATCCGTAGTCGGACCAGACCGTGGCGTCCGGGAAGGCGCCGGGATCGGCCAGCGTCCAGGTCCCCACGGTCAGTACGCCCACCAGCTCGGCGGCGCAGCACACCAGCGCTGCCTTGCGGGCCGTCTCCCCGCCCCGTACCAGCGTGTACGTGATGAACACGTACACCACCGCCGCCAGGGCCGACAGCGTGTACGGCAGCGGCGCCCGGTCGAACTCGGTCGCGATCTGCAGCACCGACCGCGACACCGCGCCGACCGACATCACCCCGTACAGCCACACCAGCAGCATGCCGGGCCCCTTGGCCAGACCGCGCCCCGCCATCTCAGACCGTCCAGATGTCGTAGAGGCGCACTTCCAGCACCGCCAGCACCACCGCGCCCGCCGCCACCGTCGCCGAGCCCCAGCGGCTGCGTTCCGCCAGCGACATGAACCCCGCGGCCGGCACCGCGCACAGCGCGCCGACCAGATACGCGAGGAAGATCGCCGTACCCGCGTCGGCCTGCTCGCCCCGCGCCAGCCGCACGATCGCGACCATCAGCTGCACCAGCGCCAGCAGCGTCACCACCGCCATGCCGATGAAGTGCCAGTCCTTCGTCGGCTGGTCCCGGTACGCGGCGAAGCCGCACCAGGCGGCGAGGGCGAGCGCGGCCACGGAGACCGCGACCGTCAGGGCGTCAAGCATGCGCCCGAGACTATTACGGGCCAAAAGACCCGGTGCGACCGCCCCCGGTAGCGGAAACGTAGGCTCCATGACCATGAAGCTCCACGCCGAAGCCCTCCTGTTCGACAACGACGGCACGCTCGTTTCCTCCCTCGCGTCCGTCGACCGCTGCTGGAACCGGTGGGCCGAGGAGTACGGCATCGCGGCGGCGGACTTCGCCCGCGTCGAACTGCACGGCCGCCCCGCCGTCGAGATCATCGCCGAGCTGCTCCCCGCCGGCCGGATACCCGAGGCCCTCGCCCGGATCGAGCAGCTGGAGGTCGAGGACGTACCCGGCGGTGTGGAACTGCTGCCGGGCACCAAGGAGCTGCTCTCCTCGCTCCCGGACGGCCGATGGGCCGTCGTCACCTCCGCCACCCGGCCGCTCGCCGAGGCCCGGCTTCGGGAGGCCGGCATCGACGCGCCGGTGGTGATCGCCGCCGACGACATCACGCGCGGCAAGCCCGACCCCGAGCCCTACCTGCTCGCCGCCGCCAGGCTCGGCGTCGACCCGGCGCGCTGCGTGGTCTTCGAGGACGCCCCCGCCGGGCTGTCGGCCGGCCGCGCCGCCGGCATGACGACCGTGGCCTTGACCACAACGCACGACCGCTCCCAACTCGTCGCCGACGCCGTCGTCGAAAACCTGTCGGCTGTGTCCGCACAGGCCACCGGCAGTGCGATGGAGCTCACGGTGAAGGCCACCACGGCGGCCTGACCACCCCCGCGCCGTCAACGACTGTCCACTATTCGGACAGTCGCCCGGCGTCCGAAGAGGCGTCTGGTTTACTGACCCGCATGACCACGATGAGCTACCGCACCCTTGCGACCGAGGCGATGACGACGCCCGGTGCTCGTTGCATGTGTCGAATGTGCGCCTTCTGAGGGCCCCCGTGTGAGCCTCGCGCCCCGAAGCGAGACCCGACAGCCGCGCCGTGTTCCGTACGCGATCCACATCGACGGACCGGCCTGCCCCGCGCACGTGCCACCCCCTGGCCCACCCGGCCGAGCCGGCCGTGCCGCGCGTCGGAATGACGAATGCCCCGTGCCCGGCGGACACCGCGCCGTGCACTCGACAGTGACGGAAACCCTGTGATCACCACTACGGGCCTGACCAAGGTCTACGAGTCGCGCGGCCGCCAGGTCACCGCTCTGGACGGTGTCGACCTGCATGTCCGCGAAGGCGAGGTCTTCGGCGTCATCGGTCAGAGCGGCGCCGGCAAGTCCTCGCTCATCCGCTGCGTCAACCTCCTGGAGCGCCCCACCTCCGGCACCGTGACGGTCGACGGCACCGACCTCACCGCGCTCGCCGGACGCGGCCGCCGCGCCGGGAAGGACCTGCGCCGGGCGCGCAGCCGCATCGGCATGGTCTTCCAGCACTTCAACCTGCTGTCCTCGCGCACCGTCAAGGACAACGTCGAACTGCCCCTGGAGATCCTCGGCGTCTCCGGCGCCGAACGCTCGCACCGCGCCCTCGAGCTCCTCGACCTCGTCGGCCTCGCCGACAAGGCCAAGGCGTACCCGGCTCAGCTCTCCGGCGGCCAGAAGCAGCGCGTCGGCATCGCCCGCGCGCTCGCCGGCAACCCCAAGGTGCTGCTCTCCGACGAGGCCACCAGCGCGCTGGACCCCGAGACCACCCGCTCCATCCTCCAGCTGCTGCGCGACCTCAACCGGCAGCTCGGCCTGACCGTCCTGCTCATCACGCACGAGATGGACGTCGTCAAGCAGATCTGCGACTCCGCCGCCCTGATGAAGAAGGGCCGCGTCGTGGAGTCCGGCACCGTCTCCGAACTGCTCGCCACCCCCGGCTCCGAGCTGGCCCACGAACTGTTCCCGGTGACCGGCGAGGCCACCGGCCCCGACCGTACGGTCATCGACGTCACGTTCCACGGCGAGGCCGCCACCCAGCCGGTGATCTCCCAGCTCTCCCGTACGTACAACGTCGACATCTCGATCCTCGGCGCCGCCATGGACACCGTCGGCGGCAAGCAGATCGGGCGCATGCGCATCGAACTGCCCGGCCGGTACGAGGAGAACGTCGTCCCCGTCGGGTTCCTGCGCGAGCAGGGCCTCCAGGTCGAGGTCCTCGACCTCTCCGACGGCAACCACGCCGACGACGGCCGCGACGGCCGGGACGCCAACGACGATCTGGTCAAGGAGGCCGCGAAGTGACCTGGGAAGAAATGCGGCCCCTGCTCGAGCAGGGCACCATCGACACGCTCTACATGGTGCTGTGGTCCACCGTCGTGACCGTCATCGGCGGTCTGCCGCTCGGCGTTCTCCTCGTCCTGACCGACAAGGGCGGACTGCTGCAGAACCGCCCGGTGAACAAGGCCATCGGAGCGATCGTCAACGTGGGCCGCTCACTGCCCTTCATCATCCTGCTGGTGGCCCTGATCCCCTTCACGACCCTCGTCGTCGGCACCTTCATCGGCCCGACCGCGATGATCGTGCCGCTCTCCATCGGCGCCATCCCGTTCTTCGCGCGCCTGGTCGAGACCGCGATCCGCGAAGTCGACCACGGGCTGGTCGAAGCCGTCCAGTCCATGGGCGGCGGCATCCCGACGATCGTGGGGAAGGTGCTCCTCCCGCAGGCCCTGCCCTCCCTGGTCGCCGCGCTCACCACCACGGTGATCACGCTGATCAGCTACTCGGCGCTGGCCGGCGCGGTCGGCGGCGAGGGGCTCGGCTCCAAGGTCATCACCTACGGATACCAGCGCTTCGAGACCGAGTTCATGCTCATCACCGTGGTGCTGCTGATCGTCATCGTCACGATCGTCCAGCTCATCGGCGACGGGGCCGTACGCCTGCTCGCCCGCCGCGGCCGCACCGCTTCCTGACTTCCTGACCCTTCCCAGCACAACCCGCACTCCTTGTCCGGGCGTTGTCCGCATCACCAGAAAGAGGCACTTTTCGTGCGTAAGAACATCAAGCTCACCGGCGCCTTCGCCACCATCACCGCCCTCGCCCTGGGCCTCACCGCCTGCGGCACGGCCTCCGACCCGGCCTCCTCCAAGGGCGGCTCCGGCAAGGCCGACGAGTCCAAGCCGCTCGTCGTCGCGGCGTCCCCGACGCCGCACGCCGACATCCTGACCTACGTCAAGGACAACCTGGCCGAGAAGGCCGGCCTCAAGCTGGAGGTCAAGGAGTTCACGGACTACGTCCTGCCGAACACCGCCACCCAGCAGGGCCAGGTCGACGCCAACTACTTCCAGCACAAGCCGTACCTGGACGACTTCAACAAGAAGAACAAGACCACCATCGTCCCGGTTGTCAACGTCCATCTGGAGCCCCTCGGCCTCTACTCCAAGAAGCTGAAGTCGCTCAAGGACCTGAAGGCGGGCCAGACCGTCGCCGTCCCCAACGACACCACCAACGGCGGCCGCGCTCTCAAGCTCCTCGCCGACAACGGCGTCATCACCCTCAAGGACGGCGTCGGCGCCAACGGCAAGCTGTCCGACATCGAGGACAAGAAGGGCCTGGAGTTCAAGGAGCTGGAGGCCGCCACCGTGCCCCGCGCCCTGAACGACGTCGACGCCGCCGTCATCAACGGCAACTACGCCATCGAGGCCAAGCTCAGCCCCGCCACGGACGCCCTGGCGCTGGAGAAGGCGGAGGGCAACCCGTACGCCAACTTCCTCGCCGTGAAGAAGGGCAACGAGAACGACGCCCGCGTGCAGAAGCTCGCCAAGCTCCTCAACTCGCCCGAGGTGAAGAAGTACATCGAGGACACCTACAAGGACGGCTCCATCATCGCCGCCTTCGGCGCGGCCAAGTAACGCCGCCTTCCCCTCGGCCCCAGGCCCCGCGCACCCCGTCCGGTGAGCGGGGCCTGACCCGTACCGCCGTACCGACGCCCCCGTACCGACGTCCCCGTACCGACGTCCCCGTACCGACGTCCCCGTACCGACGTCCCCGTACCGACCCGGCCATGCGCGCCACCGACTGCATGCTGCATGCTGTGCGTTCACGGCCTTTACGGACGGTCCCCGGCATGGAGCTGCGCATGACTACCACCTTTCCGGACATCTCCATCAGCACGGAACGGTTGGTGCTGCGCCCCTACGACGACTCGGACATCCCCGCGCACACCGAGATGATGAACGACGAGATGGTCGTCACCTGGACCTCCGTACCCCACCCGTACACCACGGCCCACGCCGAGGAATGGGTGCGCAGGATCGCTCCTGCAGAACGCACGGAAGGCCGCGGCGTCGTCCTCGCCGTCACCGAATTCCTCACCCAGCGCCTCGTCGGCACCATCCACCTCCAGAACACCAACTGGCGCACCCGCGCCACCGAAGTCGCCTACGTCACCGCCCCCTGGGCCCGTGGCGAGGGGTACGCCACCGAGTCCGTCCTCGCCGTCGCCCAATGGCTCTTCCGTGACCAGCGCTTCGAACGCCTGGAACTGCGCACCGCCGCCGACAACACCGCCTCCCAGCAGGTCGCCCAGAAGATCGGCTGCATCAGCGAAGGCGTCCTGCGCAACGCCTGGATAGCGCGCACCCAGACGGAGGACGGCGGCTGGACCGACATCAGGACCGACCTGATCGTGTGGAGCCTGCTCCCCGAGGACCTCGAAGGCGCCGCCGACCAGCTCGCCGATGCCGGATACTCCTCCTTCACCGACTGGAACTGAATCCAGGTACGCTCAGGTCGGCCCCGACCTGCACCAAGACTCCAGGAGACAGACGAAGATGGCCGACCGGGTCACGGTGATCGGCTGGGACGGTTCGCCCCTCACCGCGGCCGCCAGGGCCGCCCTCTCGGCCGCCACCCTGGTGGCCGGAGCCGGCCACCACCTGGCGCTCCCGGAAATCCCGCCCGCCGCCGAACGCATCCGCCTCGGCAGCGTCGACCTCGCCGCCCGCCGCATCGCCGGCCACCGCGGCACCGCCGTCGTCCTCGCCGACGGCGACCCCGGCTTCTTCGGCGTCGTCCGCACCCTGCGCGCACCCCAGTACGGCCTGGAAGTCGAAGTGGTGCCCGCCGTCTCCTCCGTCGCCGCCGCCTTCGCCCGCGCCGGCATGCCCTGGGACGACGCCCACGTCGTCGTCGCCCACAGCCGTACGCTGCGCCGCGCCGTCAACGTGTGCCGCGCCCACCCCAAGGTCGCCGTGCTCACCTCCCCGGGCGCCGGCCCCGCCGAACTCGCCCTCCTCCTCGACGGCGTCCACCGCACCTTCGTCATCTGCGAGGAACTCGGCACCGAGCGGGAGCAGGTCACCGTTCTCACCTCCGACAAGGCCGCCGACCACACCTGGCGCGACCCCAACGTCGTCATCGTCATCGGCGGCACCGCGGCGACGGGCACGCAGGGCGGGGGCTGGCTGATGGGCCGCGACCCGGGAGCGGTACGCGGCTGGGGGCTGCCCTCGCACGTGTACGGCGACGATCTCGGTACCGGCGAGTCGGCCGGCCTCCGCGCCGCCCAGCTCGCCCGCCTGGGCCCGCGCACCGGCGACCTCGTCTGGGACATCGGCTGCGGCGCCGGGGCGCTGGCCGTGGAGGCCGCACGGTTCGGCGCCGCCGTCATCGCGGTCGACGAGGACCGGGCGGCGTGCGCCCGCACCGAGGCCGCCGCACGCCACTCCGGCGTCCAGATCCAGACCGTGGCGGGCCGCGCGCCGCACGTGCTGGAACGGCTGCCGGAGCCCGACGTCGTACGCGTCGGAGGCGGAGGAGCGGCCGTCGTCACCGCCTGCGCGGACCGCCGCCCCGAGCGGATCGTCACGCACGCCACCACCCGCGACGAGGCGGAGGCCATCGGCGCGGCCCTGACCGACGGCGGGTACGCGGTCGAGTGCGCGCTCCTCCAGTCCGTCGAACTCGACCCCGGCTCCTGGACGGAACGCGACCGATCCGTGGTCTTCCTGCTGTCCGGGCACAGGCCGGCGCCCTCCCCGTGACCATCTCACTACGGGACGGAAGGTAGGCTGGCCGATCGTTGTACCGCAGCCGGGCGTTCGGCGGTTTCTTCGCGAATGTCCGGAAAAAGGGACCCCTTTGAGGGGGGAGATGTGGTACAGCGCTTCCGGGGGGTTGCGCGACGTGGCGCAGTCCACAGCCGACGGTGGCGGATCCCGCTGCCACGGCGGCCGAAGGCCGCGACAATACGTGATGTCCGCGTGCCGTTCGTGCCGCGCGGCGCGCATGCTCGTTCTTGTTGACGGGCGACGGTCTGAAGGAGCACAACCGATGGGCGAGGGGTACGCATGACTGACACCGGCCAGGTCCCGGGCGAGGGGCAGCCGGAGAACGCAGGCATGGTGGAGCAGCCGGGCATCCCCGCTCCGGGCGCGTACACCTTCCTGGACCCCTCCGAGAGCGCTGCCGAGGACGACGACCTGCTGCTGATGCCAGGGTCGCAGGGAGCCTGGAGCGAGCCGCACGCCGGCGTCGCCCCGGCTCCCGCACCGATGGCGATGCCCCCCACGGCCCCCGCACCGGAACCTCCGGCGGTGGACCCGGTGGGCGCGGCGGTGGTCGCCGAGCAGCAGGCGCAGCAGGTGCAGCAGCAGGCCGTGTACGAGCAGGCCGTGCCGGTCGCGCACGAGCAGGCCGCCGCTCCTGTGTACGAGCCGCCGGTCCACGAGCCGGTGATCCACGAGCCTGCCGCCCCCGAGCCTGCCGCCCCCGAGCCTGCCGCCCACGAGTCGGGCGCGCAGGTCGGCGCGCACGAGGCCGGTGGACGTGACTCCGGCTCGGTCGACCTGACCGGCGTACGGATGCCGGAACCGGCCCAGGCGGCGGTTCCCGAGCCCGCGCAGCCCCAGCCGGAGCCCCAGCCGCAGCCCGAGCCCGCGCCCCAGTTCCAGCCGGAGCCCCAGCCGCAGCCCCAGGCCCAGGCCCAGCCGGAGGCTCAGCTTCAGCCCGAGCCCCAGCCGGAGCCTCAGCTTCAGCAGGCGCCCGAGCCCCAGGCCCCGGTTCCGGCGCCTGCCCCGGCCGCCCAGGCCCCGGCGGCCGCACGGCGTCCGCTCCACATGGGCCCGCCGGTGCCCGACGCCTCGGGCGGCGTGGTCCGCTCGCTCGCCGACCGCGGTCCCGCGAACCCGGGTCCGGCGACCTCCGGCGGCCTGGAGTACCTGGACGTGCCGCGCGAGGAGGAGGCGGCGTCCGCGCTGCCCGGCCCGCAGCTCGGCGAGCTGCCGCCGCAGAGCGCGGAACCGTGGTCCCCGCAGCCGCAGCCACAGCAGCCCCAGATGCCGCTGCCTGCCCCAGCAGAAACGGTCGTTCCGGAACCGGCGCCCGCGCCGGTCGGGCAGTTCGTGCCCGTTGAGGGCTCCGTCCCGACCGCGCCGCACCTCGCCCCGACGCCGCCCACCCCGGAGCCGGCCCCGGAACCCGCACCGGACGTCGCCGTGACCGTCCCGGCCCCTCGCGACGGCGGTTCTCCCGCCGCGGCCGAGCCCGCCCCGCAGCCCGCTGCCGAGCCGGTGGCGCCCGAGCACCCGGCGTCCGAGCCGGCACTCGAGCACCCGGCACCCGAGCAGCCGGTGGCCGCCGAGCCCGTGCCCGCGGACGCGGAGGTCATCGCGCCCGAGCCGGTGGCGGAGCAGCCGGTGGCCGCCGAACCGGTGGCCGAGCAGGCCGCACCCGCACCCGCACCCGCGCCCGAACAGCCCACGGTGGCCGAGCAGCAGGCATCCGCCGAGGAGCCCGCGGAGCCGAAGGAGCCCGCGGAGCCGAAGGAGCCCGAAGCCGCAGAGACCACGGACGAGGCCGACAGCACCGACGGCGCCGACAGCACCGCCACCACCGACACCACCGCCACCACCGACGGCGGCACGCACGCCCCGGAGAGCAGCGCGCCGGCCCCCGCCTACGACGACGTCGAGCGCGAGGCCGTACTCCGCGTCATGCGCGAGCGCCGGGACATCCGTAACGGCTTCCGCAGCGACCCGATCCCGCACGAGGTCCTCCTCCGGGTCCTCGAAGCGGCCCACACCGCACCGTCCGTCGGCCACTCGCAGCCCTGGGACTTCGTCGTCATCCGCTCCGCCGAGACCCGGCGCACGATGCACGAACTCGCCCAGCGCCAGCGCGAGGCGTACGCCAAGTCGCTGCCGAAGGGCCGGGCCAAGCAGTTCAAGGAACTGAAGATCGAGGCCATCCTCGACACCCCGGTGAACATCGTCGTCACCGCCGACCCGACCCGCGGCGGCCGCCACACCCTCGGCCGGCACACCCAGCCGCAGATGGCGCCGTACTCCTCCGCCCTCGCGGTCGAGAACCTCTGGCTCGCCGCCCGCGCCGAGGGCCTGGGCGTCGGCTGGGTCAGTTTCTTCGACGAGCGCGAGATGGTCCGCGCACTGGGCCTGCCCGAGCACCTCGAAGTCGTCGCGTACCTGTGCGTCGGTTACGTCGACGAGTTCCCGGAGGAGCCGGAGCTGATGCAGGCGGGCTGGTCGAAGCGCCGCCCGCTGTCGTGGGTCGTCCACGAGGAGACGTACGGCCGCCGTGCGCTGCCCGGCGAGGAGCCGCACGACCTGCTCCAGGAGACCGTGTCCAACATCCGCCCGCTGGACGCCAAGGCGCTCGGGGAGGCGTGGGAGCGGCAGAAGCGGATGACCAAGCCGGCCGGCGCCCTCGGCATGCTGGAGATCATCTCCGCCCAGCTCTCCGGCCTGTCCCGGATGTGCCCGCCGCCCATCCCGGAGCCCGCGGCCGTGGCGATCTTCGCCGGCGACCACGGCGTGCACGCGCAGGGCGTCACCGCCTGGCCCCAGGAGGTGACGGCGCAGATGGTCGCCAACTTCCTCGGCGGCGGCGCGGTGTGCAACGCGTTCGCCAACCAGGTGGGCGCCGAGGTCTGCGTCATCGACGTCGGCGTCGCCGGTGACCTGCCGGCCACGCCCGGCCTGCTGCCGCGCAAGGTGCGTCCCGGCACGGCCGACTTCACCACCGGCCCCGCCCTCAGCCGTGAAGAGGTCCTGGCGGCCGTCGAGGTCGGCATCGAGACGGCCCGCGACCTGGTCGCCGCGGGCAACAAGGCGCTGCTGACCGGCGAGATGGGCATCGCGAACACCACCGTGTCCGCCGCGCTGATCTCCGTCTACACGGACGTCGACGCGGCGGAGGTCACCGGCCGGGGCACGGGCATCAACGACGAGATGCACGCCCGCAAGGTGGACGTCGTCCGGCGCGGGCTGGACCTCCACCAGCCGGACCCGGCCGACCCCATCGGCGTCCTCGCCGCCATCGGCGGCCTGGAGCACGCGGCGCTCGTCGGCTTCATCCTGGGTGGCGCGTCGCTGCGTACGCCGGTGGTCCTCGACGGGGTGAGCGCGGGCGCGGCGGCGCTGGTGGCCCGGGCCATCGCGCCCGAGTCGCTGGCGGCCTGCATCGCGGGCCACCGCAGCGCGGAACCGGGCCACGTGGCCGCCCTCAACAAGCTGGGCCTCCGCCCCCTGGTGGACCTGGACCTCCGCCTGGGCGAAGGCACCGGCGCGCTGCTGGCCCTGCCGGTCATCCAGAGCGCCGCCCGCGCGATGCACGAGGTGGCGACGTTCGACTCGGCGGGGGTCACCGAGAAGTAACCCGGGGGGTCGACGGTGGTCTGGCGGCACCAGGCCACCAGACCCCTGCCGGTCCGGCCCATCGGCTCCTCCAGCCCCGCCGCGGGCCCGGCCCTCCAACGTCAAGGCCCTGGTGGGTGCCTGGCGCCGTAGGCCCCTCACGGGGCCGAGGGGACGTCAGCTGCGGGGCCTCTCACGGGCGGCCCGGCGTCGGCCTCGTAAGCCCCTGGCCGGGCCCGGAGCCTGGCCCGACGGACGGGCCCCGGCAGCCTTCCGGGCAGCCCCTGCGCCGCAGCTCCTGAGCCCCTCACGGGGCCCGGGCGCCAGTCGGTGAAGCCCCTCACCGGGCCGGGGCGCCGGTTCGGGCGCCTAACCGGGCCCGGCGGTGTCGTCTCCTGAGCCCCTCACGGGCCCGGGGACGTCCAGGCCGAGGCCCGATGCGGGCCGCGACGTCAGCCGGGGGACCTCTCGCGGGCGGCCCCAGGCGTCGGCCCGCCCCGAGCAGACGGGCCCCGGAAGCCTTCCGGGGCAGCCCCGGCACCACGCCTCCCAGCCCCTCATGGGGCCCGGGCGCCAGTGGCTTGCAAGCCCCTCACGGGGGGGCCGGGGCGCCAGTTCGGGCCCCTCGCCGGACCGGCGGTGGCGGCGCTCCTCAAGCCCCTCGCGGGGGCTCGGGGGCGTACGGCCCCGCAACCGACACCCAGGGGCCGGGGGCGAAGCCCCTGGTTTCGGGAAGGGGTGGGGTGGGGGAGAGGCACGGCCCCCGGACCCGTCCGGCGGGCCGCACCGTATCGTGGT